>NZ_CP181499.1:1267500-1567500 GCF_052186135.1 Methylocystis sp. JAN1 | reverse complement strand
AGGACGGCTTCACGACCCTTCTCGCGGTCGTCGCCCCGAACCTGCTCTGCAAGCCCAACACGATCCTCTTCAACAAGGTCACCATCAAGGGCGCCAAGCAGGCCGTCCAGATGTTCGGCCCGGCCCAGCACGGCGTCGCCAAGGCCGTCGCCGACTCGGTCGCCGAGGGCGTGATCCCGGTCGACGAGGCTGACGACCTCTTCATCTCCGTCGGCGTGTTCATCCACTGGGACGCCAACGACGACAAGAAGATCCAGGACTACAACTACCAGGCCACGAAGGAAGCCATCGCCCGCGCCGTCCGCGGCGAGCCGAAGGCCTCCGAAGTCGTCGCCAAGCGCAACGAGGCCAAGCACCCCTTCGCTCCGAACTGAGTTCGGGCCGGGAGCCAAGCTTAAAAGGGGGGCCTTGCGGCTCCCCTTTTCTTTTGGTGATTGGCTACTGCTCTTGAGGAGGGAGGTCGCCGCCGCCGGCCTCCCGCGCGGGCGCTTACCGCCCGCTCCTCCGTCAAATGTGGACGGCTATGATTCACCCCCGCCTTGCCGCGCGAGGCGTCCCCGGTTGGGGTGGAGCGAGGCTCAAATGACCGCGATCATCGGCTGGGACATTGGCGGCGCCCATGTGAAGGCGGCGCGGGCCGAGAACGGGCGCATCGTCGCCGTTACGCAGCGCGCCTGCGCGCCGCATCTCGGTCTCGCGCATCTCGAAGCGCCGATTCGCGAAACGCTTGCCGAGCTTGGCCCCGCCACGCGCCATCGCGTCACCATGACGGCCGAGCTGTCGGACGCTTTCGAGGATCGCGCGACGGGCGTCGTTTCGGTCGCCGCCCTCGCCGCGCGGGAAATCGGCGCGGACGATATCCGCTTCTATGCGGGCGCGCGAGGATTCGTCGGGCGCAGCGAGATCGCTAGCGCAGCCGAAGCCGTCGCCTCGGCCAATTGGCGCGCAAGCGGCGAGCTTGTCGCGCAGCATTGCCGCGACGCGCTTTTCATCGACCTCGGCTCGACGACGACCGACCTTGTTCCGATCCGAGATGGCCGTGTCGCTGCGCAGGGCGTGACAGACGCGGAGCGTCTCGCCTGCGGGGAACTTGCCTATGCCGGATTTTCGCGCGGCGCCCCGCAAGCCTATGCGCGCTTCGCCCCCATCAACGGACAGTGGACGCCGCTCGTCAACGAAGCTTTCGCCTCCATGGCCGATGTTCGGCGCGTGCTGGGCGATTTGTGCGAGGGAGAAAGCTCCGCCGATCTGTCGCCGACCGCGGACGGCAGGCCGAAGACCGTCGCGGCTTCGCGCGCGCGCCTCGCGAGGCTCTTGGGCCGCGACGGCTCAGGATTGTCCGATCGTCAGGCGCATGCACTTGCGGCTTATCTCGCACGCGCGCAGATGCGGCTCATCGAGGACCAGATTGCGTTGCTCGCCTCGCGCGACGCCGTCGCGCCCGACGCGCCTTTCATCGGCGCCGGCGTCGGCCGAATGCTTGCGCGACGGCTCGCGGCTTCGCAGGGGCGAGGCTATCGGGATTTTTCCGAATTCATTATTGCGCCGGAAGAGCTACGCGCCGCAGCGGCCAATTGCGCGCCGGCGGCGGCCTTGGCGCTCGTGGAGATTTAAGCTCGCTTCGCTGCGCCCCCATCCGGCGCGTCGCGCCACCCCGCTTCGCGTGAGAAGGGGGTGTGCGCCATTCGGGCTCACGCCCCTAAGGCGGCGATCTCGACGAAGCCAACGGCCTGCCCTTCTCACGCGAAGCGGGGGAGGGTCCGGGAGGGGGCGCCTCCCTTACCCCCGCACATCCGGCGGCGTCGCCTCGTCGGCCAGCAGCTTCAGCGCTTCGTCGATCCCCATCTGAGTCTGCTGCTGCGAGCCAAGACGGCGCATCGAGATCGAGCGTTCCGCCGCTTCCTTCTTACCGGCGACGAGAAGCACCGGAACCTTCGCGAGCGAATGTTCGCGCACCTTGTAGGTGATCTTCTCGTTGCGCGAATCGACGTCGACATTGAGCCCGAGCTTGCGCGCGGCCGCCGCGACCTCATAGGCGTAGTCGTCCGCCTCCTGCGTGATCGTGCAGATGACGATCTGCAGCGGCGACAGCCACAACGGCAGATGGCCGGCGTAATGCTCGATCAATATGCCGGTGAAGCGCTCCAGCGAGCCGAACATGGCGCGGTGGATCATCACCGGCGTCTTCTTCTCGCTGTCTGCGCCGATATAGAAGGCGCCGAAGCGCACCGGCAGATTGAAGTCGACCTGCGTCGTGCCGCATTGCCATTCGCGGCCGATGGCGTCGCGCAGCGTATATTCGAGCTTCGGCCCATAGAAGGCGCCCTCGCCTTCCTGAACGCTCGTCTTCAGCCCGCGCTTCGCCAGCTCGTCGAGCACGCGCCCAAGCGCGGCTTCCGCCTTGTCCCAGGCTTCGTCCGAACCGACGCGCTTTTCGGGACGCGTCGAGAGCTTCACGACGACGTCGTCAAAGCCGAAATCGCGATAGATCGTCAGGATGAGGTCGTTGATCTTCAGCGCCTCCTCCATGATCTGGTCTTCGGAGCAGAAGATATGCGCGTCGTCCTGCGTGAAGGCGCGCACGCGCATCATGCCGTGCAGCGCGCCCGAAGGCTCGTAGCGATGCACGACGCCGAATTCGGCGATCTTCACAGGCAGATCGCGATAGGACTTGAGACCGTTCTTGAAGATCTGCACATGGCCGGGGCAGTTCATCGGCTTAATGGCGAAGACGCGCTCATCCTCCGTCTTGGTGACGAACATGTTCTCGCGGTACGTCTGCCAATGGCCCGACGTTTCCCACAGCGCGCGGTCGAGCACCTGCGGCGTGTTCACTTCCGTGTAACCGGCCGCCTTCTGCTTGCGGCGCATGTAGGACACGAGCGTCTGAAATAGCGTCCAGCCTTTCGGATGCCAGAAGATCGCGCCCGGTCCCTCCTCCTGGAAATGGAAGAGATCCATCTCGCGGCCCAGACGGCGATGGTCGCGGCGCTCGGCTTCCTCGAGCCGATGCAGATAGGCGTCGAGCTCTTCCTGAGTCGCCCAGGCCGTGCCGTAGATGCGCGACAGCATGGGCCTCGTGGAGTCGCCGCGCCAATAGGCCCCCGCGACCTTCATGAGCCTGAAGGCCGTGCCGATCTTGCCGACCGAGGGCAGATGCGGGCCGCGGCAGAGATCGAGCCAGTGGCCCTGCTTGTAGACGGAAAGCGGCTCGTCCGACTTGATGCTGTCGATCAGTTCGCCCTTGAAGGTCTCGCCCTTGGCGATGAACCACGTCTTGGCGTGGTCGCGGTCCCATTCCTCGCGCACGATCGGCGCGTCGCGCGCGACGATTTCCTTCATCTTCTTCTCGATGACAGGAAGGTCCTCGAGCGTGAAGGGCTCGGCGCGATGGAAATCGTAATAGAAGCCGTTTTCGATCACCGGCCCGATCGTCACCTGCGTGCCGGGATAAAGCTCCTGCACGGCCTCGGCCAGCACATGCGCCGCATCGTGGCGGATGAGCTCCAGCGCGCGCGGATCGTCGCGCGAGACGAACTCGATCTTCGCGTCCTTCCGGACGGGCTTCATGAGATCGACGAGCTCGCCGTCGAGCGTCATGGCGACGCTGCGCTTGGCGAGAGAGGGGGAGATGCTCTTGGCGATGTCGAAACCCGTGACGCCGGGCTCGAACTGACGGGACGCCCCGTCGGGGAAAGTAACCGCAACCATGCCGTCGCTCCTGTCGCGCTCAATCGCCGACACGGATCGGCGTAAGTCGCTTGGGCTGAGTGAGGAGCGGTTTTTAGCGCCGCGGGCGCGCGGGCGCAATCCAGGCGTGAAAACAATGACGGTCGATAAGACAATCCCGCCGACCCCCCTCCGGTCGACGGTTTCAAGCGACGGTCACTCGCTCTCTTCGTCGCCAGCCTCTTCCCGATGCGCTTCCGAAACGGCCGAAGCCACGTCGGCGACGGAGAGGAACTCGTCCTGGTCGACGTCCTGGAGAATGTCGCCGAGACGCGCGGAGCTGTCCTTCGTCCAGTGAACTTCCTCCTTGCCGTGTTCGCGGATCAGATCCTCCTTGGAAATCGGGAAGCTTGCGCCATGCAGCGCCTGCGTCACCGAGGCGACGCCGAAGGCGAAGCCCTTGGCCGGGCCCTTATGGCCGCTGCCGCGTCCCTCGCCCGTGTTTTCGGTCGTTCGAGGCATGACGCCCTCCGGATCTAGTGCTTCTTGCCTTTGCCCGTCGAGCCGCCGCCCTCGGCGCGCTTGCCTTCCTCGATGAGCTCCTTCACGCGCTGGCCGCCTTTATGGCCGAGTTCCGAATAGCCTTCGGGTCCAAGCTCTTCCTTGCGGATCTCGCCACCCATCTTGCCGGCTTCCTTGACGGTCATCGGTCCCTTCGCGCCTGATTTGCCGCCCTGCGAACCTATCTGTTTCTGTGGCATTTTCTTTCCCTTTCGACGGAACCCGCACTAGGCTTCGCCGTCCTCTTCTTCCGTATCCTCGATGTCTTCGCCAACGTCCTCGCGCTCGGCGCGCTTGCCTTCTTCAACAAGCTGCTTCACGCGCTGGCCGCCCTTGTGGCCGCCGAGCCGTCCCGCCTCCTCGACGGTCATTTGGCCTTGCCGGGTCGGCGGCTTTTCCTGCTCTGTGTGCTTCTGGGCCATTCATGCCTCCTTTCATGCGAGGAGCCGTCAGCGTCGGGGCGCGCCTTTGCCGCCCTTCTCCTGATGTTCCTCCGCGCGCTTACCTTCCTTGATCAGCTCCTTGACGCGCTGGCCGCCTTTATGGCCGCCCTTCTCGCCGCCGAGACGGCCAGCCTCCTCGACAGTCATGCGCCCATTGTCGGATCTCTCCGGCCGCCGCTCAGTCTGTCGTTGCGTCATCTCGCTTCTCCATCAGCCAAAGCGCTTGTTGCGAGAGCGGCGTCAGTGGCGCGGCTTGCTGTGTCCGCGGCCCGTCTCGCCGCCTTCGCCCTCTTCGTCTTCATTCTCCGCGCCTTCGCCGGCCTCGGCGCGCTTGCCTTCCTCGATGAGCTGTTTCACGCGCTGGCCGCCCTTATGGCCGAGTTCCGAATAGCCTTCCGGGCCGAGCTGTTCTTTGCGCGCTTCACCGCCCATCTTGCCCATCTCGGAATAGCCTTCCGGGCCAAGCTGCTCCTTGCGCGCTTCGCCGCCCTTCTTGCCCATCTCGGAATAGCCCTCGTGGCCGAGCTGTTCCTTCCGGACCTCTCCGCCCATCTTGCCGATCTCGGAATAGCCCTCGGGACCGAGCTCTTCCTTGCGGATCTCGCCGCCCATCTTGCCGGCTTCCTGCACCGTCATCGTGCCCTTTGTCTTCTGCGAGCCTTTTTCGTGTTCCGTGCCATGCTGGCGGGCCATTGTGACCTCCCGTTACAAGTTGCGCTGGAAGTTCGGGGCCGGTTTTCTTGTCCCCTGCCGAAACGAACGCCCAGGCGCATGTTCCGGTCCTCGACGGCTGCTTGCCGGCCAGCGCGATCGTCCAAGCCGAGCAGCCTGCCGTCTGGCTGTCGCGGCGCCCGCGCCTCAGCCGCTGAAGCGCCGCCCGCAATCGCCAAACCATCGAAGATCAGCGCTAGATCGGTTGCCCGCTGAGCATGGGAAGTAAGTACGAATACGTAGCCGGGCGTTCATGCCCCAAAGACGTTGGCGACGCTCTCGCCAGTTGCGTTCCGCTTTTCGCGCCAGCATGTTTGGCGCGCTCTCGGCCGCGACCTTTTTCCTGCGTGGCGCGTTGAAGGCGCATGAGCCCGACTGATGCGAGGCAAGATCGTGATCGGCTTGGCGCGGGGGCGCAGCGCACGGTTTATGAGCGCGCCTTTTTCTATTTCTCGACCGATTGGCGCTGGATCGCGATGCTTGTCGCCCTCATCGGCGTTTCCGTCGCGGTGGGCCTTCTCGAAGCGTGGCCGCTCGCCATTCTCGTCGACACCGTTTTGACGCACGAGCCGAGGACCGGCTGGCTGCATCATTATTTCCTCGCCCTGCTGCCCGACGACAAGCCGGGACAGATCCTCGGCCTCGTCTTCATTGGATTGACGCTTCAGGTCGTGGGCTACGCGGCGTGGATGGCGCGCATGATGATCAACGCCTATCTGAGCGCCTGGGGCACGACGCGCGTGCGCGCGAGCCTCTTTGCAAAGCTGCAGCGGCTCGATCTCGCCTACCATCAGTCGCGACCGCTGGGGGACTCGCTCTACCGCCTCACCACCGACGCCTTCGGCCCGTGGGGCATTGTCGACATCATGATCGGCACCTCCGTCGCCGCGGTGACGCTCACCGTGATGACCACGATCATGCTCTCGCGCAATGTGGGACTGACCGTTGCGGCCTTCGCCGTCGCGCCCCTCATCCTGTGGAGCAACTGGCGTTTCGGCTTGCGCATCCATCAGCGCGCGCTCGAGTCGAAGCAGATCGACGCCGATCTGACCGCGCATATCCAGCAGGCGATGGCGCGCGTTCCCCTGTCGCAGGCGTTCCGCCGCGAGTCCTGCGAGTTTCATCGATTCGACGAAGCCGTGTCGCGCAGCGTAAAGGCCGTTCTGCGCCTCAATTGGCAGGAGCAGCTCTACCCTCTCGCACGCGACACCATCCTTTCCGTAGGCTCCGCCATCATTCTCGGCTATGGCGGGTGGCTTGTTTATCGCGATCAGTTTCTCGCGCCCGTTCCCGACGGCATGACGGTCGGCGCCCTCATCGTCTTCATGGATTATCTGCGAAAGCTGTGGGACCCGCTGAAATGGCTCGCAGAGTTTTTCTCGAAGATCAGGACGTTCGAAGCCGCCGCGCGGCGCGTCTTCTTCGTGCTCGACGCGCCGGAGGCGATCAAGGACAAGCCCAATGCGCGCGCCCTCGCTCCACGTCCGCGCAGCCTCGCTTTCGACCATGTGTCCTTCGGCTACGAGCCCGGCCGCCTCGTATTGTCCAATGTCGCGGCGACAATCGCGCCTGGCGAGATGACGGCATTTGTCGGCCCCAGCGGCACGGGCAAGAGCTCGCTTCTGAAGCTGATGTTGCGCTTTCACGATCCCTCGAGCGGCGCGGTGCGGCTCGACGGCGTCGATGTGAGGGACGTGCGGCTCGCGGATCTGCGCTCGCATTTCGCCTTCGTGACGCAGGACAATCTCATGTTGCCGACGACGGTGGCGGAGAACATCGCCTATGGCCGTCCCGCGGCGGCGCGCGATGAAATCGAAGCGGCGGCGACGCTCGCGGGCGCTGCGGATTTCGTCGCCGATCTTCCGAAAGGCTACGATACGACCTTGAGCGAAGGGGGCGCCAATCTCTCCGGCGGACAACGTCAGCGCGTGGCCATTGCGCGCGCCCTGCTCAGCGCCGCGCCCTTCCTCGTTCTCGACGAGCCGACGAGCGCGCTCGATCCCCAGAACGAGCAGATGCTGATCGAGACGCTGCATCGCCTGAAACGGCGCCGCACGATCGTGCTCGTCACGCACAGGCTTCATTCGGTCGTCGACTGCGACCGCATTTTCGTGATGGAAGCGGGCCGCATCGTGGCGCGCGGGCGCCATGAACAGCTCCTCGCGCAGGGCGGCCCCTATGCGGCGCTTTGGCGTGGAGAACTCACGGAACGGCCGCTCGAACCGGTCGCGGCCGCGGAAAATAAGCGTGACCACCCAATATTCTATAGATATAGTTGACTAAAGAAGTAATGCGCGTTAGAACGCAAGCGTCGCCCGCAGGAAGCTTGCGCGCAAATGCAGAAGGCAAATGCAGAAGGAATGTCTTCCTTGCCCCCGGAAGTCGGCCAGCAAATCCCAATGACGCTCGGCCGCTCCCGTCGGGCGCCCGCGCCCATCAAGCTCGCAGGCGCATTGGAAGCGCTGATTCCAAAGGCGGAAGAGGCCGAGCAATTTCTCAAGGCGCTCGCCAACGCTCACAGGTTGATGATCCTTTGCGAACTGCTCAAGGGGGAAGCCTGCGTCACCGAGCTGCAAAACGCCGTGGGCTTGAGCCAGTCCGCCCTCTCCCAGCATCTCGCGCGGCTACGGCAGGATGCGCTTGTGAAAACGCGGCGGGAATCGCGAACCATCTATTATTCGCTCGCCGACGACCGCGTTAAGCGGATGATCGCGCTGCTCCACGACATCTTCTGCGCGACCTGAAAAGGTTAACCGCCGAGCCGCCCGGGGCGGGGCCGCCAACTCCGCCTGCAGCTTCGGGCCGTGAGCGGCCGCGCCTCCGCTCGCAGCGGTCAACCTTCTGATTCGCAGAAAGAAATCAACTCTTTTATTCTTCACAACCTTTCGGGGAAGGAACAATTTTAACGGTCGCGCTAATCGTCTGATTACGAGTTCACACTACTTCTTCGCGCGTCGGATAACCGTTTGATAACCATCGCGGCCGCGCTTTCAGACGCGCGAGCGTGCGGGTTGGGCTCTGGCAGGAGCTTAGATGAAGCAGCCGATCACGCGAGAACTCTACGCCTATTGGGGCCGCCTGAAAGGGGCCCGCCTTGCACCCGAGCACAATGACATCGACCTCCTGGCGATCCGCCATCTGCTCGCCGACGTTTTCACAATTCAGATCGACAGGCCGCGGCGCTTCCCGCTGAAAATGTGCGGCACGCGGATCAACGCCTATTGGCTGGCCGATCAGAAGGGCAGATCCTTTCTCGAGCTGTGGGAGGCCGGGGATCGAGACAAGGTCGCCTCCGCGATCGCGGCCGTGACGGAAGAGGTCGAGCCTCTCGTCGTGGGCGCGCGCATCGACGCGAGCGAAACCGCCGCGCTCGACATGGAATTATTGCTGCTGCCGCTGCGCCACTTCGGAAAGACGCACGCGCTCATGCTGGGCTCGCTCACGCCAGCCCAGCATCCCGCCTGGCTCGGGCGGAGACCGGCGTCGGCGTTGAACCTTCACTCGATGCGGATCCTTCACGCGAGCGAATTGCGCATGCCGACGCTACGTCATGGCGAGCCGCCGGGGCGGCCCAACCTCGTGATACATGAAGGCGGCAAGGCGGAAAGCGCCCGCCTCTGAGCCGCTCACCCGTGCAGGCCGGGCGCCTCGTGGCCCGTCCGCGCGACATATTCGGTGTAGCCGCCCTCGTATTTGTGGACGCCTTCCGGGGTCAGCTCCAGCGCGCGATTTGAGAGCGCCGCAAGAAAGCGGCGGTCGTGCGAGACGAAGAGCATCGCGCCCTCGTAATTGTCGAGCGCCGTGATGAGCATCTCCTTCGTCGCGAGATCAAGATGGTTCGTCGGCTCGTCGAGCACGAGAAAGTTCGGCGGATCGTAGAGCATCTTCGCCATGACGAGACGCGCCTTCTCGCCGCCCGAGAGCACGCGGCACTTCTTCTCGGCGTCGTCGCCCGAGAAGCCGAAGCAACCGGCGAGGGTGCGCAGCGACCCCTGCCCCGCCTGCGGAAAAGCGTCCTCAAGCGTCTCGAACACCGTGCGGCCGCCGTCGAGAAGATCCATGGCGTGCTGGGCGAAATAGCCCATCTTCACGCTGGCGCCGATGGTCACGGCGCCGTCGTCGGGCTGCGCCGCGCCGGCGACGAGCTTCAGAAGCGTCGACTTGCCCGCGCCGTTGACGCCCATTACGCACCAGCGCTCCCTGCGGCGCACGGCGAAATCGAGGCCCTCGTAGATCGTGCGGGCGCCATAGCGCTTGTGAATGTTCTTAAGCGTCGCGACGTCGTCGCCGGAGCGCGGGGCAGGACGGAACTCGAAGAGGATCGACTGGCGGCGGCGCGGCGGCTCAACCTTCTCGATCTTGTCGAGCTTCTTCACGCGGCTCTGCACCTGCGCGGCGTGAGAGGCGCGCGCCTTGAATCGCTCGATGAATTTGATCTCCTTGGCGAGCATGGCCTGCTGGCGCTCATATTGCGCCTGCTGCTGCTTTTCGTTCTGCGCGCGCTGCTCTTCGTAAAATTCGTAATCGCCCGAATAGGTCGTGAGCGAGCCGCCGTCGATCTCGATCACCTTCGAGACGATGCGGTTCATGAACTCGCGGTCATGCGAGGTCATGAGCAGCGCGCCTTCATAGCCTTTGAGGAACGCTTCGAGCCAGATCAGGCTCTCAATGTCGAGATGGTTGCTCGGCTCGTCAAGCAGCATCGCGTCGGGGCGCATGAGCAGAATGCGGGCGAGCGCCACGCGCATCTTCCAGCCGCCCGACAGCGCGCCGACGTCGCCATCCATCATTTCCTGAGTAAAGTTCAGGCCCGCGAGCACCTCTCTGGCGCGGCCCTCGAGCGCATAGCCGTCGAGCTCCTCGAAGCGCCCCTGCACTTCGCCGTAACGCTCGATGATCGCGTCCATGTCGTCCTGGTCGGGGTCCGCCATGGCGGCTTCAAGCGCCTTCAGTTCGGCCGCGACCTCGCTCACAGGCCCCGCGCCGTCCATGACCTCCGTCACGGCGCTGCGGCCGGACATTTCGCCGACATCCTGGTCGAAATAGCCGATCGTGACGCCGCGATCGACCGAGACCTGCCCCTCATCGGGAAGCTCGCGCCCGACCATCATCCGGAAGAGCGTGGATTTGCCGGCGCCGTTGGGGCCGACGAGTCCGACCTTCTCGCCTCTGAGAAGAGACGCCGAGGCCTCGATGTAAAGGATCTGGGAGCCGTTTTGCTTGCTGACGTTTTCAACGCGGATCATGTCGGGGGAGGACCGGAGGGAGGAAGATCGGGCGCCCTTATGGCACGCTTCCCCCCGGCAAGGTAAAGCCTATTTCGCCCGCGCGTCCCAAACCGGCGCCTTTGCTTGCGTGAAATCCAGCGTCCAGTTGAGCCGGCTGATGAAATTAAAGCCGAGGATGAACGGCGTCTGAGGCCCCAGCGCCTCCCCCAAAACGCCGAAATCATAGGCGAGCGCGTAAACGCCTTTCAGCACCCGACCCTCGCCCAGATCAAGCGCCTTGATCTTGTATATCTTTGATGAAAAAGCCGCGCCGCCGGCCTCGCTCGCCTTGCCCTTGCGCTTCACGGGCGTAAAGAGGTTCTTATGCCGGTCGACGAATTGCTGATCCACGGCCGAGACTTCCGCGCCCGTGTCGAAGAGGCCGACAGTCGTGGCGTTGCCGATCTTGAACGCGACGCCCACGAGCTTCTGGTCCGGGCCGAGAAGGCGGAAAGGCGTCGCCCGCGCGGGCGCGTCGCCGAAAAAGGTCATTTCCCGCCGGGTGAAATCGAGCGAGAACCGCGCGCCCCTGAAGAAATCGAGGCCGAGCAGATCGTCCCCGTCATTCGCGGCGCAGCGCGCGACCTCATACTTCGCCCGCGCGATACTGCTTCCCTGCGACGCTTTGATCTCGACATTCTTCGCCTCGACGTCGTCGCAGCGCACCGTCCGGCCCGAGGCGCCTGTCGAGTCGCTTTGCCCCAGGACGGCAAGATCCTTATTCCACGGCGCCAAAGCGACCCGCGTCGTGGAGGCGCCCGTATCGAGCCGCATCGCGCCCATCATGTTGCCGAAGCGCATTGGCAGATAGATGCGCCCGCCGCCGTAATCCGCCTGCGTGAGGGTCATCGGAACAACCGAGCGGCCGGGTTCGGCTTTGGCGCCCGCTATTCCCAGGAAAAGGGTTGCAAGAAGAAAGGCCGAGCGTCGAAACGTCTTCATCTGCGCATCTCATCCATTCAAATAGGCGTCCCTGGCTTCCGCCTCCAGGCGATGGCCGAACCCTCTGTAGCGCGGCGAATAATGAAAGGTCGCCAGGCGTTTCGCCTCCGCCCGGCGCGCGATAAGCCCCGCCTGCCGCGCCGTGAGGTGGCGACGACGCGCGGCCGCGGCGGCGTCTTCCTCCAGGAAGCCGCCCTCGATGTACAGAATATCCGCGCCCCGCGCGAGCTCGGCAATGCGGGCGCAATTGTCCTCGGTATAGGCGCAATCGACCACATAGGCGATCTTGCGGCCGGCGGCGACCTTCATGATCTCCTTGCGCAGCAGGCCCAAAGGCAGCGTGGCGGGCCCATCGGCGCCGGGCGCCCATTCCACCGCCACCGGGGTCGCCTCACCCGCCCCCTGCAGCATGGCCTCCTTGAAGGCGCCGAGCCATGGCCCGATCGCGAGCCCCATGGCCTGGACCTTGTTGCGCCAGACATTGATTTGCGCGCGCTCCTCCAGCGCGAAAGCGAGAACCGGCAGGCCGTGGTCGAGCGTCGCGGCGCGGACCCTGGCGCCCGGCTCGCTCAGCAGGCAGCCATCCAGGCTTCGCCCGGCTTCCGTCTCGCCGCGCTTGAAGCGCTCGCGCCCCCGGAAGAACGCCGCTGTCAGGCGTCCGTCGGCCGCCATCTCCGTCACCCGGAAGGTCAGCGCCTCGTCATAGGCGTCGATGAGATTCCAGGAATAGGCCGCGAGCTTGTGCCCGACCGCCTCGATCGTGCCCGGCGGGCCGTAGAGGCCGACCGTCTTTTCCCGCCCCAGGAGCCGCCGCAGCAGCTGATCGAAGCCCGCGAAATGATCCATGTGCCGGTGCGTGACGAAAACGTCGCTGACCCGCAGGAGCTTGCGCGGCGGGAGCGGGCCGAGATCGCCGAGGTCGAAGAGCAGCGCCCGCTTCTCGAAGACGAGATCGACATAGAGGCCCGGATCGTCGAAGCGGTCATTGACGAGCGACGGGTCGAAACGGGGGGCCAAGGCTTCTCGACTCGTTAAAGGACGGAGGGACAAAGCCTATATTTGGCTCAGCCGCGGCGAGTTGTAGCCCGCCATGTCGAACGGAGCGAAAACCCGCTAATCTGGGCGGCAAAATGCGTGGGGAGCGCCCACGACCAGGAAAGGACGCTTATGTCGAACCCGCTGACGGCGCCTCGGACGGCGCCTTTCGGACTGCCGCCCTTCAACGACATCCGGCCCGAGCATTTCCGCCCGGCCTTCGAGACCGCGCTGTCGCAGCACCTGTCCGAGATCGAGGCCGTCGCCAAGAACCCCGCCGCGCCGAATTTTGCGAACACGATAGAGGCGCTCGAACGCGCGGGGAAGCCCCTGGCCGACGTCGGCTCGGTCTTCTGGAACCTGACGGCCACCGACACGAACGCCGAAATGCAGGAAATCGAGCGCGACATGGCCGGCGCGCTCTCGCGCCATTCGAGCGAAATTTCGATGAACCCGGAGCTGTTCCGCCGGGTCGAGACGCTTTACGCCCAGCGCGACCGTCTCGGTCTGACGCCTGAGCAAAGCCGCGTCCTGGAGCTCACCTACAAGAACTTCATCCGCGCCGGCGCCAAGCTGAACGACGCGGACAAAGCGCGCATGACGGCGATATTGGAGCGCCTCGCGGGCCTCTCCACGCGCTTCTCGCAGAATGTGCTGGCCGATGAATCATCCTGGCTTCTGCTGCTGGACGAAAGCGATCTCGACGGGCTTTCCGCCGATTTCCGCGCGGCGGCCGCGCGCATCGCCGCCGAGCGCGGTTCGCCCGGCAAATACGCGGTGACGCTTGCGCGGTCGAGCGCCGAGATTTTTCTGCAAAGCTCCGAACGGCGCGATTTGCGCGAGATCGTCTTCAAAGCCTGGGCGAGCCGGGGCGAGAATGGCGGCGAGACGGACAATGGCGCGCTCATCCGCGAAATCCTCGCGCTGCGCGAAGAGCGCGCCCGGCTTCTTGGCTTCGAAACTTTCGCCGACTACAAGCTCGACGACACGATGGCGAAGACGCCCGCCGCCGTTCGCGAACTCCTCGACCGCGTCTGGACGCCCGCGCTGGCGCGGGCCGCCGAGGAGCGCGCGCATATTCAGGCGCTGGCCGAGAAGGAGGGCGCGAATTTCACGGTCGCGGCGCATGACTGGCGCTATTATGCCGAGCGCGTGCGCAGGAGCCTCTACGACCTCGATCAGGCCTCGCTGCGCCCCTATTTCCAGCTCGAGAAAATCATGGCCGCGGCCTTTGACGTGGCCGGGAAGCTCTTCGGCCTGCGCTTCGTCGAGCGGAAGTGGCTGGACCTTTATCATCCGGACGTGCGCGCCTTCGAGGTTCTCGACGACGAAGGCAAGCATGTGGCGCTTTTTCTCGCGGATTATTTCGCGCGGCCGTCCAAGCGCAGCGGCGCCTGGATGTCGGATTTCCGCGCGCAGCAAAAGCTCGATGGCGACGTCCGGCCGATCGTCGTCAACGTCATGAACTTCACCAAGGGCGCCGACGGCGCGCCGACATTGCTGAGCCTCGACGACGCGCGCACGCTGTTCCACGAATTCGGGCATGGCCTTCACGGCATGTTGTCGGACGTGACCTATCCGCTGGTCGCGGGAACCAGTGTCGCGCGCGATTTCGTGGAGCTGCCCTCGCAGCTATACGAACATTGGCTGCTGGAGCCCGCGGTGCTGCGGGAATTCGCGCTGCACGCAGAGACGGGCGACCCGATGCCGGAAGACCTTCTCGAACGAATCATCGCGTCGCGCCATTTCAATCAGGGCTTCGCGACGGTCGAATTCTGCGCCTCGGCCGTTGTCGATCTCGACATTCACGCGCGAAGCGCGGCCGGCGTCGATCCAGGCGCTTTTGAAACGGAAGCGCTGTCGCGTCTCTCGATGCCCCCGGAAATCATCATGCGGCACCGCCTCCCGCATTTCAGCCATATCTTCTCGGGCGATGGCTATTCGGCCGGCTATTACAGCTATCTGTGGGCGGAAGTTCTGGACGCGGACGCCTTCGAGGCTTTCAAGGAAAAGGGCGATCCCTTCGCGCCGGACGTGGCGGCGCGCTTGCGGGAATTCATTTACGCGGCTGGCGGGCGGCAGGACGCGGCCGACGCCTATGTCGCCTTCCGCGGGAGAATGCCAACCGTCGAGCCGCTCCTGCGCCAGCGCGGCTTCGCGCAAGCATGATCGAGGAACCGCGAACGACGCCAATCCTTTTGGATCCCTTCGCCGCGAGGAAGCCTCGGATCGCTTCGCAATGTTGCGAAATCGGATATACCCGCCTGCGGGAAATGGCTTCCGACGGCGTCAGGAGCGTCCCGCAAAAGCAAGCAGACGGAAGTCTTATGAAAGCAGTCTTTTTCGCACCTTTCCTCGCGCTCGCGGCTTTCGGGGCCGCGGCCGGCGAAATTCCAGCGCAACGATTCGACGAGCTGAAGATGGATTGCGACACCTGCCACGGCGTGCGCGGCGTTTCGGTCGTGCCGGACCAAGTTCCGTCCATCGCCGGCAGGAGCGAGGGCTTCCTCGTAAGCCAGCTAAAGGCGTTTCGCACCGAGAAGCGGCGCCACGACACGATGGCGCTCATGGGCGACACGATGTCGGACGCCGAAATAAGGGCGATCGCGCGCTATTATTCGCGCGTCAAACGCTGATCCCTCTCCTCCTGCAAGAGACGCTCGAGTCGATTGCCTCCGGCGCCGTATGCGAGCATTTGCGATACGCGTTCAGCAATCGCCGCGGCCGCCCGAAGCGGCGGCGTTCCCTCCTCG
The DNA here is from genome assembly GCF_052186135.1 of Methylocystis sp. JAN1. Classification (GTDB taxonomy): domain Bacteria; phylum Pseudomonadota; class Alphaproteobacteria; order Rhizobiales; family Beijerinckiaceae; genus Methylocystis. Next base: position 1,552,119 of record NZ_CP181499.1, on the reverse strand, counting down.
TAGATGTTTGAAAGCACCGTATATTCATAGCGGCTGGCGGCGTTGCGCGACGATTGCCCCTCCTCTTCCTGCGCACGGAAGGCGAGATAGGCGGACATGCTGCGCGATGATATCGCGTCGCCGCCGGGTCGCTCGCCGATGAGCGTCACGACGATCCTGGCTTGCGTCGTCTCGCCGATGGACTCGGCGAGCTTTACGCGCCCGTTCGGCGCCAGGAGCGGCGCGCCGACGCGTAAGCCGAGGCGCGACAGCTCTTTCAGCAGGGCGGGCAAAAGCGCCGGAATATTGTGATGGATCGCTTCGGCGCTCAGGCCGTCGGAGACGACAATCCGCACATCGGTCCCGTCGGGCTTCAGGTCGTTCAGAGCCTCGACGTCGAGAAGCGAGCCGAGTTCCGGGTTGCTTAGGTGCGCTTCTTTCGTCCCCGCACGCGTGTGGATCGTCCGCATCGGCGTCGGCCCGAGCTTGTGCGGCGACAGCTCCGCGTAAATCGCCTCGCGCGCAAGGGCCAGATTGGCCCGCGTCTTCCGCGCGACCGAGTCGGCGGGCCGCGGTCCCGCATTGGCCCAGCCATAGGCGGCCGGCAGTCTGCCCCTCAACGCCTCGAACTCCGTTTCCGATTCGCAGAAGATGCGCGGATCGCCCCAATTCGCGCCGCGCCTCAGTCGACCGGCCTCATCCCTGCGGAAAATCCCGCATCCGATCGCCCAGTCGACGAATTCTGGCGCAGGCTCGCGCGAGAAGATTTCACGCAGGGTCTGATCGTCATGCGCCGACGTGTCGAAATAAGCCAGCATGCGATCGACCCCGAGATAAACATCCATGAAATAATTGGCTCCGGCGGCGGTCAGCAATTCGGTGGCGATCTGCTGGCCTTCCGGCGTGATCTCGGAATGGAGCGTGTAACACGGCGCCATGCCCATCGGCAGACCCATGAGCTTGCCCATGAAATGATCCTGAAGGTTGGACAGAATCATTTCCATATTGCTTCGATGGGTCTCCGGCCCGATGAAGCCCGTGACATTGTTGACCATGAAGGGATCGTAGCGGCGCGCCAGCGCGTAGCAGAGCGCTTCCGTGGTCGTCATGTCGATTCCATTGTGCTTGCCGTAGCTCAGCTCGCTTCCCTGGCCTGTTTCGAAATACATGAATTGCCGGGCCGACCCGCGCAGCGGACCGCGCTCGCTCATGACGCGACAGGCGCGGTCCAGCAACTCGATGTCGCAGTCAAACTCCTCGACGAGCGTGCGCTGCGTGCCCGCAAGACTCTGAAACATGATCTCGACCGGCGCGCCGCTTTCGAGACAGACGAGTTGCGTGCGAATATGGGAAAGAACGCAAATCTGGGTCGGCGCGCCTGTTCGACGGCGCAGCGCGTCGATATGGCGCAAGAGCGTCGTCGTGTTCTCGATCGTGTCGCGCGCCGGATTGATCCCGATGAGCGCATCCCCGGCGCCAAGGCTGAGGCCCGTGTAAACCAGCAGCGTAATCGCCGAGAGGTCGTCGGTGGGATGATTGGGTTGCAGCCTCGACGAAAGCGTTCCCGGCAGGCCGACCGTCGTGCGGGCGGTCGCGGCGCGCGAGAGCTTGCGGCTTGCATGGACGAGTTCGTGCACGTCCATCATCTTTGCAATCGCCGCGACCGTCACGGCGGTCAGGCTGCGTCCGAAACGGGAAACCTCCTCTCCGGAGCGCTCGAGAATGTAATCCTTCGCGGCTCCGACCGTCAGATGCGCGTTTTTCTCGAAGGTCTCGTGGTCGACATCGTAGCTGACGCGCATAATTTCGTCGACGCGGCCGTCATCGTCGAGGAGCGGCGTCTCGTAAATCTCCCGAAGCGTCAGCTCCGAGAGAATGGCGCGCGCGGCCTCGCGCTCGACCTCGCTTTTCGCGGCGAGCCCCGCCAGCCGGTCGCCCGCCTTGTCGACGTCCGCCGCGCCGAGAAGCCGCTTGAGGCCGGCGAAGGCGAAGCGCCTGTCGAAAAGGGAAATTTCATAAAGCCGGTCCGGCTTCGGCTCCGGCGTCCGAATGTCTGAAAGCTGCGTAAGCGCCGCCATATCGATCCCCCCGCCAGAAAATTCTCGCGCCGAGCACGTCCCCGCTCGGTTCAGGTTTGGAACGCCCGCTTACCCGCGTCCGTCACTGCGTCCCGCGGCGCGGTCGTCATGGGCAACAATTTCTTTTCCCGAAGCAGGATTTCGAACGCGTCCCTTACGATCAAGCCGCCCCAGTCCGCCCCGTATTCCTTTCCGCGCGTCCAGTAAATGTCCCAGGCGTTGAACCAGCCATTCGCCTCCAGCGCCTCGGACATCATTTCCGGGGTGAAAACGAAGCCCTCATCCATATGCCGCTCCCACGCTTCGCGCCCGGCAGGGTCGCGCCCCGCCACTCGCTTAATTAGGCTGGAAAGCGACGGGCGCAGCGCCTTGGAGCGCCAGTGTCCGTCCTTGCAGCCATGATTCGGCCGCTGCGCCGGAAGACGCCGCGCATGGCAGGGGATTGCCTGGAGCGCGGGCCGCGCTTTCTATAGGGTGGCGTCGCTTCGAATCCTGGCGAGCGCTCAAGGGGACGACATGATCCGGGGGAAGACGGCGCTGGTGACCGGCTCCACCAGCGGGATCGGCCTCGCCGTCTTGCGGGCTTTCGCCGCGCAAGGCGCGAATGTCGCGATGACCGGTTCGCGCCCGGCCGACGAGGCCGAGGAAGCGCGCAGGGAAATAGAGACGAGCACAGGACTCGCGGCCCGCTATTTCCAGGCGGATATGAGCGCCCCTTCGGAAATCGCGGAAATGATCGCGCGGGTCATGGCGGCGTTCGGCGCGATCGACATCCTCGTCAACAATGCCGGCGTGCAATATGTCGCGCCGATCGAGGATTTTCCCGCCGAAAAATGGGATCTGGTTCTCGCGGTCAATCTGTCGGCGGCGTTCCATGCGATCCGCGCCGTCGCGCCGGGGATGAAAAGCCGCCGATGGGGACGGATCATCAACATGGCCTCGGCCCACGCGCTTGTGGCGTCGCCTTTCAAGTCCGCCTATGTCGCGGCGAAGCACGGCCTTGCGGGACTGACCAAGACAGCTGCGCTCGAAATGGCGCAACATGGCGTCACCGTCAACGCCATCGCGCCCGGTTATGTCTGGACGCCGCTCGTCGAGCGGCAAATTCCGGAGACGATGCGCGCGCGCGGCATGACAAGGGAGCAGGTCGTCGAGGACGTGCTGCTCAAGGCGCAGCCGACGCGAGAATTCATCACGACCGAACAGGTTGCGGCGCTCGCCCTCTTTCTCGCGTCCGACGAAGCGCGCGGGATGACGGGCGCGATTCTTTCGATGGATGGCGGCTGGACGGCGCAATGATCGGCTTCGCGGCGCCGAGCTTACATCGAGCCGACCGGCGCGCACGAATGCTCTCAGGGAGCGGTTCCTGTCCCTGCGGGCGGCTCGCAATTTCGTCCCGCGAGCCTGTCATGGCGTTAGAAAAAATGCCCGCCAGGGATAACCCGGCGGGCAAGTCTTCACACCAACACGCGGAGAAGAGGAAGTAAGCCGCGTGGAGCCGGTTTCAGCATGGAGCGCGGCTCGCGAAAAAGTGGGAACCGGTTTTTCGCATGGAGCGCGCTCTCAACCTTGAATCGATCGCATTGCGCGTTCAGGCGATTCCGCCTGAACGCAGCGTGATCTAGAGCGTCGCGCCAAGCTGGAATTTCGGGATGACCGGTCCGCCGACTTCCACCTTCTCCCGCTTGCCCGACGGGCTGAACAGGAAGAGGAGGCCGCCGAACTGGCTGTCCGTGTCGTAGGCGAGGTCGGACAGGCGCTCGACGTCGAAGCGCGCATCCTGCACCGTGATGACGAGGCTCCTGGTCTCGCCCGGCGCGATCGGGGTCGGGTCGTTCACGGAGAGGCCGCGATCCGCCATCAGATAATCGGGGAATTCGGGCTTGGCCGTGAACACGTCCGGATTGAGGAAGCGCAGACCCGCGGTCGTGAATTCGCCAATGCGCAGCGGCTCCTGACCCTTGTTGGTGATCTGCACGTTCATCGTCAGCTCGCGGCCCGGCACCTTATAGGAGCCGCCGGAATAATGCAGCGTAACCGTCTCATGGCGTGAATCCTCGATGAAGGGAATGCCGGTCAGGAGTCCCGCCTGCATGGGCAGCGTGCGCGGGAATTCCCGGTTGGCGTTGGCGTAGAAGATCAGCAGCGCGAGCATCGAGACCGCGAGCCAGATGGCGCCGAAACGCTTGTCCCCCGCCGTGATGATCTCGTTGCGCTTGCCCGCCGCGACCTGCCAGCCGCGAACGATGATGCCCTTTTGCAGGAACCAGTACAGGATCCAGACCAGAGCGGCCGCCATCCAGACGAAGTGATAGGCATACGTCCAGTTGATGCCGTAGGTCTCGAGGTCGATCGTCGAGCCGTCGAGGAGCGTCACCGGATTGGTGAAGTCCTTCATGTCGCCCTTGATCTCGACCCACTGGCCGGGGCCGACGATCGGACCGCCGTCCTTCACATTGATCTGAACATGCACATGGTAGCGCCCTGGACGGCGCGCCTTCAGCACGATCTTGTATTCATAGTCGTAGCCGACATCCATCGAGAAGGTGCGCGGCACCGGCACTTCGCCGACGGAGGCGCTCTTGCGGATCAGGACCGGGCCCGGCTCGCCGACATTGAGGAAGGCTTCCTGCGGCTTCGCGACGGCCTGCGGCCAGCCCGAGAAGACGTGAACCTTGCCCGTCAGCTCCATTTCTTCATTGACGTTCAAAGTCGTCTTCGACCACTTCACATCATACCAGTTCAGCGTGCGCATCCGCAGGAAGGCCTGCTGCGAACGCTCGCCATGCGCGGCGGCCGGCGTTGCGGAGAGCGTCAGCATCGCGACGACAGCGGCGAGGCCGGCTGCGCATGCTCCCGCGATTTTCTGGAAAATAGGCCGTTTCATAGGATTGTGACTCCCTTGTTTTTCCCTTGGCGCCGGGGCGGCTTCGCCCCGGCTTTTTGTCGCGTCGCGTCGTGCTTAGACGTCCTCGTTCTCGATATAGGCCGTGGTCGAGAACCATCCGCCGACCTTCCACCAGAGGAAGTAGACGAGCATCGAGATGAAGCCGGAGAAGAAGGCCGCGACGGGAACGACGTCCTTGCCGAAGGTGCGCAGCGTGCCGCGCTCGATCATGCGGATATATTCAGGCGTGCCGGTGCGGACGTAGTTGAAGCCGATGAGGTCCGCGAGGGTGAGCAGCACGCCGTCCACTTCGGTCGCCTGGTGATACTGCGCGAGCACCGGCCAGTTGCTTGGATAGAACAGCAGACCCCAGCCCATGGCGCCGACGATCGCCGTCACCACCCAACTGCCGGACAGAAGCAGCACGACGTCCAGCCAGAATCCCATCGGGATCAGCGCCGAGGGGAAGACGAGATTGATCGGGAAGAAGGTCCAGCCCCAGAAATTGTCGTAGCGGTTGATCCACTCGCCGACGAGCAGGGCGAAGACGGCGACCGTCGCGCCGAAGGGCAGGCGGAATTTCTGCCAGAAGAAAGACTGGGAAGCCGCGGCGAAACACATGGCGACGATGGGCGCCACCGTCGGCCACATGCGCCGGTCCTTGAAGTCGATCCAGAAATCCCAGTCGCCGGCGAGCAGCATGTAGTGGATGTGGAAGGAGCCGAGCAGCACCAGGAAGAGGACGAGAAGCAGGATCCAGTCGGTCAGCTTCACGCAACCGATGAACTCTTCCTTGGAGGCCCAAGCCCCGCCTGCGGCTGGAGCCGTATCGTTTGTTATCGACATAATCTAGCTCTCCTTGATTTTTCCTCCCGGCGGTTCGCCGGGCGCTTTCTTGTTTTTCGGCTATGCGTCGCGCGTCGGCGGGGCCGGAAGCGGCCGCTCCCGATACAGAGGGAGGGAGATCGGAGCGGCCGCCTCTCTTTCGATCCAGCGGCGCCCTGGGAGCATGCGCGCGCTTCGCCGAAAGCTCTTCGCGTCAGATCGCCAGGACGTCCTTCTCGAACTCCTTGCTGAGTTCGATCACGCGATGAAGGATCTGCAGGATCGTGCCGAACATGGCGAGGCCGAACCAGCCAAAGAAGACGAAGCCCCAATGCAGCGGCGCGGTGAACAGCTCTTCCATGAACCAGAAGGTGTGGCCCCATTCGTTCAGGCCGACATTCGGGAAGATCATGAACGGACCGGCGAAGAAGAGCAGGAAGGCCAACGAAATCCGGTTGGCGAATTGCGGAATGCGCGTGCGGCCATACATGAAGGCGCCCCAGCCCGCGATGATGTAGATCGGATAGCTGAGATAGAACTCCAATATGTGGCTCGGCGTGAAGTCCGTGTCGCGAATGACGGTCTGATGCCAGGTGCCGTCCTGCTCGGTGAAGTAGCTGGCGCCCCAGTAGACGGTGAAAGCGTAGACGAGCAGCCAGCCGATCAGCGTGATCAGGCGGCGCATTTCCTCGCGCGGCGCGACGGCGTTGATGTTGCGGTCGCGCGTCTTCCAGAGATAGCCGCCAATGGCGCAGAAGGCGATGAACTCAAGCGGCAGCTCGGTCCACATGATGTTGAGCCAGTAGGTCTGGAATTCAGGCGCGAAGGAGTCGAGACCCGCCTTCCACCCGAAATACTGCTCGTAAATGCGTATGCCGACGTAGAACGTCCCGAGCGCGGCCATTGCGAGGTAGGCGGGTCGGTAGTTAACGATCGAGTCGACGGACTCTTTCGTCCCAGCCCCGGCTTTTTCTGTTGTCAGAGACATTCCTCTCCTCCAGTCATTTGAATTGTGACGCAGAGTTCTTGAATCCAGGCCATCGTCATCCTTGCACCAGATGATGTTTCTTAAAGATCCTCGCTCTCTACGTCTTTATCAGGCATGATTTTGCTGATTTCCGAGCAGTTTTACTCGTAAGATGAGCAACCCTGATGCGCTACGAGGCTATCATAGCGCTTAGCTCTCTCGTCAATCGAGTATGCACAAGCTTATATGCGACAATTGCGCGCAATGTATTGAATAGTCTCAATTATATGTAGTATAAATTGAGACACAATTATCATTGTAGTTTATATTGAGACGGATATCGTTATTTCGTGCAGTGCATATTATCATGATACAAGTCTATAGCGACTTTCTGACGCATCTTATTTGAGTTGATTTGAGTATTGCGCTGTCGATTATGTATCTTGCGACAACATGCAGGCGCCAACAAAGGGAGGACGCCAACCCATGAAGACTTTTCACTCGCTCAACGAACTCGGCTGGGTCGCATTCTGGATCGGCTTCATCATCTTCCTGTTCGCCATCTTCATCCCGACGGTGAATCGCATGCTGAATCTCTGAGCCATCCGGAATCGTTTTTCTGCGACGCATCTCGCCCCGGCTCCAGGTCGGGGCGTTTTTGCGATGCATCAATAGGCGCCGACTTTGGTCAGGCGATTGGCCCACTGAATGCGTGATTGCGGCGGTTGCATGGGTCCTTGCGACACTTTGAAGCAGACAATGTATTTAATTGTCTCACTGCACAAAAATGCGCCGCCTCCACTTTGGCAGTTAAACAAAATTGACGAGAAGTCGTTGAAACCTCTCAATCTGCAACTTTAGAATTGTTTTGACGTCAGTGAGACAAAGTCGCTGACTTCCGATGGAGTCGCCAACGGCGCCGAAAAAGGAACATTTCCTTGGCCTTGTATTTATGAGAGAAAAGTCGTCGCCTGCTTTGCAGCAAGACCCTTGAGGCGCATCTCGGAAGGCGTGCAGGCGCGTTCGGCGGGACGGCCTGACACGGTGAAAAAATAAGATAAATCCAAGAACAATAAAAATAAAGCTATCCATATGGAAGGTAAAAACGAAGGCAAGAATGTCGGTCCGCTCCAGAGGCGGGAAGACGCCATGCGCCACCTGCTGGCGGAGTCCGACGGCGCCCCGACCAAGACGATCATCGAAAAACTCAAGAACGGCCTCGGCGTTTCTCGCGCCACGGCCTATCGCATGATGAAATCTTTTCGCACTTGCGGCGCCATCTCCCCGGCGGCGCGATCGGTGGGTCGCCCCAAAGGCGCTCGCAGCCTCGATCCGCAGCGCGAACAGATCATCTCCGCCGCACTGGCGGATTACGTCGCTCAAACGGAGCGGCCGCCTTTCAATACGCTGTTTCGCGAAATCACGCTTCGCTGCAAGGATCTTTCTCTTCCGCCGCCCAATTGGAGAACCGTTCGCGCCAGGCTGCGCGATCTCGCGAAACAACCGGATAAGCCAGCGGATAATTAAACCTCCACAGGCGCGGCCCTCATCGGGGCGCGCGAGGACGTTGCCGGCGCCGTCTCATGGCGCGCGCGTCTTCACTCGTTGCGGCGGCAGGGGGATGGATGGCGGGGGAGGCCATTCGCCGTCGTGGCCGCAAAGCAGCAGCGCCGCCTTCTTCAGCTACTCTCAACGGTCGACGAAGCGAATCTCAACCGAATCAACAGCCGCGCCGACGCGGGCCGCGAGAGGACACGGATATAAACCCGCCTGGAGATCTCTGCTTTTTCAAGAATGGCGCGCCCGAAAGGATTCGAACCTCTGACCCCCAGATTCGTAGTCTGGTGCTCTATCCAGCTGAGCTACGGGCGCCCGTCGCGCGCTCCGCCGCCCATCTTGAGGGCCGCCGCGTCGCGACATGCGTCCGTTTAGCGACATGCGAAGAGAATGGCAAGAGCTGTTATCTTGACGGGCGAATTTTGCCGGTCTGCCGCTTGCACAGCCTGTGCGAGCCTTTAAGTAGGGTTTGTCACACAGGATTTGCGATGGAAACTTTCGTCTCGAACGGCGTCGAGATTGCCTATTCGGATTTCGAGCCCCTCAGCGAAGACCGGCGGGAGCCGATCGTTCTGATTCACGGCTTCGCCTCGACCCATGCCGTGAACTGGATGTTCACCCAGTGGGTCAAGACGCTGACCGAAGACGGACGCCGCGTCGTGGTGCTGGACAATCGCGGCCACGGCCGGTCCCAGAAGCTCTATGACCCGGCGCAATATGCGCTCGATCTGATGGCGGGAGACGTCGCCAATCTGATGGATCACCTCTCCATCGCCCGCGCCGACGTCATGGGCTATTCGCTCGGAGCGCGAATCGGCGTCGTGCTCACGCTCGCCAAGCCCGACCGCGTGCGCTCGCTGATCCTCGGCGGCATCGGCCAGTATCTCATCCAGGACGCCGGCCTGCCGAGCGGCCTCGCCGAGGCCATGGAGGCGGAGCGGATCGAGGACATCGACAATTCGATGCTCAAGATTTTCCGCGGCTTCGCCGAATCGACCCGCAGCGACCTTAGGGCGCTGGCCGCCTGCGTGCGGGGCGCGCGCAAGGCGCTCGACCCCGCCCTCCTCGCCAACATTGAATGCCCGGTGCTCATCTGCGTCGGCACGCGCGACGACGTCGCCGGCGACCCGTCGCCGCTCGAGCCGCTTTTCCCCAATGTCCGGCTCGTGGACATTCCCGGTCGCGACCACAACCGAGCCGTAGGCGACAGGATCTACAAGCAGGCGGCGCTCGAATTTCTGGCGGCGCGACCATGATGCGCGGGCGTGGCCGAGGCGCTATATAGCCTCGTCAGGAGGAGCCCATGGCCGCCGAAACGCGGGAGCAGACCGCGACCGTCATCGAATTCGATCCGATCATGGCCCGGCTGCGGCTGGAGGCCGAGGACGTGCTGCGCCGCGAGCCCGAGCTCGGCGGCTTCATCTACCCGGCCATCATGGCCCAGGAGACGGTGGCGGGCGTCGTGGCCCATCGCGTCGCCCAGCGCCTTGACCGGCCGGAGGCGCCCTATGCCGCAATCCGCCAGGCTTTCGACGCCTGCCTCGCGCGCGAGCCAGACCTGATCGACGCCTTCCGCGCCGACCTTCTGGCGGTCCTGGAGCGCGATCCAGCCTGCACGCGAATCCTCGAACCTGCCCTCTATTTCAAGGGCTTCCACGCACTGCAGACCTACCGGCTGGCGCACTGGCTGTGGAAAAGCGGCCGCAGCGACCTGGCGCTGACGCTGCAGAGCCTCTCCTCGCAGATTTTCCAGACCGATATCCACCCGGCCGCGCGGATCGGCAAGAGCGTCTTCATCGACCACGCCACCGGCGTCGTCATTGGCGCGACGAGCGTGATCGAGGACGACGTTTCCATGCTGCATGGCGTGACGCTGGGCGGCACGGGCAGATCGCGCGGCGACCGCCATCCCAAGGTGCGCCGCGGCGTGCTGATCGGCGCCGGCGCGAAGGTTCTGGGGAATATCGAGATCGGGCGCTGCGCCATGATCGCGGCAGGCTCGGTGGTGCTCGATTCGGTGCCCGCCAACAAGACGGTGGCGGGCGTGCCGGCGCGGATCGTGGGCGACTCGAAATGCGCCGAGCCGGCCCTCGCCATGGATCAGATGCTGGCTGTATTAGATGCGGAGATGCATACGAGGACGGGGTTGTAAGGTGAAAAAACTGCTTCTTGGCGCGGCGCCGCTTCTGGCCGCCGCGGGTCTTTCGTCGTCCGCGCACGCCGCCGGCTGGCACTATTACGATCCCGAATGCCCCGTCGCGCTCGGCGAAAAGTCGATGAAATTCGTGGCCATGCAGCCCAAGAAAAACATCGACCGCGAATGCGTGGCGCTGCCGGACACCGGCCCGTCCGTCATCGTGCTTGACGCCGGCGACAGCGAGCTGCGCGACATGAAGTGGGACATTCGCGTGCTGCGCGCCAAGGGGCCGGAGGCCCGGCCGGACCCCGACGCCGAGGTCGTCGCGCGCCTGCCGGTGCAGAAATTTCCCAACGGCATGGTCAATTTCGACCACAATTTCAAGGAGCCCGGTTATTACGTGCTCTACGCCAGGCTTTCGAGCGACAATGGCGCGAAGAGCTATGAGGGAAGACATCCCTTCTCGGTCGGGCTCATGACCGATGAGGAGTTCTATCTCTATATCGGCTTTGGCGTTTTCGCGGTCGTGGCGGGCGGCGCGGCGTTCACGCTGTGGCGACAGGGGAAACTTTTCTTCAAGATCCCGGATTTTTCCAAGCCGTCATAAGATTATAAACTCTTCGTCATTGCGGATGTTTTTCGAAGTCGGGCATTACCCGACTTCGCTGAAGTGCGGCGCAATCCAGAGCCGCGCCGCCGCTCTGGATTGCGTCGTCGGCTACGCTGCTCGCAGTGACGGCCGGGACGCGGCGCAAAGTCCTTATCCAAACCGATTATTCTTCGGGAATCCCCGCGGCGGCAGCCTGCCCGCCTCGGCGCGGTGGCCCATCCATTCGCTCAGCTCCGCCGCCGCGATGTTGAATATGCGCCCCGCCGAATCCGTCCAGCTCAGTCCGTCCGCGAGCAAAAACACCTTCGCGTCGGCGACGCCGCCATCCTTGTAGCGCTGCATCCGCACGCCCTTGCCGCGCGCCATGCGCGGGGCTTCCTCCAACGGGAAGACGAGGAGCTTGCGATTGTCGCCGATGATGGCGACGTGATCGCCCGCCGCTTCCGTCACCACCTTCAGTTTCGCGGGCGGCTCGACGGTGAGCACGGCGCGGCCCTTTTTGGTCGAAGACAAGAGATCGTCCTGCGCGACAACAAAGCCGCGCGCATCGTCGCCGATGAGCAGCAGCGACGCGCCGCTTGTATGCGGCAGCACGCGGGCGATGCCGGCGCCTTCGTCGATATCGGCGTAAAGGCGGATCGGCTCGCCATGGCCGCGCCCGCCCGGGAGTTTAGAGGCGTCGAGCGTGAAGGCCTTGCCGTTCGTCGCGAGCGCAAGAATTTTCGTCGTCGTCTGCGCGAAGAAGCTCGTGTCCAGCGCGTCGTCGCCCTTGAACTGCAAGGACGACAGATCCTGCACATGGCCCTTGAGCGCGCGAATCCAGCCCTTCTTCGAGACGACGACGGTGATCGGCTCGCGTTCGATCATCGCTTCGGCGAGATCCAGATCGACAGCCGCCGGCGCGTCCTCGAAGGTCGTGCGGCGCTTGCCGACCGCCGTCTGCGGGCCGTAGAGTTTTTTCAGATCGCGCACCTGCGTCGCGATCGTCTTCCATTGCTTGCCTTCGTCGCCGAGCAGGCTCTCGATCTCGGCGCGCTCTTTGGTGAGGTCGTCCAGTTCGCGACGCAGCTCCATCTCTTCGAGCTTGCGCAGCGAGCGCAGGCGCGTGTCGAGAATGTAATCCACCTGAAGGTCGGTGAGTTTGAAAACCCGCTTCAACTCGCCCTTGGCGTCGTCCTCCTCGCGGATGATGCGGATCACCTCGTCGAGATTGAGGAAGACGATAATCATGCCTTCCAGTTGCTCGATGCGCCGCAGGATCGCCGCGAGTCGATGGCGCGAGCGGCGTTGCAGCACGTTGCGGCGATGGTCGAGCCACTGGCGCAGCGCTTCGTCCAGCGAGACGACGCGCGGCGTCACGCCGTCGACGAGCACGTTCATGTTCATGCTGAAGCGCGTTTCGAGTTCGGAGAGCTTGAAGAGCGTCTCCATCATCAGCGCCGGATCGACATTGCGCGCGCGCGGCTCAAAGACGATTCGCACGTCCTCCGCCGATTCGTCGCGCACATCGGCGACGAGCGGCAGTTTGCGCTCCGAGATCAGCTCCGCCAGCTTCTCGATAAGGCGCGACTTCTGCACGCCATAAGGTATCTCCGTGACGACCGCGACCCAGCCGCCGCGGGGCAGCTCTTCCCTCGTCCAGCGCGCGCGCACGCGGAAGGAGCCGCGCCCCGCGCGGTAGGTTTCGACAATCTCCTCGCGCCTGTCGACGATGACGCCGCCGGTCGGAAAATCCGGCCCCTGCACGAAAGTGAGCAATTGCTCGCTCGTGGCGGAGCGATGCGAGATGAGATAGAGCGCCGCGTCGCACAGCTCGGCGAGATTGTGCGGCGGGATCGAGGTCGCCATGCCGACCGCGATGCCCTGCGCGCCGTTCGCCAGCATATTGGGCAAGGCTGAGGGAAGGACGACCGGCTCCTTCTCCTCGCCGGAATAATTCGGCTTGAAGTCGATCGCATCCTCGTCGATGCCCTCGAGCAGCGCGCGCGCGACCCCCGTCATGCGCGCTTCGGTGTAGCGGTAGGCGGCAGCCGAATCGCCGTCGATATTGCCGAAATTGCCCTGCCCGTCGACGAGCGGATAGCGCGAGGAGAAATCCTGCGCGAGACGAACCAGCGCGTCATAGATCGCCTGGTCGCCATGCGGATGATAGGAGCCCATCACGTCGCCGACGATCTTCGCGCATTTCTTGAACGGCGCGCCTGGGTCGAGCCGCAGCACATGCATGCCGTAGAGAATGCGCCGATGCACGGGCTTCAGCCCGTCGCGCGCATCGGGGAGCGCGCGGTCCGTGATGGTGGAGAGGGCGTAACGCAGATAGCGCTCTTCCAGCGCCTCGCGCAGATCGACGGGCGTCACGGCGCTTTCGCCGCCGCCGTCCTTGCCCTTACCTGCCGAGCCGCCTTTTTGCGCCATCCGTCCGTTCCTGTTTGTTCCGTCCCTTCATCGTCCTATTGGCGCGCGGCTCCGCGCGCAAGCGGCGAGCAAACCTTCGTTACGCCGGCGCGCTCTAAGCCCACCCCTCAACGGGATTTTCATTTTTTAGCTGGTAGTGTCGCAAAATTGAGCTTGCGACGCACCGCAGCGCTTCATAGAAAGGGAGCCGCAGCGTCGCGCCGCTTCGCTTCTCCAAAGGCTGCTTCCCTCTTGTATTTCCGTGGTTTCCGCACATGACGTCGATCCCCAGACTATTCGCGGCGCTTGGTGTGGCGCTCATCGCTGCGGGCGCCGCCCAGGCGGTGGAGAGCGTGGAGATGGCAGCCAGTGATTCGGCTCGCTTCCAGCGCCGCCATCAGGCCCCCGCGCAAGAAGAGGCGCGCAACGCCGATAATGCGATGCAGGCCATGTGTCGCGAAATCCTCGTCGACACGGATGAGGGCTATGGCGTGACGAATCGCGAATCGCGCGTGATCTGCGACGAGTTGCGCTAAGCGATCGAGGAAATTGCGCTGATGTAGAGTTCCCGCGACGCCGGCATCGCCGCGCCGCGCGGGGCGAACACGTCGCGCGCAAGGAAATAGCCGGTGAGGCGAAAGGCGTCGGCCAGCTCATGAGGAGAGACGCCGCCTACATTTTCCCTCAGCAATCTCGGGAAAGGCAACAGGCGCTCCTTCCAGGGCGCCCCGGCGTCGCGGTTCACGGCGCGGCCCGATTTGGGCGAGACATAGGCGAGATCGTCCCGCGTCCCGGTGAGGGCGCAACGTTCCAGATCGAGGCCGAAGCCGAGCGCGCCGAGCAAGGAAAGCTCGAAACGCGCCATCATCGGCGCGGCGACCTCGGCGCCGAGAGCGGCGGCGATGGCGTCGGCCGCTTCGAACAGCCCCTCCTGCGGGTCGCGCTCCGGCAACAGCCGCAGCAGCGCGGCGAGGGTCGCGACACCGTGCAACGCCGCACCCCGGTCGAGATAGCGCGCCGCCCGCGAAACGAGCGGCTCGACCGCATAGGCGCCCATATGATCCTCAAGCCGCGCCCGCCAGCTCGCCGTCACGAGATTGCCGGGCTGCAATACCGGCCGCATCGCCTTTGAGCGCCCGCCGCGCGCGACGCCGAGATGGCGGCCATGGGCGCGCGTCATCAGCTCCAGAATGACGGACGTCTCGCCGTGCTTTCTGGCGCCGATGACGAGGCCTTCGTCCTGCCATTCCATGGCTGCGTCTCTCTGAGCATCGACAATCTAGTCCCCCTCCCCCTTGCGGGGAGGAGTTAGGGGTGCGGGTCAGCCATCTCTGTGGCCATCGCGGCTTTCCCCCACCCTGCCCTCCCCGCAAGGGGAAGGGCGGGGATCACGCCTCAATGCGTGACATCCTCACTGCTCCGAGAGCTTCATCTCGGGGCTGTATTCCACGCCCTCGACTTCCTTCGTGACAGCCTGACCGCAGATCACGCGGCCCTGCGCAGAATCGAAGGTGAGCGTCGGCCCGCCATAGAGCGTCCAGCCCTTGCTCAGCGCCTCGGTGACGCGATGGCAGAAGGCGGCGTCGTCGGGGCCGGTGAGATAGCGATAGACGGTCAGTCTTTTCCTGGACATGCGAACCTCGCGAATCGAGTGCGCCCGATTTTACTCGCCTTTCGGAAAATCCAGCCGCATCTCGCGATAGCGTTCGGGGTCCTCGGCCCAGTTCTCTCGCACCTTCACGAAGAGGAAGAGATGCACGGGCTGCTCGGCGGCTTCGGCGATCTCGCGCCGCGCCGCCTGCCCGATCGCCTTGATCGTCTTGCCGCCCTCGCCGATCACGATCTTCTTCTGGCCGTCGCGGGCGACATAGATCGTCTGCTCGATGCGCGCCGAGCCGTCCTTCTGATTGGTCCAGCTATCCGTCTCGACGGTTGACTGGTAAGGCAGCTCGTCGTGCAGCCGCTCATAGATCTGCTCGCGGGTGATCTCGGCGGCGAGAAGGCGCAACGGCGCGTCGGAAAGCTGGTCTTCCGGATAGAGCCACGGCCCCGGCTTCATGCGCTTGCCCAAAGCGCGCAGCAGATCGGAAACGCCGTCGCCGGTGAGCGCCGAGACCATGAAGGTCTCCTCGAATGTCGCCTGCTCATTGAGCTTCGCTGTCAGAGCCAGCAGCTTTTCCCGCGCGACGATGTCGACCTTGTTCAAAACGAGGATTTTCGGGGCCTTTGTTTCGGCGAGCTGCTTGAGGATCGCCTCAACCTCCTCGTCCAGCCCCTTGCGCGCGTCCACAAGCAGGGCGATGACGTCGGCGTCCGCGGCGCCGGAGAGCGCGCTGGCCACCATGGCGCGGTCGAGTCTGCGCTTGGGCCTGAAGATGCCGGGCGTATCCACGAGAACGATCTGCGCCGGCCCGTCTATGGCGATGCCGCGCACAAGCGCCCGCGTCGTCTGCGCCTTGCGCGAGACGATCGAGACCTTTGCGCCCACGAGCCGATTGAGCAGCGTCGACTTGCCGGCGTTGGGCGCGCCGACGAGCGCCGCGAAGCCGCAGCGCGTTTCCTGTTCCGTGGCGTGTGTGTCGCTCACCAATTCTCCATTTCAGCAGCGCCCCCTCTCCCCGCCTACGGGGAGAGGGCTGGGGCGAGGGGCGAGCCGAGACAAGAAAAGCTCGGTTTTGGCCCGGCTCAAAAGCCGGAGACGTATCGCCGCCTTGCCCCTCACCCTAACCCTCTCCCCGCTTCACGGGGAGAGGGAACTGGGTTATTCCGTCACGCCCTCGCGCGCCATGAAGGCGGCCGCCGCCGCCTGTTCGGCCACGCGTTTGGAGCTGCCGCCCCCGATAGCCGGCTCGAAACCCTCGATCTCGACCGCCAGCTCGAAAGAAGGGGCATGATCCGGCCCCCGGCGCGCCACCATGCGGTAGCGCGGCGGGGCGAGACGGCGGGCTTGCGCCCATTCCTGCAGCGCGGTCTTGGCGTCGCGAAGATTCCGACCCGTCTCGCGCATGATGGGGCCGAAGGCCTCCCGCACCATGCGTTCAGCCGCCGCCGTCCCCCCGTCAAGAAACGCCGCGCCGATGATCGCTTCGCAAATATCGCCCAGAATCGCGCGCTTTTTGCGCCCGCCGGTCTGCGCCTCGCCTTCGCCTAGCCGGATATGGGGGCCGACGCCCCAAAGCTCGGCGATCTCGGCGCAGGTCTCTTTGCGCACGAGCGCCGCGAGACGGCGGGAAAGCTCGCCCTCGCTTTCGTCCGGAAAAGCCTCGAAGAGCATGTGCGCGACCGCGAGCCCGAGCACCCGGTCGCCCAGGAACTCCAACCGCTCGTACGAATCCGGCCGCTGAGCCGCGGCGCTGACATGGGTCAGCGCCCAGCGCAGCAACGCCTTGTTTGCAAAGTCATGCCCGATGCGCGCCTCTAGCGCCGCGAGATCAGGCTTCGCCCGCGCCATTCAAGCTCGCTCAGTGCGCCGGCTTGAACAGACGGTCCCAGCGCACGGACCATGGCCAGCGCCAGAAGGCGAGCGCGGATTCGTCCTTCTTCACCGAGAAAAAGATGATTTCGGCGCGGCCGACGAGATTGACGAAGGGCACGAAGCCCACGCCGCCAAGGTCCGGCGAGATGCGGGAGTCCGTCGAGTTGTCGCGATTGTCGCCCATCATGAAATAATGATCCGGCGGCACCACGAAGAGCTCGGTATTGTCGTTGATGCCGTGATCGCCCTCGATCTCGATGATCGTGTGTTCGACGCCCGGATGACTTCCGTCGCCCGGCAGCGTCTCCCGATAGGTCGCGACCGGAGCCTCCTCGCCATCCCGATTCTCCGTGCGAGCCTTGGCGATCGGTTCGCGCGGGACGACGACGCCATTGATGTAGAGGCGACCCTCGATCATCTGGATGCGGTCGCCCGGCATGCCGATCACGCGCTTGATGTAGTCCGTCTCGTTGTCGCGCGGCAGCTTGAAGACGACGACGTCGCCGCGCTTGGGGGGCGACGCGAGCACGCGGCCCGAAAAGACGTTCGGGCCGAAGGGCATGGAATAGTTCGAATAGCCGTAGGCATATTTCGAGACGAAGACGTAGTCGCCGATGAGCAGCGTGGGGATCATCGACCCTGATGGAATATTGAAGGGCTGGAAGAGAAGCGTGCGGATGACGAGCGCAATCGCCAGGGCCTGGACGATGACCTTGATGGTCTCCAGAATCCCGCCTTCTTCCTGTTTCTGAGCCACCGGGACGTTCCTGCTCAAGCCATGCGCTCCTTAGAAGATCGAGGGACCAGCCGCCCCGCGATCCCGCTTAGCACGCCGTTAACGAGATGAGAACTGCGGCAGGGAAGAGCGCAGGGCAATCGGACGAACGCTGGCGTGAGCGAATCCCTTCCCGTAAAGGCTCCAATATCGTGGCGGAAAGGACCCGCCCGGCAGCGCATTTGACGAGGGATGGAGACCCGCCTCCCCCCTCAAAGGACGAGCGAGGCGCGCCCCTCGTCCATCGCCTTGCGCATCTGGCGAATCGCCTCGGCGAGACCCACGAAGACCGCCTCGCCGACGAGGAAGTGCCCGATATTCAGCTCCACCACCTGCGGCAGCGCCGCGACCCGCCGGGCCGTGTCATAGTCGAGGCCGTGGCCGGCATGGACTTCGAGCCCTCGCTCGCCGGCATAGGCGGCGGCCGTCTTCACGCGCTCGAATTCCCGCTCGGCCAGGGCGTTGTCCCCCACCTCGACGGCGTGGCACCAGGCGCCCGTATGCAGCTCCACGACAGGCGCCTTGATTGAGACGGCTGCGTCGATCGCCTCCGTCGAGGGCTCGATGAAGAGCGACGCCCTTATGCCGCCGCGCGCCAGCTGATCGGCGTAAGGCGCAAGATAGTCGTGGCCGCCGACGACGTCGAGCCCGCCCTCAGTCGTGCGCTCGGTGCGCTTCTCGGGCACGAGGCAGACGGCGTGCGGGGCGGTCGCGAGCGCGATGTCGAGCATTTGGCCGGTCGCCGCCATTTCGAAATTCAGCGGCTTTGAGATGGACGCCTTCAGTCTCGCCATGTCCGCGTCGGTGATGTGACGGCGATCCTCGCGCAGATGCGCGGTGATCCCGTCGGCGCCCGCTTCGATGGCGAGCAGCGCCGCGCGGACCGGGTCCGGGCGCGGACCGCCGCGGGCGTTGCGGATGGTGGCGACATGGTCGACGTTGACGCCGAGGCGTAGGGGTTTGGCGCTCATGCCGCTTCATAGCGCGCGGCCGATGGGGTTGTCATTGGGGCTCAAAAAAACGCCTTGTTTGAACGCCCGGACGGCCTGTGGATGTTAACCAGAATAATTTATGATTAATCGTCTATTAATTTGAATTCTTGACCCGGTTTGCGGATTATTCCCGGTATTTTCGGATGGAGAACGAAAATATGACAAAGCTTACCACACTCGCTATTCTGGCCTTCTTCGCCGCCGACGCGTCAGCCGTCATGGCGGCTGATGCAAATTGCAGCTCCAGCTCCCCTATCGCCGCCGGGGCCACCGTTACCGGCCGCGTCGTCGTGCCTGACGGGCAGACTTGCGACATCAGCGGCGTCTCGGTGATCGGCGATCTGGTGGTGGGCAGGCAGGCGACCTTAAAAATGCGCGGCGGCACGGTCGCCGGCAATGTGGAGGCGACCGAGTGCGCCGAAGTCCTGCTGAGAGGCGAGGCGGCGCCTCTGCTGGTTCGGGGCGACGTCCAGATCCGCGGCTGTTCAGGCAAGCTCGATTACGGGAGCCTCTGGGTGGCTGGCTTTATCGACGGCACCTCGGGCCGCGCCATGGTCGCGGGCGATGTCGAATGCGTCGGCAACGCAGCGCTCTGCGCGGTTTACAAGGTCGATGTCGGCGGCAATGTCCGCGTCGACGGAAATGTCGCCAACGGCTCCCCGTCGCAAAACAACGTTTCCGCCCTTCTCACGAGCAATCTGATCGGCAAGAAGCTCGAATGCGCCGGCAACGGCCCGAACCCCATTACCTACGGGCCCAATGTTGCGGCGAGCGGAAAGCTCGGCCAGTGCGCGGCCGCCGGCTTCTAAACCATCATCAGGATTGAGCGGAGCGAGGGGTCATCCGATCACGCGCTCCACCTTGCTCACAAGCGGGCTCGCGCGCAGCTTGGTGAGCACGCCGGTCAGATGCTTCAGATCCGCAACCTCGAGATCGAACGTCATCTCGCGGAAATCCGGCGAATGGGCCTTGAAATTGATATTGTCGATATTGGCGCCCGTCTCGCCGATCAGCGTCGCGAGCGCGCCAAGCGAGCCCGGCTCGTTGATCGCGGTCAAGACGATGCGGGCGGGGAAGAAGGCGCGCGCTTCCGGATCGATATCCCAGCGCACGTCGAGCCAGCGTTCGGGCTGGTCGTCGAAAGCAGTGAGCGCGGGCGATTGGATCGGATAGATGGTGATCCCCTCGCCCGGCGTGAAAATGCCGACGATGCGGTCGCCCGGCACGGCGCCGCCCTCGGGCGCGAAACGCACCGGCGCGTCGCCGCGCAGGCCGCGAATGGGGATGGCGCCCGCATCGCCCTCGGCGCCCGGCGCCTTGAAGACGACGTTGGCGTTGGCCTTCACGCCGAACCAGCCCGGCTCGCCCGGCGCCGGCGGCGTCTGCGGCGTCTTCCGCTCCTCGGTGAAGTCCGGATAAACCGCCTTCACGACGTCGCCCGAATATATCTCGCCGCGTCCCACCGCCGCGAGAACGTCGTCGATCGAGTGGCGCGCGAGGCGCGTGAGCGCCCCTTTCAGCCGGTCGTCCGAATAGGGCCGGCCCGCGCGCTCGAAGGCGCGCTCCACGATCTGTCGCCCGAGCCCGGCATATTGCTGGCGCACGGCCTCGCGCGTCGCGCGGCGAATGGCGGCGCGCGCCTTGCCGGTGACGACCGCCGCCTCCCACGCCGCCGGCGGCACATGGCCGTCGGCGCGGATGATCTCGACCTCGTCGCCGTTTTGCAGCTGCGAGAGCACCGGCGCGACGCGGCCGTTGATCTTGGCGCCCACCGCCGAGTCGCCGAGCTTGGTGTGGACCGCATAGGCGAAATCGATCGGCGTCCCGCCGCGCGGCAGGGCGATGAGCGCGCCCTTGGGCGTGAAGCAGAAGACCTGGTCCTGAAAGAGCTCGAGCCGCGTGTGCTCAAGAAACTCTTCCGGGTGGCTGTCGCCATGCGCGAGCAGCTCCAGCGTCTCCTGCAGCCAGCGGAAGGCGCGGCTTTCCCTCGCGAGCTCCTCGCGCCCCTCGTCGCCGGTCGCGTCCTTGTAGAGCGCATGGGCGGCGATGCCGAAGCGCGCGATCTCGTGCATTTCCGCCGTCCGAATCTGCAGCTCGACGCGCTGATGGCCCGGTCCGATCACCGTGGTGTGAATCGAGCGATAGTCGTTCTGCTTCGGCGTCGAGATGTAATCCTTGAATCGTCCCGGCACGCTCGGCCATTTGGTGTGCACGACGCCCAGCGCGCGATAACAATCCTCGACCGTCCCGACGATGATGCGGAAGCCGAAAATATCCGAGAGCTGCTCGAAGGATATCGACTTGCGCTCCATTTTCCGCCAAACGGAATAGGCGGTTTTCTGCCGGCCGGTGACCGCCGCCGCGATGCCGCGCTCGAGAAACTCCTTGGCCAGTTCGTCTTCGATGCGCTTGATGATGCGGCCGTTCTTGGCGCGCAGCTCATGCAGCCGCTGCTCGATCGCCTGATGCGCCTCCGGCGAAAGGTGACGGAAGGCGAGCCCTTCAAGCTCCTCGCGCAGGCGCTGCATCCCGATGCGGCCGGCGAGCGGCGCGTAAATGTCCAGCGTTTCCTGCGAGATGCGCGCGCGCTTGTCCTGCAGCACGTGATGCAGCGTGCGCATATTGTGCAGGCGGTCAGCCAGCTTCACGAGCAGCACGCGCACGTCCTCGGCCACGGCGAGCAGCAGCTTGCGGAAATTCTCGCCCTGGCGCGCCTGCTTGGAGACGAGATCGAGCTTCTCGATCTTGGTGAGGCCGTCGACGAGCTTGCCGATCTGCTCGCCGAAGAGACGGTCGATCTCCTCGCGCGTCGTCTCCGTGTCCTCGATCGTGTCGTGCAGCACGGCCGCGACGATGGTCGCATCGTCGAGCTTCAAATCCGTGAGGATTGCGGCGACTTCGAGCGGATGGGAGAAATAGGGATCGCCGGAGGCGCGCGTCTGCTGGCCATGCGCCTTCATGGCGTAAACATAGGCGCGGTTCAGCAAATCCTCGTCGACGTTCGGATTGTATTTCCGAACGCGCTCGACGAGTTCGTATTGACGCATCATGCGCGAAAGCCACGGCGAAACTGCGCGGCCGGCGCGCCGCCAGCGCGTCTTGCGCCGGACGGTCTTCGCCTCGCCGCTGAAAGCGGACGTCGAATGTAGCGCAGCTTTACCGCCGCCTCCAGTAAAAGGCGACAAAAGCTGGAAACGCTTCTACTCGCCGTCTTCTTCCACCTCGGCCGGCGGGACGAGGCCCTCCAGGCCGCGCAGCAGATCCTCTTCCGTCATGCGGTCGAACTGCTGGTCGCTGTCGAAATCGCCGCCAGCGGCGGGCGTCAGGGCCGGCGCGGCCTCCGCTTCCGGCTCGTCGACCTCGACGTGGCGCTGGAGCGAATGGATGAAGTCTTCCGACAAGTCTTCCGGCGAGAGCTGGGTTTCCGCGATCTCGCGCAGGGCGACGACCGGGTTTTTGTCGCGGTCGCGGTCGACGAGAATCGGCTGGCCGGAGGAAATGAGCCGCGCGCGATGCGCCGCGAGCAGAACGAGATCGAAGCGGTTCTCGATCTTGTCGATGCAATCTTCGACGGTGACGCGCGCCATCTCTCACGGCTCCTGCTTGAAGTGGGGAAACCGGGCTGCTACACTAAATTGCATTGCCGATCAATGGCGAGCCTGCGATTTTCGAACTGCTAAGCTTGCGAGCGCCCATTCTGGGGGAAATTTTCGAGATAAAAGGACCATGTTTTATGCATGAAACCCGCGGGACGGACTTGACCTCGCGGCATATAGGCGCAATTTATTTGATATGACGCTTCGGCGTCCAGCTTTCGACAAGGCGCCTTTGCCATCTTGCAGAAGTCGCAGCGGCGAAGTCGATCTAATGGCCGCGTTTGGAATTTCAAAGATGATTTGGAAACGCGGCTTGGAGCCGAGCAGGTAGCAACGTCATTGTGGCCGGCGATCGTAACAACTAGCCGTCAGATGGCGGAATATCTGCGGTGAAAGAAGAACGCCACCACATACAACCCCGACGCGAGAATAAAATGGCAGATATCGAACGAATTGCGTTATTCATTGACGGCGCAAATCTTTACGCGACCGCCAAATCTCTGGGATTCGATATTGACTATAAACGCCTGCTCCGCGAATTCCAGGGCAAAGGCCGCCTGATACGTGCGTTTTATTATACGGCGCTGATCGAAGACCAGGAATATTCTTCGATTCGCCCGCTGATCGACTGGCTCGACTATAACGGCTACGCCGTCGTGACGAAGCCGACCAAGGAATTCGTGGACTCGCTCGGCCGCCGCAAGGTCAAGGGCAATATGGACATCGAGCTCGCGGTCGACGCGATGGAGATGGCCGAGCATATCGACCACATGGTCCTCTTCTCCGGCGACGGCGATTTCCGCTCGCTCGTCGAGGCCGTGCAGCGCAAGGGCGTGCGCGTCTCCGTGATTTCCACGATCACCACCCAGCCGCCGATGATCGCCGACGAGTTGCGCCGACAGGCGGACGAATTCATCGACCTGATCCATCTCGTCGGCAAAATCGGCCGCGATCCCGGCGAGCGCGCCGAGCGCATGCAGCGCTATCAGGAACGTCGTCCGCCGATGCCCGCCCCTGCGCCGGCCGGTCATGAGGACGAAGAGGAGTAGGGACGCCGCCAGCTCCGGCGGTTTTCGTCCGCTCGCATGCTAAGCTTCCGAGAGCCTGCTAAGCTTTCGAGAGCCGGAGACGAGCCCGACAAGATCGAGCGCGCCGACGTCAGGCGGAGCGCGACGTCCGGACCGAATGCGGCCAAAAGGCGACTCGATTTGGCCAGCCGCGGCGGGCCCCGCCGTTTCAACGCTTTAACCGGGCGGAGGACGTTGGGGGCTGATCGCCCGACAAGCTGCGCCGAGACCTAACCCTTATCCCGCATGAGCCGGCCCTTTTCGCGACTCCAGTCGCGCTTCTTCTCGACCTCGCGCTTGTCGTGGATCTTCTTGCCCTTGGCGAGCGCGATCTGGAGTTTGGCTCGCCCCTTTTCGTTGAAATAGAGCTTCAGCGGCACGATCGTCATGCCCTCGCGTTCGACCGCCTGGGCGAGCTTGGCGAGCTCGCGCGATTTCAGCAGCAGCTTGCGCGGCCGCTTGGGCTCGTGATTGAAACGGTTGCCGGCGAGATATTCCGGAATATTGGCGTTGACGAGCCAGGCTTCGCCATGCCTGTCGACATGAGCGTAGCTCTCGGCGATCGTCGCCTTGCCGGTGCGCAGGGACTTTACCTCCGTGCCGGTCAGCGCCAGGCCGGCTTCGAAGGTTTCCCCGATTTCATAGTGGAACCGCGCCTTGCGATTGTCGGCGACGACCTTGAAATTAGGCTCCTGCTTGGTCGCCAAGCGACTCCCCCTCTCCCCACGTTGGGGGGAGCGGGCCGGAGTGAGGCGAAAGGCGACCGCTCAAATTCACGAGACGGCGGCCTGCGACTTCCTCACCGATATGGACGCCCTCGCCCCTCACCCTAGAGCGCTCTTGCGAAAAAGCGGGAACCGGTTTTTCGCAAGAGCGCCGTCTAAATCTTTAGAATCGATCACATTGTCCGCGTTTAGGCGATTTCGCCCAAACGCCGCGTGGTCCAGCCCTCTCCCCGCGCCCGGGGGCGAGGGAATAAGGTCTCGTCATCCAGCAAGAACGCCAGCGTGGATCATTGCGGCGCGGATGCGATCCTTCGTCGCCTGGGTGGAGGGAACAAGCGGCAGGCGCACTTCCTCGCGCACCTTGCCGAGCAGAGACAAGCCGTATTTCGCGCCCGTCACGCCCGCCTCTAGAAAGGTCGCGACATGCAGCGGCACGAGCTTGTCCTGAATCTCCAGCGCCTTGGCGAAATCGCCCGCAAGGCAGGCGTTTTGCAGATCGGCGCAGAGGCGCGGCGCGATATTGGAGACGACCGAGATGCAGCCATGCGCGCCCGCCGCCATGCAGGCGAGCGCCGTGAGATCGTCGCCCGAGAGCTGGATGAAGTCCGGTCCCATGGCCTCGCGCTGCAAGGAGATGCGGCCGATATTGCCGGTCGCGTCCTTCACGCCGACGATATTCTTGAGCTCCGAGAGACGCTTCATCGTCTCGACGCTCATGTCGATCACCGAGCGCGGCGGAATGTTGTAGATGACGATCGGGATCGACACGGCGTCATTGATCGCCTTGAAATGCAGATAAAGCCCTTCCTGGTTGGGCTTGTTGTAGTAAGGCGTGACGATCAGCAGGCCGTCGGCGCCGGCGCGCTCGGCATGGCCCGCAATAGCGATGGCCTCGCGCGTATTGTTGGAGCCGGCGCCGGCGATGACCGGCGCCCGGCCCTTGGCGGCCCGGACCGTCTCGGTGATGACGCGGCCGTGCTCCTCATGGGAGAGCGTGGGACTCTCGCCCGTCGTGCCGACAGGCACGAGGCCGTGGGCGCCCTGCTCGATCTGCCAGTCAATCAGCGCGCGCAACGCTTCGAAATCGACCTCGCCATTGGCGAAAGGCGTGACCAGTGCGGTGATCGACCCGTGAAAAATCGGCTTTTTGCTCATAGAATCAGGAACTTCCCCGCGCCTCACAGCCGCCTTATTCGCGCCCGTATGATGGAAGCGTCTTTCATAGCGGCTGGGCGCTTGCGAGAAAAGCCCCACCTAGAGCGCGTGTCAAAAAAGTATAGGTCCGCCGAGCCCGCGCTCAAGCGCCGGCCCGAGGGTCTTGGTTGACGATTCGTAAATGAATAAAGAGCAGCCTCTGCGCAACGACGGAATAAGCCGATGATGTTGCCGCCACGCATTTCAATCCGCCTCAAGGTCTTGGCCACGGCCACGGCCATCGCGCTTGTCGCTCCGGCCTTCACAGGCTTCGGCACGGTGGGCGACCTTGACGCCGGCAAACGCGGCGACGCGACGCGCTGGGTTCCGCATGTCCCCTTCAGCCTCGGCGCCTGGCGCGTACGCGTCGGCAATCTGGAAGAGGCCGTGCGCGGATTCATGACCGGCGAGCCGCCGCATACGGAAGCTGCGCATCCGCCCCAGGCAGGCCTTTTCGGACTCGAAGACGCGGCCGTCACGCCGCTCGCCAATTACGCGCCGCCGGAAGGCTGGCTGCGCGACTCGGCCGGCGCGGCGCTCGATGCGAGCAAGCTGCTCGGCGACGATTCGGAGCCTTTCTACCAGGCGCTCGCCGCCTACAAGAATGGGGACTTCGCGACCGGAGACGCCGCGGCGGCGAATTTGCGGGCGAGCCTCCCGCATACGGCCGCGCATTGGGCCGGTCTGAAGCTCCACCCGCGTGAGGCGGGGTTCAAGCGGATCGCCGCCTTTCTCGAATCCCATCCCGACTGGCCGGCCGCCGATTGGCTGCGCAGGCGCGCCGAGGAGGCGCTGGTCAGCGAGCATCAGCCGGACAAGGTTGTAAAGGCCTGGTTCGAGAACGCGCCGCCCGCGACGCCTTACGGCAAATACGCCATCGCCAAGGCGCTGGCGCGGGAAGGCGATTTCGACACCGCCGCCTTCTACGCGCGCGACGCCTGGCGCGAGGACGATCTCCCGCAGGGCTTCGAGACGCAATTCCTGAAGGAAGTCGGCGAGCTCTTGACCCCCGCCGATCATAAATGCCGCGCGGATCGCCTGCTTTATGCGGGGAAGAACGGGCCGGCGCTGCGCGCCGCCGAACTCGCGGGCAAGGACGTCGTCCTGCTGGCGCGCGCCCGCGCGGCGGCCAATGTCGGGGCCGGCGGCGACAAATTGTTCGCGACCGTTCCGCCGTCCCTGCAAAACGATCCCGGGCTTCTTTTCTCGCGCGTGCGGGCGCTCAATAACGCCAAGAAATTCGCCGAAGCCGGCGCGCTGCTGCGCAAGGCGCCGACCGATCCCGCCAAAGTGATCGACGGCGACGCCTGGTGGGCGGAACGCCGGCAGGCCTCGCGCAAGCTGCTCGATCTGGGCGACGCGGACACGGCCTATGTCGTCGCCGCGCAACACAACGCCCGCTCGACCAGCAACCGGGTCGAGGCGGAATTCCAGGCGGGCTGGATCGCCCTGCGCTTCCTCGACGATCCCGCGCGCGCGGCGCGCCATTTCGCGGCGCTGACCCAGGCGGCCGAAACGCCGCTGCAAAAATCCCGCGCATTCTATTGGCGCGGTCGCGCCGCCGAGGCGCTCCATACGTCGGAAGACGACGCGCGCGCGCAGGAGTTTTACCGGCAGGCCGCCGCCCATTCGACGACTTTCTACGGCCAGCTCGCCAGCGCCAAGCTCGGCGCGCAGGACCGCCCGCTGCGCCCCGCCCCTGCGACGGCGAAGGCGGAAGAGCGTCATGAGGCCGTGAAAGTCGTGGAGCTGCTGCTCGCGACCGGCGACAAGGAGGTCGCCGGGCCGCTTGCGCTCGACGCAGCGAAAAACATGGCCGACGTGAAGCAGGTGGCGGCGCTCGGCGAGGTGATCGCGAACCAGCGCGACGCGAAGCTCTCTCTCGTCTTCGGCAAGAGCGCGTCCTATCGCGGCATTCCGCTCGACGACGTGGCGTTCCCGTCCTACGGCGTCCCGGATTTCGAGGCGCTGCCGAATTCCGCGCCGCGTTCGGTCGTCTACGCCATTGCGCGGCAGGAAAGCGCCTTCGACCCGAAGGCGGTTTCCTCCGCCGGCGCCATGGGGCTGATGCAGATGATCGCCTCCACGGCGCGCCACACCGCCTATCAGCACGGGGTCGCCTTCGATCTCTCGCGCATGATCAGCGAGCCGTCTTTCAACGCCAAGCTCGGCGCCGCACATCTCGGCATTCTCCTCGGCGAGTATAAAGGCGCCTATCTGCTGACATTCGCGGCCTATAACGCCGGCGGCGGACGCGTGAAGCAGTGGATCGACGCCTATGGCGATCCGCGCAAGGCCAATATCGACCCCATCGACTGGGTGGAGCGCATCCCAATCACGGAGACGCGCAATTATGTGCAGCGCGTAATGGAAAATTTCGTCGTCTATCGCGCGAAATTCGGCGACACGGAGACACGTGCGCCGCAGGTCGAAATGGCGCATGCGAGGTTGTAATAAAAGATAAGTGGATGACGCCCCTCGTGCTTCGAGACGCCTGCTTTGCAGGCTCCTCAGCATGAGGGGCTTCTTCTAGCTTCGCCCACTTGGGCCTCACCCTGAGGAGCGAGCGAAGCTCGCGTCTCGAAGGGCGAGGCCGCCTCTGGGACGATCAACAGGCTTTCGTTACAGCCCCTTCCCGAGCCGCCCCGCCAGATCCGTCACGAATTGCCACGCGACGCGGCCGGAGCGCGCGCCGCGGGTCATCGACCATTCCAGCGCCTGGGCGCGAATGTCGGCCTCCGGCGCCTCCAGGCCGAAATGGCGCGCATAGCCGAAGACCATTGCGAGATAGTCGTCCTGGCTGCAATTATGAAAGCCGATCCACAGGCCGAAGCGGTCGGAGAGCGAGACCTTTTCCTCCACCGCCTCCTTGCCGTGAATGGCGCCGGCGCTTTCGTTCTCAATCATGTCGCGCGGCATGAGATGGCGGCGGTTGGAGGTGGCGTAGAACAGCACGTTCCCCGGCCGCCCCTCGACCCCGCCCTCGAGCGCGGTCTTCAGCGCCTTGTAGCTCGTCTCCGGCCCGTCGAAGGAGAGATCGTCGCAGAAGACGATGAACTGATAGGGCTGGCCCGAAAGCGCGCTCAAGAGATCGGGCAGCGCCTCGATGTCTTCCCGGTGGATCTCGACGAGCTTCAGCCGGCCCTCCCCCGCCAGCGCGCCATGCACGGCCTTGACGAGCGAGGACTTTCCCATGCCCCTTGCTCCCCAGAGCAGCGCATTGTTGGCGGGCAGGCCTCTGGCGAAGCGCGCGGTGTTGGAAAAGAGGATGTCGCGCTGGAGGCTTATGCCTTCGAGCAGCGAGAGATCGACGCGATTGACCTTCGCCACCGGGTGAAATACGGAACCCGCCGCCCGCCAGACGAAAGCTTCGGCGGCCGAGAAGTCCGGGCGCGGCGGAAGCGGCGGCGCGAGTCGCTCCAGCGCCTCCGCGATACGGGACAAATGGGCGGCGAGTTCCTTCTTCGACATTCTGGCTTCCATGACTGGGGCTGATTTGCGGGCATAGCCGGATTATACCGGGACGCAAAGGCCGCATGAGACGGCCAGCCGGCGCCTCCCCCTCTCCGCGCGAGCGGGGAGAGCGCGGGCGGCCGGCGCGTATTTGGGAAGAGGACACGCCTTTGACGCTCGACGCCGACGCCCTGCTCTCGCGGGCGAAAGTCATCATCGCTCCCGCCGACGCCGGGAAGGCCGAGAAGGCGCTCGACCGCGTGCTCGAAAAGGACGCGTCCGGCGCCGTTTCGGCTTTCCTCGCGGAGCATCCCGAGGCGCGCGATCTGCTTTTCGGCGTCTTCGGCGCCTCGCCCTATTTGACCGATCTCGCCGCGCGGAATCCGGCGCGGCTCGCGCAAGCGCTCGGCGCCGATCCGCAAGCGCGCATCGATGCGCTGATCGCGGAAGCGAAGGCGGTCGAAACGGAAGACGAAGCCGATCTCATGCGGCGCCTTCGCTTAATCAAACAGGAAGCGGCGCTCGTCATCGCCCTTGCCGATCTTTCGAAAGCCTGGGACACGCTGCAAGCGACGAAGGCGCTTACCCGCATCGCCGACGCGACGCTTTCCGCCGCCATCCGCTTCACGCTGCGCCAGGCGCAGCACGCGGGAAAGCTCGAACTCGCCGACCAGCGCGATCCCGAGCGCGGGTCGGGATGGATCTTTCTCGGCATGGGCAAAGGCGGCGCCTATGAGCTGAATTATTCCTCCGACATCGACCTCATCGTTTTCTTCGACCGGGCGCGCGCCCGCGTCGTCGATCGGTGGGAAGACGTCGATCTTTTCGTGAAGCTCACCAAGCGCATCGTGAAGATCATGAGCGACCGCACGGCCGACGGCTATGTGTTTCGCACCGATCTGCGCCTGCGTCCCGATCCCGGCGCGACGCCCATCGCCATCCCGCTGGAAGCGGCGCTCTCCTATTACGAAAGCATGGGCCAGAACTGGGAGCGCGCGGCCTATATCAAGGCGCGGCCCGTCGCGGGCGATCTTCTCGCGGGCGAGGAATTTTTGAAGGAGCTCGCGCCCTTCATCTGGCGCAAATATTTCGACTTCGCGGCCATCGCCGACGTCCATTCCATCAAGCGGCAGATTCACGCTCATAAGGGCCATGGCAAAATCGCCGTCCTCGGCCACAACATCAAACTGGGCCGCGGCGGCATTCGCGAGATCGAGTTCTTCACGCAGACGCAGCAACTCATCACCGGCGGACGCGACAAGCGGCTGCGCGGGCGCGCGACGCTGCCCATGCTCGACCAGCTTGTCGAGAGCGGCTGGGTGGAGGCGCAGGCGCGCGACGATCTCACCGAGGCCTATCTCTTTCTGCGCGACGTCGAGCATCGCATCCAGATGGTCGCCGACGAGCAGAAGCATACGCTTCCCGATACGAAGGAAGGCGTCGAGAACATCGCCCGCATGATGGGCTTTACAAGCTACGACGCATTCGCCGAAGCGCTGCTGAAACGGCTGGACACCGTGCAGGGCCATTACGCGCGGCTCTTCGAAAGCGCGCCGGAACTCTCCTCCACCGGCGGCAATCTCGTCTTCACCGGCGACGACGACGATCCGGGCACGATCGAAACGCTTGCGAAGATGGGCTACAAGGAGCCGAAAATGGTCACGGCGACGATCCGCGGCTGGCATTTCGGCCGCTACGCCGCGACGCGCTCGACCGTGGCGCGCGAACGCCTCACCGAACTCACGCCGATGCTGCTCGAAGCGCTGGCGGCGACGGAAAACGCCGATCAGGCCTTCCTCGCCTTCGACAAGCTCATCCAAAGATTGCCGGCGGGCGTACAGCTTTTCTCGCTGCTCGTCTCGCAGCGGCGACTGCTCAATCTCCTCGCCGCCATCACCGGCGCGGCGCCGAAACTCTCGGCCACCATCTCTAAGCGCCCGCATGTGCTCGACGCGCTGATGGAGCCCGCCTTCTTCACCACGATGCCGAGCGAAGCGGATTTGCGCGAGCGCCTCGCCGCGCTGTTCGCCGAGGCGCGCTCCTACGAGGACGTTCTCGACGCCGCGCGCATCTTCGGACAAGAGCAGAAGTTCCTGATCGGCGTGCGCGTGCTGACCGGCTCAGTCTCGGTCGCGGAAGCCGGCCTCGCCTATACGCGCCTCGCGGAGACGCTGATATCCGCGCTGTTTTCGGAGGTATGCAAGGAGTTCGAGAGGGGCCACGGCCGCATCGAGGGCGGCGCGGCGGCCATCGTCGCCATGGGCAAGCTCGGGGGCCGTGAGATGACCGCCGCTTCCGACCTCGACCTCATGCTGCTCTACGACGCCGATCCGATGGCGGAATCGGCCGGCGGCGACCGCGCGCTTTCGACGCCCCAATATTACGCGCGCCTCACCCAACGCCTCATCACCGCGCTCTCGGCGCAGACCGCCGAAGGCCTGCTCTACGAAACGGACTTCCGCCTGCGGCCCTCCGGCAATATGGGCCCGATCGCGTCGAGCCTGAAATCCTTCGAGCTCTATCAGGCCGACGAAGCCTGGACATGGGAGCATATGGCGCTGACCCGCGCGCGCGTGATCGCGGCGCCAGCCGGCTTCCGCGCCCGTGTCGAGCGGGCGATCCACGACGCGCTGACGCTGCCGCGCAACCCCGAAAAGCTGAAGACCGACGTTCTCGCCATGCGGCGACTGATCGAGAAAGAAAAAGGCTCGACCAATCCCTGGGAGGTCAAGCAGGTCGCCGGTGGGCTGATCGACATCGAGTTTCTCGCGCAATATCTGATGCTGCTTCATGGTGGAGACCGCCCCGAAATATTTTCGACGACGACGCCGGAGGCCTTGCGGAAATTGCGCGACGCCGGGCTTCTCGACGCGGGCGCGGCCGAGGCGCTGCTCAACGCCTACGGTCTTTATCAAGGGCTTACCCAGCTTCTTCGGCTCGCCATCGACGGCGCCTTCCGCCCGAAGGACGCTCCGCGCGGGCTCGCCGATCTGCTGCTGCGCGTCGGAGACTCGCCCGATCTTTCGCATTTCGAAGCGCTCCTGACCGAGACCGAGAAAAAGACCCGCGAGGTTTTTGTAACGACGGTCGGACCCGTCAAAGGCGCGGAATTATCGGGCGGCAGGGAGTTGTCAGGAGACGCGCGGCCGGCATAGATACGCCCCATTCGTCACGCAGGAACTTTCGCCGGCCGTGGCGGCGGTTCTCCGGGGCGGTTTGCCTCTTTTTCTGGAGCATATCATGTCTAGCAAGAATGCGCGTTCCATGACCCGCGCCGCGCTCGGGACGATCTGCCTCGTCGCCCTGATGGCGGCGACTTTTCCCGCGCAGGCGAAAGTTCTCGCCAAGGTGAACGGCGTCGAGATCACGGACGAGGACGTCAAGCTCGCCATGGAAGATCTCGGACCCGGCATTCCGCGCCAGCTCGAAGGCAAGGCGCGCGAAAGCTACATTCTCGACTTCCTCATCGACGAGCAGCTCGTCGTGCAGAAGGCGCAGGCCGACAAGCTCGCCGAAACGCCGGACTTCGCCAAGAAAATGGCCTATCTGCGCGACAAGGCGCTGATGGAGACGCTGCTCGGCGCCGTCGCCAAGACGGCCGCCACCGACGCCGCGATCAAGGCGACCTATGACGAGGCCGCGAAGAACCAGAAGCCCGAGACGGAATACCACGCCCACCACATTCTCGTGCCGACCGAGGACGAGGCCAAAAAGGCGCTCGCCCGCGTGAAGGGCGGCGAGGATTTCACCAAGGTCGCGACCGAGGTGTCGAAAGATCCGGGCTCCAAGGGCGGCGATCTCGGCTGGTTCACCAAGGACCGCATGGTGCCAGAGTTCGGCGAAGCGGCGGCGAAGCTGAAGCCGGGCGAGCTCTCCGAGCCGGTGAAGACGCAGTTCGGCTGGCACATCATCAAGCTCGACGAAACGCGCCCGAAGACCTTCCCGCCGCTGGATCAGGTGAAGGATCAGGTCGCCCGCTATGTCGTGCAGAAGGCCCAGAGCGAGCTCGTCATGAAGCTGCGCGACGGCGCCAAGATCGAGCGCAGCGACCAGCCGGCCGAAGGCGCCAAGGACGCCAAGCCGGCTGCGCCCGCTCCGGCCGCGAAGCCCGCGGAGAAGAAGTAATTCAAAGACCGGCGCGCCCGAAAGGCTCCGGCTTCGTCTAAGGGGCAGGGCGATCGGGTGAACGCTAGGCGCGAGCAAATCCCTCCCCTTTACGGGGCTACCGCATTCACACATCTTGGTTGCGTAGGGCCTGGGGGTCTGATTCCATTTGAAGGAATCGGAGGGACGGACGATGGACGGACGGACGCTGGGTCGCTTTGGCGACGCGCGACTGGAAAAAGGGGGGCCTTTCTGCTTTCCCGGCTGGTGGCGGAGGGCGGCGGGGGCATACGCATTCGTCGGCTCGGCGGCGACCGGGCTGGTGAGATCAGGATCACGCGCTTTCTTCGCAATCGGGCGGTGACCGGCGCGGAGATGTTCGCCACGGCGGCCGCGCGCGCGTCGGCGCGTTGCGCGGGGCGCGCGGTTCTGGCGATTCAGGACACGACGGTCGTCAAGTCCGGGGGCGGCGGCGGACTCTATCTGCATCCGACCCTCGTCGTCGACGCCGAGGACGGTTCGATCGTGGGTCTGGCGCACGCGCAGTTCCTCGAACGCGCGACGGGACGCAAGGCGGATCGGCGTCAGCGGCCGATCGAGGACAAGGAAAGCCGGCGCTGGCTGGAGGGCGCGGCGGCGGCGGCGAAAGTTTGCGCTTCGGCGCGCGAGGTCACGGTCGTGGCCGATCGCGAGAGCGATATTTATTCCGCCTTCGCGCGGCGCCCGCCGGGGGTTCACCTCCTCGTGCGCGCCGCGCAGGACCGCGCGCTGGAGGATGGCGAGCGGCTGTTTGCGCGCCTGGATGCGCTGGAGGAGGCCGGGCGGGCGACGCTGTCGCTTCCGGCCAGGCCCGGACGGCCGGCGCGCGAAGCGACGCTGGCCGTCCGGCATGGGCGCTTTGATCTCGCGCGGCCCAGGAACGGCGCGGCCAGGAACGATCCGTCGACGATCGCGGTCCATCTCGTCGACGTGCGCGAGATCGACCCGCCCCCAGGCGAAAACGTCCATTGGCGTCTGATCACGACGCGCCCCGTCGACGGCCTCGCGCAAGCGCTCGGGGTCGTCGATCTGTATCGACGCCGCTGGGCGATCGAGCAGTTGTTCCGCACGATGAAGACCGACGGCTTCGACATCGAGGCCGTGCGCATGGAAGACGACGCGCCGCGCCAGACCCTGGCGGCCGCGACGTTGATCGCGGCCGTGACGATCCAACAACTCGTCCACGCCCGAGACGGCGGCGACCCGCAACGTCTGCGCCCGCTCCTCGACGCCTTCGAGCCCAAGGACCAACCGCTGCTGGAAGCCTATTGCGCCACCCTCGAAGGCAAGACGCAGCGCCAGAAGAACCCGCATCCGCGAGGGTCCCTGGCCTATGCGTCCTGGGTGCTCGCCCGCCTCGGCGGCTGGACCGGCTATTACGGAAAACCCGGTCCCGTCGTCATGCTCGCCGGATGGCTCAAATTCCAGCACGGAAAATACGCCATCGCCCTCACCCAACCAACGCCGCCGCTAACCAACACAGATGTGTGAATCTGCTAGCCTTTACGGGGAGCGACTATCTGGTCTGTCAAGGATGGACTGGAGGGAAAGCGTCCCTGGCTTCTCTTGCTCTTGCGTTGAGGATGACGAGAAGTTTTCGGGCGAGGGCGATTCGGGCGACCATTTTGGGTTTTCCCTTCTGGATGAGGGCGTTGTGGAAAGCCTTGAGCTTCTTGTCGAAGCGCATTGCGATGCCGGCGACGAGGAAGAGGATGGAGCGAACGCGGGCGCGTCCGCCGCGGATGTGGCGATTGCCCCTGCGGGCGCCGCTGTCGTTGGCGATGGGGGCGAGGCCGGCGAGCTTGACGATCGCCTTGTTGGAATAGACGCCGATCTCCGGGAGCTCGGCGAGGAGGCGGGCGACAGTGCGGTCGGCGACGCCCTTGACGCTGCGCAGGGCGGCGTCGAGGCGCGCCCAGAGCGGATCCTTTTCGATTTCGGCGGCGATCTCCTTCTCGAAGCGGCGGGCCTCCGCATCGAGGAAGGCGATGACGGCCTCGATGCTGCCGCGCGCGAGAGCGTCGCTTGTCGTATGGCGGCGCTGCTTTTGCGTGACGAGGTCGGCGACGATCTGCGAGAGACGCGTGGTCAGCGCCTCGAGACGCTGCTGGGCGTCGCTGGGCGGCTTTGTCTCGACGATGTTGAGGGCGCGGGCGGCGCCGGCGATGAGGCGGGCGTCGATCGCGTCGGTCTTCTCCAGCGCGCCGGCCGCCTTGGCGAAGTCGCGAACCTGGCGGGGATTGACGCGCGCGCAAGGTAGGCCGCTTTTCCAGAGCAGGAGAAAGGCGAGCTTTTCGAGGCCGCCGGTGGCCTCCATGGCGACGAGCGCGACGCCGTGCTCTCGGCAGAAGCCGGCGAGCGCGTCGACGCCCTCGGCGGTGTTGTCGAAGGCGGCGGCGACGTTGGGCCCAGCGACGAAGACGTCGAGGCGCGCCTTGGAAACGTCAACTCCACAAATGATCTTTGCCACGGTAACCTGCCTTGTGCGTGCGATTGCAAATCAAGCGACTGTTCGGTCGTGCGCAGCTGCGGCGACGATCCCAGGCTCCCCGACGGTTGTAGCCAAAGGGTGGGCGGGCGACATCGCCGCGCGTCGGGAGGGATGGCCATCCCTCCCGACGCAGGTCGCTTGAATCTCACAAATCCGTTGATAGGCAGATACAAGGGTGGCCCCGCAAAGCGGGGTCGGGCGGGGTAAGCCCCACCAATATAGTGGCGGCGCGAACCCCACCCGGCGGTCTTCGACCGCCGACCTCCCCGTAAAGGGGAGGTATTGGGCGGCCAACGTCCGAGATTGTCGTTCACCCGATTGCCCTGGTCTAAGGCGCGCGAACGCTTGACGCCGCAGCGCAGCAAGGCCAAACCCGGCGCAGTCTGTCCCTGCTCCGGTGATTCCGATGGCCCATAACGCCCCCCTCTCCCCCCTCTCCCCCCTCGCGCCGGCAACCGTTCCGGAAATCGCGCCGCTCGACGGCGTGCGTTTCGCGGCGGGAGCCGCGGGCATCCGCTATGCCGGCCGCACGGACGTCATGCTCGCCGTCATGGAAGAGGGCGCGACGGTCGCGGGCGTTTTCACAAAGTCCAAATGCCCATCGGCGCCCGTCGACTGGTGCCGCGCGAGGCTCAAGGGCGGCAAGGCCAAGGCGTTGCTCGTCAATTCGGGCAACGCCAACGCCTTCACCGGCAAGATGGGCGCCGACGCGGTGAAGCTCTCCGCCAGGATCGCCGCCGCCGCGACGGGCGCGAGCGACCGTCAGATCTTCATCGCCTCGACCGGCGTCATCGGCGAGCCGCTCGACGCCTCGAAATTCGACGGCGTGCTGGAAAATCTCGCCAGGGAGGCGCGGCCGGATGCGTGGCGGGAAGCGGCGCGCGCCATCATGACGACGGACACCTTCCCCAAGCTCGCGACGCGCCAGGCGACGATCGGCGGGGTGGAGGTGACGATCAGCGGCATGGCCAAGGGCGCCGGCATGATCGCTCCCGACATGGCGACCATGCTCTCCTTCGTCTTCACGGACGCGCCCATCGCCGCCGAGGCGCTGCAGGCGATGCTCTCCAAGGCCGTGCAGGGCACGTTCAACGCCATTACCGTAGACAGCGACACATCGACCTCCGACACGCTGCTGCTCTTTGCGACGGGCGCGGCCAGGAAGCGCGGCGCGCCGAAGATCGAGAAGGCGACCGACAAGCGCCTCGTCGCGTTCAAGAAGGCGCTCGAGGCGGTTCTGCTCGATCTCGCGCATCAGGTGGTGAAGGACGGCGAAGGGGCGCGCAAATTCGTCGAAGTGACGGTGACGGGCGCCGAGAGCGCCAAGGCGGCCAAGAAGATCGCGCTCTCCATCGCCAATTCGCCGCTTGTGAAGACCGCCATCGCCGGCGAGGACGCCAATTGGGGCCGCGTCGTCATGGCGGTCGGCAAATCCGGCGAATATGCCGAGCGCGACAAGCTCGCAATATGGTTCGGCGGCGTGCGCGTCGCCTTCAAGGGTCTGCGCGACCCCGCTTACAATGAGCAGGAAGTCTCGGAGATCATGAAGCGACAGGAGATCGTCATCAATGTCGATCTCGGTCTGGGCTCGGGCGCCGCGACCGTGTGGACCTGCGATCTGACAAAGGAATATGTCGCGATCAACGGGGACTATCGAAGCTAAACGCTCTCTCCGCCGTCACTGCGAGCATATTTTCGGAGCCGCGCATACCCGCTTTCCCAGAAGCGCGAAGCAGTCCGGGGTTCCCGCCCCCGGACTGCTTCGTCGTTCCGCCCCTCGCGACGACGACCATGGAGGGGGCTGACTGAGGCCCGCGCCGACACAAGCAATTTCAAGCCTGCTTGCCTTGCGTCCTCCAAGCTGAAACTATGCCATAAGCGCAAACATTCGCTTGGAGAGTTTCGCGTATGCATTTCTCGCGTCTTTCTATGATTCCCCTTCTCCTCCCCCTTTTCTCCTGCAACTCGGCGCCGCCCGCGCCGCAACTGCGTTTCGACGCGGCCGAGGCGGCCTATCTGGACAAGCCCGGCAAGACGGCGGTCCGCGGGCAGGCTTTTCTGCCAGACAAGACCGGCAAGGTGGATGTGCGTTACGCGGCGGGCGAGACGGTGCGGCTCATCCCCGATACGAGCTATGCGCGGGCGCGGCTCGATTATTATTTCCACGGCGCCAAATTCGCCCCTGCGGCGTCCATTCAGCAGAACGATCCCGACCCCGCTTATGTCGCCCATACCCGCACGGCGAAGGCCGGCCCCACAGGGCGCTTCATTTTCGAGAACGTGCCGCCGGGACGTTATTATGTTTCGACGCAGGTGATCTGGAAGGCGGAGAACGCCTTTCGCTCCGAAGGCGGCCTGATATATGAGGAAGTCACCGTCACCGGAGCGGAAGAAAAGCCGGTGGAGGTCATCGTCTCCGGCAAATAAGGGCCCCCATGAAGCTCCTCCTCGTCGTCGCCTGCGCGCTTGTCGACGTCGATAACCGCGTGCTCATCGCGCAGCGCCCCGAGGGCAAGCAACTTGCGGGGCTATGGGAATTCCCCGGCGGCAAGCTCGATCCCGGCGAGCGGCCGGAGGACGCGCTCATTCGCGAACTCGCCGAGGAACTGTCCATCACGGTGAAAGCCCCCTGCCTCGCGCCGCTCACTTTCGCGAGCCACGCCTATGACGAATTTCACCTGCTGATGCCGCTCTATGTCTGCCGCAAATGGGAGGGCTTCTTGCGTCCGGCGGAAGGACAGGCGGTGAAATGGGCGCGCGCCCGCGACTTGCGCAATTACGACATGCCGCCCGCCGACGCGCCGCTGATTGCGCCGCTTGTCGACCTTCTGGGCTAGAGTCAAAACCGCAAGGTTCGCGCGCCCGCCGAATCTCAGCCGCGCGACAATTACGACGGGGGTGAAGGACGACAAACCTCGCCCATGCTGAGGACGCCCCGCACGAGCCGTCCCAAAACGCGAGGACGAGCGTTCCGGATGGTGGAAAACGAGGGTTTCCTCCTCCGGCGGCTTCTCGGGAGGAGGAAACCTTCGCCCGGCCGTCCCGCAACAATCCGCTGTCATTGCGCCGAAACAGACTGCCTTTTAGTATCTTTTCCATGTCGACGATGGACCAGGTCGCAAGCGACCTCCCCACCGCCCGGGGATTGAGTCGCAAGGAAAGCTATGCGTTCGGCAAGAGCCTTCGCGGGGCCATTCCGCGCGAGGCGCTCGCCGATTACGCGCCTCCGGCCGGCCGCGACCCGATCGCCATCATCAAGGAAACGGTGCGCGCGCGTTTGAAGTCGCTGCGCCCCATGCGCCGGGAGCTGATGACGGCCGCGCCATTCGCCTTCTTGCGCGGCGCGGCGGACGTCATGGCTTTCGACCTTTCCCGCCAGCTTGCGCCGGGCGTGAAGGCGCAGGCCTGCGGCGACTGCCATCTGATGAATTTCGGCGCCTATTCGTCGCCCGAGGGAAATGTCCTTTTCGACGTCAACGATTTCGACGAGACTGCGCCGGAGGTCGATATCGTCTACGATCTGCGGCGCCTCGCCTCAAGCGTTGCGGTCGCGGGTTTGGAGATGGGCTATTCCCACGGCGAAGCGCGCCAATTCGCCCGCCGCGCGGCGAAAACCTACCGGACGCGGATGCTCCAGCTCGCCGTCATGCCGCCTTACGACATATGGAACGTGCGCGTGCATCTGAAGGACGTCGTCAAGACGCTGCGAGATCGCGTCCTGCACGAGAAGCTGAGCGCGGCGATCTATGCGGGCAAGGGCCCCGAGGACAGGACCGACGGGCTTCCCAAAATCGAGAAAACGAGCAGCGGGTGGCGCTTCGTCGACAAGCCGCCAAAGCTGCTCCATCTCGACGCCATGGATGACGAAGAGGCGCGCCTCGATCTGCCAAAGCTCTTCGAAGGCCTGGTTCAGGACGGACTGCAGCCGCCCGTTTCATCGCTTTTCGCGCGCTATCGCCTCTGCGACACAGCCTTCAAGGCGGTCGGCGTCGGCAGCGTCGGCGTGTTTTGCGCGATCGCGCTTTACATGTCGGCGGACGACGAGCCGCTCGCCTTGCAGATCAAGGCGGCCCAGCCTTCGGCGCTGGAGCGTTTCGGCGTCGCGCGCTGGAAAGGACCTTCGGGAAAGCGCGTGGCCTCGGGCCAGCGCGTCATGCAGGCGGCGACGGACATGTTCCTCGCGGCCGCGGATGAGCGCGGCGCCGAGGAGGGCCGCTTCTATATGCGCCATCTCAAGACGCGCCGCCTGAGCGGCATAGCGGAGCTGCTGAAGGACCAGGCCTTCCCGCGCTATGTCGAGCTTTGCGGCAGCACGCTCGCGCGCGCCCATGCGCGCTCCTCGCAACCGGCGATATCGGCCGGCTACATGGGCAAGGGCGACGCCTTTGACGACGCGATGGCCTCTTTCGCGATGCTCTATGCGAAGCAGAACGCCATGGACCACCAAGCCTTCTGCGCCGACCCCGACGCCATTTAGCCCTGCTCTCTGATCATCGCGAAGCCGGCGGGGACCGAGAGCGTCCAGATCAGCCCTTCCGGCGGGAAGCTCAACGTCGCTTCGCCGTCCAGCGCCAGGGCGACAAGTTTCTTGACGACCTTGTGTCCGAAGCCTTCTCGCGGCGGCGTGACGAGGGCCGGTCCGCCGATCTCGCGCCACTCAATGTTCAGCCGGTCTTTGTCGAAGCCCCATTTCAGCGAAATGCTTCCCTCCGGACGCGACAGCGCGCCATAGCTCAGCGCGTTGGTCGCAAGCTCGTGCAGCGCCAGCCCGATATTCTGCGCGGCTTCCGGCTTCAGCATGATCTCCGGCCCGTCGATCGCCGCATGGTCCCTCAAGCTGTCTTTCGCCACGTCCAGGCAATAGGCCATTTGCGCGAGCGCTAGATCGTGCATGGACGCGCCGCGCCAGTCCTGCGACACAAGAATGTCGTGGGCCATGGAAAGCGCCTGCAGGCGCGCGCTGAATTTGCGCTGGAATTCCTCCACCGAGGGCGCGCCGGCCGCCGTCTGGCGCGACATGGCCTGCACGACGGCGAGCAGATTTTTCGAGCGATGCACCAGCTCGCGCAGCAGGACGCGCACATGCTGCTCGCGCATCTTACGCTCGGTGATGTCGCGCGCCGTGCCGAGAATGCGCACGGCCCGGCCGTTCTCGAAAAAGGTGCGGCCGCGGATCGAGACCCAGCGCTCGACCTTGTCGCTTACGCCGATCACGCGATATTCAATCTCGTAGTCCCCCTCATAGCCCGGATCGAGCGCGAGGCCGACCGCCTCCTTGCTGCGCCGCCGATCCTGCGGATGAATGGCGCTTCGGAAAACGTCGAAGCCGGGCTCGATATCGTCGGGCAGGCCCCATAATTGCCGCACCCGCGCGTCGAGATGCACGGCGCCGGTGACGAGATTCCAGTCCCACACCCCCGTTCGGCCCGCGTCCAGCGCGAGTTGCATCCGCTCGAGCGCATAGGCCTGATCCTTGATCGCGTCGCAGCCGGAAGGCGCGGTCCGCGCCTCGCCGGCGTCGGAGAGAGTGTCCGTATCGCTCACGCATCACCTGTATCTGAAGCGCGCCCATTATAGGCCCTGACAAGCGTCCACGCGAGCGCCTGAGCGTCAGGGCTTCGCCCCCTCCCAGCCCTTCCCCACTTCGCAGGAGCGGGAGCGGAGCGCAGCCTTAATCAGATTGCGCTGCGTTTGGGCGTGACGGGCGCTCTAAACGTCCAGAAGCTCGGTTGCAAAAGCCGCCTTCTCCTGAATAAAGGCGAAGCGCGCCTCGGGCTTGTTGCCCATCAGCCGTTCGACGCAATCGGCGACGTCGTCACGCTCCTCGCCTGCAAGAACGACCTTGAGCAGCGTGCGCCTGGCGGGATCCATTGTCGTCTCCTTGAGCTGCTGCGCGCTCATCTCGCCGAGACCTTTGAAGCGGTTGGCCTCCACCTTGCCCTTGCCGGTCAGCACGGTCCTGATCAATTCCTCGCGATGGTCGTCATCGCGCGCATAGACCGTCTTAGGCCCCTGCGTCAGCTTGTAGAGCGGCGGCTGCGCCAGATAGAGATGGCCCTTCTCGATGAGCCTCGGCATCTGCCGGTAGAAGAAGGTGATGAGCAGCGACGCGATATGGGCGCCGTCGACGTCGGCGTCGGTCATCACGATCACCTTCTCGTAGCGCAGCTCCTCCTCGCGATAATGCGAGCCCAGGCCGCAGCCGAGCGCCTGGGTGAGATCGGCGAGCTGCTGATTGGCGAGGAGCTTGTCCTTCGTCGCGGAGGCGACGTTGAGGATCTTGCCGCGCAGGGGCAGCACCGCCTGCGTCGCGCGGTTGCGCGCCTCCTTGGCGGAGCCGCCGGCCGAGTCGCCTTCGACGATGAAAAGCTCCGACCCCTGCGCCGAATTGTTGGTGCAGTCGACGAGCTTGCCCGGCAGGCGCAATTTGCGCGTCGCGGTCTTGCGCGCCACGTCCTTCTCCGCCTTGCGGCGCATGCGCTCCTCGGCGCGCGACACGGCGAAATCGAGAAGCTTGTTCGCCTGCGTCGGCGCGGCGGCGAGCCAGTGATCGAACGCGTCGCGCACGGTCTGCTCGACGATGCGCGAGCCCTCGACGCTCATCAGCCGGTTCTTGGTCTGGCCCTGGAACTGCGGATCGTGGATGAAGACGGAAATCATCGCCGCCGCAGATCCCATGAGATCCTCGGCGGTCACGTCCTTGAAGCGCTTGGACTGATTGGTGCGGTCGGCGTGGTCCTTCAGCCCTTTCATCAGCGCAAGGCGGAAGCCCGCCTCATGCGTGCCGCCGTCCGGCGTCCAGACGGTGTTGCAGTAGGAATTGATGAAGCCGTCATCCTCGGCGAACCAGGCGATCGCCCATTCGAGCGAGCCGTGCCCGCCCTCCCGCGTCACCTTGCCGGCGAAGGGCTGATCCGTGACGAGCTCCTTGCCATGCGTCTCGCGCGCGAGATAGTCCTTGAGGCCGCCCGGAAAGCAGAGCACGGTCTCGGCGGGAATGTCCGAGCCGGGCTCGATCAGCGAGGGATCGCAGCGCCAGCGGATTTCGACGCCGCCGAAGAGATAGGCCTTGGAGCGCGCCATGCGGAAGAGCCGCGCGGGCTTCCAATGGGCGCCCGGATCGAAGATCTGCGCATCCGGCTTGAAGCGGACGCGCGTGCCGCGGCGGTTATTGATCTTGCCGACATTCTGCAGCTTGCCGAGCGGCAGGCCGCGGGAAAACTCCATTCGATAGAGTTGCTGGTCGCGCGCGACCTCGACCTCGACCTTCTCCGACAGCGCGTTCACGACCGAAACGCCGACGCCGTGCAGGCCG
Source organism: Methylocystis sp. JAN1 (assembly GCF_052186135.1). Lineage (GTDB taxonomy): Bacteria > Pseudomonadota > Alphaproteobacteria > Rhizobiales > Beijerinckiaceae > Methylocystis. Next base: position 1,509,459 of record NZ_CP181499.1, on the reverse strand, counting down.
CCCGACGTCTGATACGCGCCGCTGTCGAATTTGCCGCCGGCGTGGAGGACGGTCATGACGACTTCAAGCGCCGACTTGTCCTTCATCTTGGGATGCGGGCCGACCGGAATGCCGCGGCCATTGTCGGTGACGGTCAGCCAGCCGCCCGGCTCCACCGTCACCTCGATGAAGGAGGCGCAGCCGGCGACGGCCTCGTCCATCGAATTGTCGAGCACTTCCGCGAAGAGATGGTGCAACGCGGTCTCGTCCGTGCCGCCAATATACATGCCGGGACGCCGCCGGACGGGCTCCAGCCCCTCCAGCACCTCGATGGAGCCGGCGTCATACTCGGCGGGCGTTGTTTTTGCTGCGGGTCTGGGCGCGGGCGCCTTGCGGGGCGCGCCGCCGAAAAGATCGGGTTTCGTGGCCATGGCCCCGATATTAGCGCGATTCGAGAGCCTGCGCGCGATGCTTGAGCCGGAGCCCGGAAAGACCCTGAAATCAGGCCAGTTTAGCCGCAGCCAGCCGCGCCGCGCGCGGCTCGATGATCTGCCGGAAGGCCGCGAGCGGCCTGGGCTCGCTGATCAGATAGCCCTGAATTTCATTACAGCCGAAGCTGTGCAGCATGCGCAGTTGGGACTGCGTCTCAATGCCTTCAGCCGTCGTCTTGACGCCGAGCTCGTGCGCGAGCCCGATAATGGCGCGTATGATCGAGGCCGTCTCGCGCCGGATATCCACTTCCTGCACGAAGGAGCGGTCGATCTTGATTCGATCCACCGGAAAGGCGCGAAGATGCGAGAGCGCCGAAAAGCCCGTGCCGAAATCGTCGAGGGCGATGGATACGCCGAGTTGACGCAGATCGCTCAGACAGCCATGCGTCGCCGGATTTTCGAGCAGAAGCGCGGATTCCGTGATTTCGAGCTCCAGGCGGGCGGGGGAAATATTGCAGGCGGCGATCGTGGCCGCGACGTCGAGCGCCAAACCCGGCCGCATGAGCTGCGTCGGAGACAGATTCACCGCGATCCGCATATGCGCCGGCAGCGTCGCCCCCAGGAGACAGGCCTCCCGCAGCACCCAATCGCCAATCTCGTAAATGAGCCCGGCCTTTTCGGCGATGGGCAGGAATTCCGTCGGGCTTAGCAGCCCGTAGCCGGGACGGCGCCAGCGGAGCAGCGCCTCGAAGCCGGATACCTCCAGCGCGACGAGATCCACGATGGGCTGGAAGTAGAGCGCGAACTCGGCCCGCCGGAGCGCTTGCTCCAGCTCCCGCTCCAACCGCCAGCGGGAGGCGATTTTCGCCTCCATCCGAGAGTCGAAGAAACTGAAGCATCGACCGACATTGGCCTTCGCCTCGTAGAGAGCGAGATCGGCCTTTTTCATGAGCTGCGCGAGGTCGAAGCCGTCCTGCGGCGCGCACGCGATGCCGATGCTCGCGCCGACGGACGCCATCGTCTCGCCGAGAGGCGCGGGCTCGACAACCGCCGCCGCCAGCCGCCGAGCCAGCTCCTCGATCGCGTCAACGCTTGCGGCGGGATATTGGAGGACGACGAACTCATCGCCGCCCATGCGCGCCAGAAACTCCCCCGGCCTGAGCGCCGTACGCAGCCTCTGCGTGACGGTTTTGAGGAGCATGTCGCCGGCCTGATGGCCAAGCGTGTCGTTGACGCTCTTGAAATCGTCGAGATCGATCCAGTGAATGGCGACGCCAACCCCGTCTTTCGCCGCGCTCGCCAGGGCGTCGCGCGCATGCTGCTCGAACGACGCGCGATTGGCCGCTCCGGTGAGCGGGTCGTAATAGGCGAGCCGCTGAATGCTCTCCTTGCGCTCCTCCTGCTCCATGGCGATGGCGCAGAGATTGACGCAGGCCTGCACGATCGTGCGCTCCAGGGCGTTCGGCCCGCGGCGCTCCCGGTAATAAAAAGCGAATGTCCCGATCACCCGTCCGTCCGACGCATAGATCGGCGAGGACCAGCAGGCGCGCAGGCCGAGCGGCAGGGCGAGACCCTTATAGGCCGCCCAGAGCGGGTCGCCTTCGATGTCGACGACTTCCACAGGTTCGCGCAGATAGGCCGCCGTCCCGCAAGAGCCGGCCTGCGGTCCGATCGCCAAGCCGTCGATGGCGTCGGAGAAGCTTTTTGACAGGCTAGGCGCCGCCAGCGGATGCAGCCGTCCCGCCGCGTCGACAGCGAGGATGGAGCAGACGACGTCCGGCGCGAGACGCTCCGCCCGGAGGCAGAGCCGGTTCATGACGAGCCCGACCGGCAGGTCGCGCGCCACGCCTTCGAGCACGTCGTGCTGCAAGGCGCGCAATCCGAGCATTGTGGGCTTCTCACAGCCCGCGCAGTTCAAATCAGACATTGTCGCCCGCAAAAACTCACACGCCCGACCCGCCAAACGGCGCGCCCCGGCCGGCTTCCCCGCCGCCGAGACGACGAGCCGCCGGCGGCGTCAAGTAAACGATGTAGTTCCGCCCAAGATGCATGCGAAAACTTAAGAAAATTCCTCCAAAACGCGGACTTAGTCTTCACCAGCCGCCGACGGCGGTCCAAACCGGACAACTGTTTTACCTTGCTGCAAGCAGAACCGCCTTAGCTTTGCGGCGACTTGTTCTGGAGCGCCCCATGTCCCTGCCGACTGTCGTCATCTGCGTCGATCACGCCTATGTCAGTGGCGGCCAATCCAAGGTCGCCATCGAAAGCGCCGTGGGGCTCAAGGCGGCCGGCGCGCGCGTAATCTTCTTCGCGGCCTGCGGTCCCGTGGACGAGCGGCTCGCCGCTGCCGGCGTCGAAGTCGTCTGCCTCGGCCAGCATGACATTCTGGGCAATCCCTCGCGGCTCGCCGCGGCGCGGCAGGGCGTCTGGAACGCGCGGGCAGCCGCCGTTCTCGAGAAGACGCTGGACCAGCTCTCCTACGACCGCACCATCGTGCATGTGCATGGCTGGGCGAAGGCGCTGTCGCCTTCCATTGCGAAACCCATACGGGCGGCCAATCTTCCGGCCGTCTACACCATGCACGAATATTTCCTGCATTGCCCGAATGGCGGCTTCTATGACTTTCGAAAAGGCGCGGTCTGCCCCTTAAAGCCCATGTCCGCCGCCTGCTGGCTGACGAATTGCGACTCGCGCAACTATCCCTTCAAGCTGTGGCGCAACGTCCGCATGTTCGTCGCGCAGCGCGTCGCGCATCTAGCGGAAACCTTCTCGGACATCGTCCTGCTCTCCGACCTGCAGGAAAAAGCGCTTGCGGCCTGCCTGCCGACGGGGGCCGCGATCCATCGCGTGACGAACCCGGTCGAAGCCGAGCCGCTCGGCCGTAAGGCGGACCCGCGCAGCGGCGACTTCCTTTTCGTCGGACGCCTCTCCGCCGAGAAAGGGGCCTTCCTTTTCGCGGAAGCCGCGCGCCGCGCCGGCGCGACGCCGGTCTTTGTCGGCGACGGGCCCATCGCGGCGGAGTTGCAGGCGCGCTTCCCGCAGGCGCGGCTCATGGGCTGGAAGTCGCCGCAACAGGCGCGCCAGGCCATGCGGGCGGCGCGCGCGCTCGTCTTCCCGTCCTTATGGTACGAGACCTTCGGCCTCACCGCCCTCGAAGCCAAGGCCATGGGGACGCCCGCCATCGTCGCCGATGGCTGCGCGGCGCGCGAGGCCGTCGAAGACCGCGTCACGGGCCTCTGGTTCAAGAGCGGCGACGCGGACTCGCTCGCCTCGGCGATCCGGGAGCTGAAGAATGATGCGGCGATCGCCGAAATGTCGGGGCGGGCCTATGACGCCTATTGGGCTGCGCCCGCGACGCTCGAACGGCATGTGGCCGGGACGCTCGCCGTTTACGAGGAAATGCTCGCGCGACGCGCCGCCGCCTGACGGGAAATTTTCCTGCAATCGACGCAGAGCGCATCCTGCGGTAAAGACGACGCAATGAAATAATTGCGTCAACGGCGCCGTCCTCCCCGCTCCCCAGGCGGGGAGAGGAGCCCCGCCCGATCGATTCGATCAATGGCGGGCGACCCAAAGACGCTCGAAAATCGCAGGACAGAAGATGAAACGCCTCTTCGCCCTCTTCGCCGCCGTCCTCTTAGCGACGCCAGCCAGCGCCGAGAGCCTGCGCCTCGCCCTGCAGAAGACGGGCACCGCCGGCTGGGAGATGGCGGTCGTAAAGGCTTTCGGCCTCGACAAGGAGGCCGGGCTCGACCTGGAGGTGGCCGAGCTTGCGTCGCCCGAGGCCGGCAAGATCGCCATTCAGGGCGGAAGCGCCGACATCATCGTCTCCGACTGGCTGTGGGTCGCACGCGAGCGGGCGCAAGGGGCCAGGCTCACCCTTTACCCCTATTCCACCGGCGTCGGCGCCGTGATGACCAAAGACGCCTCGATCAGGAGCGTGAAGGATCTCGCGGGCAAGAAGCTCGGCGTCGCCGGCGGGCCGCTCGACAAGAGCTGGCTGATGCTGAAAGCCCATGCGCTGAAACAGGGCGTCGATCTCGAAAAGAGCGCGACGGTCCTCTACGGCGCGCCGCCGCTCATCGCGGAAAAAGCCTTGCAGGGCGAGATCGACGCCGCGCTCGAATTCTGGAATTTCGCCGCCGATCTGGAAGGCAAGGGCTTCGCGCGCGCAATCGAGATCGCGGATGTGGAGAAAGCGCTCGGCGCCGAGGGCGACGTGGCGATCACCGGTTATGTTTTCGACGATGGCTTCGCGGCGAAGAACAGGGACGCGCTGTCGCGCTTTTTCGCCATGGCGGGAAGGGCGAAAGCGCTCATTGCGAGCGACGACAAGGCCTGGGCGGCGGCGGCGAGCCGCATCGGCCCAAAGGGCGCCGCGACGCTCGACATCTACCGCAAGCGCTATGTCGCGGGAATTCCCAGGCGCACGGTGGCGCAGGAGGAAGCCGACGCGGCGGTTCTTTACAAGACGCTCGCCGAGATCGGCGGCGAGAAGCTCGTCGGTCCCGGAAAGGCGCTCGATCCCGGAACATTCTACAAGGGCGGCGAGGCCGCCACGCGGTGATCCGCCAATTTGTCCGCAAGGAGTTGCTCCGCGAAGGTCTGATCCGCCTCGCCTCTCTCGCGGCGCTCTTCGCCGCCTGGCAGGCCGCCGCCTGGTTTTCCGATCCGCGCCGGCTGCCAGGGCCGGCGCCGGTCTTCGGGGCCATCGTCGAAGAAGCCCGTTCCGGCGCGCTCTTCTCGAACCTCGCCGCCACCCTCGCGCGCGTCGTCGCCTCCTTCGCGCTCGCCATGAGCCTTGGCGCGGCGATCGGCTATCTCATGGGACGCAACAGGCTCGCCGACCGGCTGCTCGATCCCTGGCTCGTCTTTCTCCTCAATCTGCCGGCGCTCGTCGTCATCGTGCTCGCTTATGTCTGGGCGGGGCTGACGGAAGCTGCGGCGATCGGCGCCGTCGCGCTCAACAAGCTGCCCAACGCCGTCGTCACGATCCGCGAAGGCGCCCGCGCGCTCGATCACCACCTTGACGAAATGGCGCAGGCCTTCCGTTTTTCGCGCGCGGCGCGGCTGAGACATGTGATCCTGCCGCAGCTTGCCCCCTATTTCGCGGCGGCGACGCGCTCGGGGCTTTCGCTCGTGTGGAAGATCGTGCTCGTCGTGGAGCTGCTCGGCCGCTCCAACGGAGTCGGCTTCGAGATCAATATGGCGTTCCAGCAGTTCGACATGAAATTGCTCTTCGCCTACGCCCTTCCCTTCGTCGCCCTCATGCTGGGCGTCGAGACATTTCTGGTGCAGCCCCTTGAACGACACGTCGCCCGCTGGCGGCGCGGCGCCGCTCGACGTCGCGATCGCGCATAAGGACCATCATCTCGCCGACGGGCGACCGTTGCGCGCGCTCGAAGGTTTGCGCCTGACTCTGCCCTTTGGACAGGCGGGCGCCGTCGTCGGCCCGTCGGGCTGCGGCAAGACGACGCTTTTGCGCCTGATCGCGGGGCTCGACCGCGATTTCGCGGGCCACATACGCCTTCCCGCGCATGGACGGCTGGGCATGGTGTTTCAGGAGCCGCGCCTGCTGCCGTGGCGCAGCGTCGCGGATAATATCCGCATCGCCGCGCCGGAAGCCGCCGAGCGCGAGATCGCCGCGCTTCTCGCCGAATTGTCGCTCGCCGAACACGCGGCGCATTTTCCCGGCGAATTGTCGTTGGGCCTCGCACGCCGCGTCTCGCTCGCCCGCGCGCTCGCGGTGAAGCCAGATCTGCTGCTTCTGGACGAACCGCTCGTCTCGCTCGACGCCGCGCTGGCGCGCGACCTGCGCGACCGCATCGCCGCGCTCATCGAGGAGAGGCGCATCACGACGTTCATCGTGACCCATGACCTTTCGGAAGCGATCGCCCTTGCGGACCGCATCTTCCTTCTCTCGCCCCGACCCGCCCATGTCGTCGAGACGCTGGATATCCCGGAGCCGCGTGGCCGGATGGCGAAAGACGCCGCGCAGGCGCTGGAGGCGCGCGCCCGCGCGGCGCTTTCGGCCGCGCGTCAATAGTGGTGGTGGGGCAGGCTTTCGACGCCGGTCATCATGCCGAGCACGCTCGCAAGACTGTCTGGCGCAATCTGCTCGGCATGGCCGACGCGTTCGGCGTGGAAGGCATCGAGCCGCATGGGCCCGAAGCAATCCATGTCGAAGAGGCCGTTTCCGCGCGCGGTGATCACGACCGAGCGGACGCCGCGCGGATTGGGGTGATTGAGCCGCAGGCTGACATGGGAATGGTCGTCGGCGGCGACGCGGGCGCCGATCTCTCTCAGGCTGGCCTCGCCGCCGAGATGCTGCACGACTTCATTGCAAAGCCCGTCATAGGTCGTCATTTCGCTCACCATCGATCCATGCCGAAGGCGGCTTTCGGGTGAGAGAGCCGCAACTGTTCCGGCATGGTTGACGATGGCGCCGGCTTCCAAATTTTTCGTTGTAAAATTGCCAGCCAGAGACGGTCACCAGTCGATTTCATTCCCGCGAAAATCGACATAGCGGCGCGTGCCGGAAAGCGTGAGGCTTTCCGCAACGCGAATAATCCCCGCGACGCTCTCCTCGACCGACAGCGTCGCGTCCGGCCCGCCCATATCGGTGCGCACCCAGCCGGGATGCATGGCGACGACGGCGATCCCCTCGGGCCTCAGATCGTCGGCGAGGCATTGCGTGATCTTGTTGAGCGCGGCTTTCGAGGCGCGATAGCCGACGTTGAACGTTCCCTCCAGCGCCATGGAGCCGAGCACGCTGGACATCATGACGACGCGCGGATTCTCGCCCCGCCTGATCAGCGGCAGAAAAGCCTGCACGACCCGCAGCGGCCCGAGCGTGTTGACGTTGAAAAGATCGAGCACGCCGTCGAAATCCATGTCGAGCGCGCTCTGACGCTGCGGCCCATAGGCGCCGGCGTTGGCGATGAGCGCGTCGATTGGCTCGGCCACGGCGCCGGCCGCCGCGCGGATCCGCGCCTCGTCGCGCGTGTCGAAGACGAGAACGCGGCCCTTGCGTCCCGCCGGAGCCAGGGCGGCGTCGAGCGCGGCGCGGCCCGCTTCGCTTCGCACGCTCGCCGTCACGCGCTCGCCGCGCGACGCGAGCTGGCGCGCCAGCTCCAGCCCAATGCCCCGGCTCGCGCCGGCGATCAACCAATGCGACATGGAAAAATCTCCGTGGGTCTCGCTCGGCCCTTCATATAGCGCGGCGTCTTGTCTTTGGCTCTCGCAGTGCTAGCGTGGCGCGACGAAAGCGAGGGCCACGAATGACGGCGCCAGAGAGCGAGAGCGGCAAGGCCAGTTATTTCGACGGCTATGTCGAAAAGCGTCGCGCGGTCGATCTCGTCTTCGGCCCGGCGCTGGAGATCGTCGAAAGCGGGGCCCTGCTCGCGGCCTGGCCCTATGCGGAGGTCCGCCGCCTCCCGCCGCCGGGCGGCGTGATGCGGCTCAAGGCGCTGGGGGCGCCGAAAGGCGCCTGGCTCGAAATCGACGACCTTGCGACGCGGGCCGAGATCGAGCGCCATTGCCCGCTGCTCGCCGGCGAGAAGGCGCAGCCCAATCGGGAAGGCCGCAAAAGGCTTGCCTACGGCCTTGCCGGCGCCGCCCTGTTCGGCGCCTTTCTTTGGGGCGGCGTGCCGCGAATGGCGGGGATCATCGCGCCCGTCATCCCCGTCGAATGGGAAAAGAAGCTCGGCGAGAGCGCCGACGAAGAGGTGCGAAAGACCTTCTCCGGCAAGACCTGCGCCGCGCCCGCCGGCGCCGCCGCCTTGAAAAAGCTGTCGCAGCGGCTCCAGGACGCCGCGCATCTGCGCCTGCCGGCGACGATTGAGGCGATCGAGTCGAAAATTCCCAACGCCTTCGCCCTGCCCGGCGGCAAGGTCTATCTCCTGTCCGGCCTCCTCGACAAAGCCGAGAGCCAGGATGAGATCGCCGGGGTGCTTGCCCATGAGCTCGGCCACCTGGATCATCGCGACCATTTGCGCCGCATCGTCGCGACGGGCGGCACGGCGCTTCTCATCGGGCTCGTTTTCGGCGACGTGAGCGGCGGCTCGGCCATGATCATTGTCGGCAATTCGCTTTTCAACGCCGCCCATTCCCGCGAAAACGAAAGCGAGGCCGACGGGTTCGCGGCGCAGACCATGGCCGCGCTCGGCCGGCCCGCCAGGCCTATGGGCGAGCTGCTGCTGCGGATCACCGGCGAAAACAACGGCGGCCCGTTGAGCATCTTGCAGGATCACCCGTTGAGCGAGGATCGTCTCGCCAGGCTCGCGAAAGCGACCCAGGGCGAAACGGCGCCGCCGCTGCTGAGCGCGGAGGAGTGGAAGGCGCTGAAGGGGATTTGCGGGTGACTTGGCTGCGGGGAGCCCCTTCTCCCCGCGAGCGGGGAGAAGGGATAATTCCTTACATCGCGGCCGAGGCGTGCTCCATCTTCGCCACGCCCGACTTCACCGCGGCCTGCACCTTCTCGAAGGCGCGAACCTCGATCTGGCGCACGCGCTCGCGGGAGACGCCGAACTCCTCGGAGAGCTGCTCCAGCGTCACCGGATCGTCGGCGAGGCGCCGCGCCTCGAAGATGCGGCGCTCGCGCGGATTGAGCACGTCAAGCGCGCCGCGCAGGGCGGCGAGACGGTTGTTGCTTTCTTCCTGCGCGACGAGAATGCGCTCCTGATCGTCGCTGCCGTCGACGAGCCAGTCCTGCCATTCGCCCTCGCCTTCCTCGCGCAGCGGCGCGTTGAGCGAGGCGTCGCCGCTCATGCGGCGGTTCATCTCGATCACGTCCTGCTGCGAGACGCCGAGGCGCGTCGCGATCTTCTCGACGTTCTCGGGCCGCAAATCGCCCTCCTCAAACGCCGAGATCTTGCTCTTCGCCTTGCGCAGATTGAAGAACAGCTTCTTCTGGCTCGCCGTGGTGCCCATCTTCACGAGCGACCAGGAACGCAGGATATATTCTTGAATCGAGGCGCGGATCCACCACATCGCATAGGTGGCGAGGCGGAAGCCGCGGTCCGGCTCGAAGCGCTTGACGGCCTGCATCAGGCCGACATTGCCCTCCGAAATGATCTCGCCGATCGGCAGGCCGTAGCCGCGATAGCCCATCGCGATCTTCGCGACGAGGCGCAGATGCGAAGTGACGAGCTCGTGGGCCGCCTTCGGGTCTTCGTGTTCGCGCCAGCGCTTGGCGAGCATATATTCCTGCTGCGGCTCCAGCATGGGGAAACGACGAATTTCGGCGAGGTAGCGGGCGAGGCCGCCTTCCGCGACGATAGGCAAGGAATTCGCCATATTGCGTCCCTCCTGGCGGGCTCCCAGGCGACGGCGAGCCCGCAATGGGCGATCGCGCTATCGCCGATCGCAACAGGGAGAGTATAGGCCGGAAAAGCCGGCCGGGAAAATGACCGCCGCGTGACAAGTCGCTAAAGTCGGGATTAAGATTCTGTAATATTTCGAACGACGCAAGCTGCGCGGGAGGGGATAAGACTTCGCCGCCCGCGCGTTAGGATTTCATTTACTCATCGTGCCGAGCACGCCGCGCAGAATCTCCTTCGCGATGCGCGTCCCCGCCTCCCGGGCCGCGCTCTGCACGGCCGAGCGCATGGCGGCCTCGGCGGGGGACAGGCGCTTGCCTTTGGCGGAGCCGAACAGCGCGCCAAGCACCCCGCCAATGACGCCGCCGAGCATGCCGCCCGCCCCGCTCTTGCCCGGGCCGCCGCCCTGCAAGGTCTCGAAAGCGGATTCGCGATCCACCGGCTGATCGTATTTCCCGACGAATTTGCTGCCCGCAATCACCGCGGCGCGCTCTTCCGGCGTCACCGGGCCGACGCGGGCGGCGGGGGGCGCGATGAGAACGCGGTCGACCATTTCGGGCGCGCCCTTGTCGCCGAGCATGGAGACGAGCGCTTCGCCCACGGCGAGACGCATGATCGCCTCAGTCGTGTCGAAAGCCGGGTTTTTGCGGAAAGTCTCGGCGGCCGCGCGCACCGCCTTCTGGTCGCGCGGCGTGAAGGCGCGCAGCGCGTGCTGGATGCGGTTGCCGAGCTGGCCGAGAACCGTATCCGGCACGTCCAGAGGATTTTGCGTGACGAAGTAAACGCCGACGCCTTTCGATCGAATGAGGCGCACGACCTGTTCGATCGCGGAGAGCAGCGCCTTGGGCGCGTCCTGGAAGAGAAGATGCGCTTCGTCGAAGAAGAAGACGAGCTTGGGTTTTTCGAGATCGCCCACCTCGGGCAGGGTCTCGAAAAGCTCGGAGAGCATCCACAAAAGAAACGTCGCGTAGAGACGCGGCGAGCGCATCAGCTTCTCGGCGGCGAGAATGTTGACGACGCCGCGTCCGTCGCGATCGGCGCGGATGAAATCGCCGATATCGAGCTGCGGCTCCCCGAAGAATTTGTCGCCGCCCTGAGTCTCCAGCACGAGGAGCTGGCGCTGGATGGCGCCGACGGTGGCGGGCGCGATATTGCCGTATTTGACCTTGAATTCGGCGGCGTGGTCTGCGACGTAAGTCAGCGCCGCGCGCAGATCCTTCAGGTCGAGCAGCAAAAGCCTTTGCTCGTCCGCGACCTTGAAGACGATGTTGAGAACGCCTTCCTGCGTGTCGTTGAGTTCGAGCAGGCGGGAAAGAAGCAACGGCCCCATTTCGGACACCGTTGCGCGCACCATATGCCCCTGCTCGCCAAAGACGTCCCAGAAGACGACCGGGAAACGATCGGGTTCGTAGCGAAGGCCGATTTCTTCCGCGCGCTTGACGAAAGCGGGCTTGGCGTCGCCCGGCTGCGACAGGCCCGCGAGGTCGCCCTTCACGTCGGCGAGAAAGACGGCGGTTCCCGCATTGGAGAACCCTTCCGCAAGAAGTTGCAGCGACACGGTCTTGCCGCCGCCGGTCGCTCCAGAGATCAGTCCGTGACGATTGCCGAGCGGCAGAGCGAGGTAGCGATAGGCGCGCGCGCCGTCATGCGTCGCGCCGACAAGAATCTTTCCAGGGACGGCGTTCGGACTCTCGGTCTTCGTATCGCTCATGGGTCGGCTCTCGGCGCGCGCTCTTCCAGAATCAGGGAGCGGCCGAGGCTACATCATTCCGACCAGGGTCGCACGCCGCGCGGCCGGCGCCGCGCGGCGCCCGCCTTGGCGAATTCGGCGGACCGGGCTAAGTTCCCGGCCGGGAGAAAGGCATGAGGGCAGTTTCAGCGATCGTCGGCGTCATGGCTCTGTGCGCGGCGGCGCCCGTCCACGGGGCGGCGGAGACGCTTCTTAAGACGCTCAAGCTTGCAGCCGCCGTGAATCTGGAGAACAAACGCCCGGTCGCGCTGCTACAATTCGAGATCGTGTCTCCCGCTCGGGAAAAGACGCCGGAAGTCGTCGTCGGCAGGCTGGAAAAGCCGCTCGCCGCCGGCGCGAGCGCAAGCCTCCCGCTTTCGGGCGCCGAGGGATGCGCCTATCAGGCGCGCTGGGCCTTCGAGGACTTCACGGACGCCGGCGAGGTCGACCTGTGCGGAAACGCGCACATCATTCTCGTCGATTAGCCGCCGACGCCGACAACAAAGCCGCGACTGAACGCGCGCAAACAACAGGCAGGAAACGCAGCATGTCCAGAGGGTCGGTCAAAGGCAACGGCAGATCGGCGCGTCGCGGGGAGAAAAATGCGCCGAAAGGGCCGGCCGTGTCGAAGCCGCTGCTCGTCGCCGCCGGCGCGGTCTTCGCGCTGATCTTCGGCGTTTTCGTCGCCTTGACGAGCAATACGCCGCCCGCGCCGCCGGCTTCCGCGATCGGCGGCCCGTTTCAGCTCACCTCGCACATCGGCCAGCAGGTGAGCGAGAAAGACCTGCTCGGCAAGCCGTTTCTCATCTTCTTCGGCTACACGCATTGCCCCGACATATGCCACACGACGCTCTTTGAAATGTCCGAGATCATGCGCGCGCTCGGCCCTGACGCGAAGGTCGGCGGCCTGTTCGTGACGGTCGATCCCGAGCGCGACACGCAGGACGTTCTGAAGGACTATCTCGCCAGTTTCGACTCGCGCATCATCGGCGTGACAGGGCCGCGCGCCCAGCTCGAGCCGATGCTGCGCAGCTACCGCATTTACGCGAAGCGCGCGCCCGGCAAGGAAGAAGATTACGCCGTGGACCACACGACGGTCGTCTATCTCATGGACAAAAACGGCCGCTTCGTCACTTCGTTCAACGTCAACCGAAAACCCGAAGAGGCCGCGAAGGAACTCGCCCGTTATCTGTAGTGCCGCGCGGCGCGCAAACGTAGGCAAGCGATTTTTTTGTCGGCCTTGCGTTTTTCGAACTCGCGACTCGCGGCGCCTTTCGCTAGCATGCGCCCATGCTTCGACTCCTGCGTGACGGACCCGGAGGCAACGGCTCGCCTCTCATCACTCTCGAGCACGCCGGCGAGACGATCGTCGTCGCCCTCCGCCGCGCGACGACCGCGCGGCGCTTCACTCTGCGCGTTCGCTTCGCGGCGCGCGACGCCGTTCTCACCATGCCGAGCCGCGCGTCGCTCCGGGACGCTCGCGCTTTCGCCGAAAGTCACGCCGCCTGGATCGCGGCGCGGCTTAATCGCTTGCCGGCGACGATTCCTTTTGCGCATGGCTCGATTATTCCATTGCGCGGCGTCGATCACGCGCTGATTCATCTGCCCGACCGGCGCGGAACGGTCTGGGTCGAAGAACGCGACGACGTCCAAACGACCTTGGCGCTTTGCGTCGCGGGTCGTTCCGAGCATGTGCATCGGCGCGTGCAGGACCACTTCAAGCGCGAGGCGCGGCGCGATCTCGAAAGCGCAGTCGCGCGCCACGCCGCAACTCTGGGCCTGCCGCCGCGGGGCGTCGGCCTGCGCGACCCGGTGAGCCGCTGGGGCTCCTGCTCCTCTTCCGGATCGCTGAATTTCTCTTGGCGGCTCATCATGGCGCCGCCTTTCGTTCTCGATTATCTTGCCGCGCATGAGGTGGCGCATCTCGTCCATCTCGATCATTCGCCGCGCTTCTGGTCGCTGGCGCGGCGTCTCTGCCCCGACACCGACCGCGCCGAAACCTGGCTTTCAGCGCACGGCGCGCATCTGCATAAATACGGAGCCCGGGGATGATCGGCCGCCATTCCACGCTTGCAGCGTGCATGGGCGCCGCGATCGCACGCAGATCGTTCCTCGCGTATGGCTGTCGTCATCGCGTTGGAATTCGCGACGACGATACGGCGAAAGCCTTCAGCGAGGGGATCGCGCGCGATCCGCTTCTCTGACGCTACCTAACGAGGCGACAAGATGAGCGAGATCAAGAGCGACAAAGCCGCCCCGCCCTGGGCCGCCGTCTTTTCCCGCCAGCGCGGCGCCTTGCTCGCCGAACTCATCTCGCGGGCGCAGGCGCTGCCGCCGATCCGCATGGGCGTCGTGCATCCCTGCGACCGCCCCTCGCTCGAAGGGGCGCTCGCCGCGCGCGACAAGGGCCTGATCGTGCCGACGCTCGTTGGCCCCTGCAAGAAGATGGAGGCCGCGGCCCGCGAAGCCGGGGTCTCGCTCGACGACATCGACATCGTCGAAGCGCCCCACAGCCATGCGGCGGCAGACCAGGCCGTGGAGCTGGTGCGGCGGGGCAGGCTGCACGCCATCATGAAGGGCGCGCTGCATACGGACGAGATGATGGCCGCCGTCGTGCGGGACGGCGCCGGGCTGCGCACCGACCGCCGGATCAGCCACGTCTTCGTCATCGACGCGCCGACCTATCACAAGCTGCTGTTCGTCACCGACGCGGCGATCAACATCGCGCCGACGCTGGAGATCAAGCGCGACATCGTCCGCAACGCCGTGGACCTCGCACACGCCATCGGCATTGCGCTGCCGAAGGTCGCGATCCTCTCCGCCGTCGAGACGGTCGAGGCCAAGATTCCCTCCACCGTGGAGGCCGCGGCGCTCTGCAAGATGGCCGATCGCGGCCAGATCGCCGGGGCGCTGCTCGACGGGCCGCTCGCCTTCGACAACGCCATTTCGAAGGAAGCGGCGGAAGCCAAGCATATCGTCTCCGAAGTGGCGGGCGACCCCGACATTCTCGTGGCCCCGGACCTCGAATCCGGCAACATCCTCGCCAAGCAGCTCGTCTTTCTGGCGGGCGCCCATACGGCCGGCGTCGTGCTCGGCGCCCGCGTCCCCATCGTGCTGACGAGCCGGGCCGACGATGTGGGGTCGCGCGTCGCCTCCTCGGCGCTGGCCCAGCTTTTCGCCCATCGCGCCCGCCCGAAGCCTTAGCCGCCTCGACAAGACGCCCCCGCGCGTGGCACAACCGCCAGCCGACAGCTTTCCCGGAAGGGACGTCTCCGTTTCGCCCTCATGCCGAGAGGCTCCGCAGGAGCCGTCTCGAAGCGCGAGGGCGAAACGGAGACGTGCGTCGCTTTTTTCCCTCGTCCTTCGAGACGCCCGCTGAAGCGGGCTCCTCAGGATGAGGGAGAAAGGCCTCGCCTCGCGCACCAGAACATCGACAGACATGACCGACATCGCAAAACTCGAAGAAGATACGCTGCGCCAGATCGCCCAGGCCGCCGACGAACCCGCGCTGGAGGCCGTGCGCCTCGCCGCGCTCGGCAAGAAGGGAGCGATTTCGGCGCTGCTCTCGACGCTCGGCAAAATGTCGCCCGAGGAGCGCAAGACGGAAGGCGCCAAGATCAACGCCTTGAAGGACAAGGCGACCGAGGCGCTAGCAGCCCGCCGCGCGGAGCTGGCGGAAGCCGCGCTCGAGGCGCGGCTCGAGGCCGAGACGCTCGACGTGACGCTCCCCGCCGCGACGAGCCCGCTGGAGCGGGGCCGCATTCACCCGATTTCCCAAGTGATGGATGAGCTTTCGGTCATCTTCGCCGATATGGGCTTCGCCGTGGCCGAGGGTCCGGACATCGAGAGCGACGATTACAATTTCACCAAGCTGAACTTCCCGGAGGGCCACCCGGCCCGCGAGATGCAGGACACCTTCTTTCTGGCGCCCGAAGCCGGCGAGAAGAAGCTGCTGCGCACGCACACCAGCCCGGTGCAGGTCCGCACGATGCTGACGCAAAAGCCGCCGATCCGCGTGATCTGCCCCGGCCGCGTCTATCGCTGCGATTTCGACCAGACGCATACGCCGATGTTCCATCAGGTCGAGGGCCTCGTCATCGACCAGTCGACTCATATGGGCCACCTGAAATGGGTGCTCGAAGAGTTCCTCAAGAGCTTCTTCGAGGTGAAGGGCGTGAAGCTGCGCATGCGCCCCTCCTTCTTCCCCTTCACCGAGCCGTCAATGGAGGTCGACGTCCAGTGCCGGCGCCAGGGCGGCGAAATCCGCTTCGGCGAGGGCGAGGACTGGATGGAGATTCTGGGCTGCGGCATGGTGCACCCGAACGTGCTGCGTAATTGCGGCCACGACCCGGACGTCTATCAGGGCTTCGCCTTCGGCGTCGGCATCGACCGCCTCGCCATGCTGAAATACGGCATGTCGGACCTGCGCGCCTTCTTCGACGCCGACACGCGATGGCTGGAGCATTATGGCTTCAGGCCGCTGGATTTTCCGTCGCTCGCGGGCGGGTTGAGCGGGTAGCCATGCCGACGCTGTTACGATGGAAAGGCTATCGCTTCTTTTTCTATTCGGCGGACGGCTGGGAGCCAGCCCATATCCACGTGACGAAGGACGGGAAAGAAGCGAAAATCTGGATCGAGAACGTCAGCCTTGCCGTCAATATGGGTTTCTCGGCCCAGCAATTGAACGAGATCGTCAAAAAGACCCGCGACGAGCGGGAAAGCTTCTTGGAGGCATGGAATGACCACTTTGCAAATTGAGGTCGAAGACAGCCGACCGATCGAGGCTAATTGCGATGAGAAGTTTCTCATCGTCGCGCTTGCCGATGGCCGCGTTTTGCGGACGCCCTTGTGGTGGTATCCACGTCTTGCGGTAGCTTCGAGCGAGCAAAGAAGCGTTGTTGAACTCTCGCCTATGGGAATGCACTGGCCGCAGATCGACGAGGATATCAGCGTCGCCAGCATGTTGCGTGGACAGAAAGCGCCCGGCGCAGTTCCCCCGGAAAAGGCGGCCTGATACGACGATGCCGGCAACGAGCACAGTAATCCTATTGGGGGATGGGCAGGAAATAAAAGCCGCCGGGGAGCTCGCACAGCGGATCAAAACTGGCGCGGGGCGCCGTCGGGAGACGACCTCCTTGGCGCGCTACGAAAAAGTCTACGCCGAGAACTCGGCATCGAAGACGACATTCAAGGTCACGTCTTCTTGTGAATGCATCGAGATTAAGAAATGAAACTCACCGTCTCCTGGCTCAAAGAGCATCTCGACACCTCCGCCTCTCTCGCCGAAATCGTCGAAACGCTCACGCGCATCGGCCTCGAAGTCGAATATGTGCACGACCCCGCCGCGCAGCTCAAAGACTTCAAGATCGCGCAGATCGTCGAGGCGACGCAGCATCCGAACGCCGACCGTCTGCGCGTCTGCAAGGTCGATACGGGCGCGGGCGAACTCGTGCAGGTCGTCTGCGGCGCGCCCAATGCGCGCACGGGGCTCAAAAGCGTCTTCTCGGCGCCGGGCACATACATTCCCGGCAAAAAGATCACGCTGGGCAAGGGCAATATTCGCGGCGTCGACTCGCTCGGCATGATGTGCTCCTTCGAGGAGCTGGAGCTTGCCACGGAAAGCGACGGCATTATCGAGTTGCCAGAGGACGCGCCGGTCGGCGAGACTTACGCGCAATGGGCGGGCCTCGACGATCCGGTGATCGAGATCAACCTCACGCCGAACCGGCCTGACGCCGCCGGCGTCTATGGCGTCGCGCGGGACCTCGCGGCCGCCGGCCTCGGCGTTCTCAGGACGAAGGACATTCTCCCAGTAGAGGGCAAATTCCCCTGCCCCGTCGGCGTGACGCTGGATTTCCTCGGAGACGAGAGACATCTCGCGCCCTTCTTCGGCCTGCGCCTGATCAAGGGCGTGAAGAACGGCCCGAGCCCCGACTGGCTGCAAAAGCGCCTGCGCGAGATCGGCCTGCGGCCCATCAACGCGCTCGTCGACATCACCAACTATCTGACCTTCGACCGCGCCCGCCCGCTCCATGTCTTCGACGCGAGGAAGGTGAAGGGCAGTCTCGTCGTCCGCAAGGCGAAGAAGGGCGAGACGCTGCTGGCGCTCGACGGCAAGACGCATGAGCTGGACGAGAGCATGGTCGTCATTTGCGACGATCATGGCGTCGAATCCATTGCGGGCGTGATGGGCGGCGAGGTTTCGGGCTGTAATGAAGACACGACCGACGTGCTGATCGAGACGGCGCTGTGGGACCCGCAGAATATCGCCCATACGGGCCGCAAGCTCGGCATCGTCACCGACGCGCGCTACCGTTTCGAACGTGGCGTCGATCCGGCTTTCGCTTTGCCCGGCGGCGAGCTCGCGACGCAGCTCGTTCTGGAACTCTGCGGCGGCGAGCCGTCCGAATGGGTTCTCGCCGGCGCGGTTCCACGCGACGCGCGCGTGATCGACTTCCCCTGGTCCGAGACGCAGCGCCTCGCGGGCGTCGACGTTTCTCAGGCGGAAGCGACCGCCATTCTGGAGCGGCTCGGCTTCGCGGTCGAAAAGAACGGCGAGGACCGCGCCAGGATCGTCCCGCCGAGCTGGCGCCCGGACATCGAAGGCAAGGCGGATATCGTCGAAGAAATCGTCCGCATCCTCGGCGTGGACAACGTGCCCTCCACGCCCCTGCCTCGTGCGGAAGGCGTCGCGCCCGCCGTGCTCACCGCGATGCAGAAGCGCGCCCGCAGCGCCCGCCGCGCGCTCGCGGCGCAGGGTCTGGTCGAGGCCGTCACCTGGTCCTTCATCTCCAGGGAGCAGGCGGAGGCTTTCGGCGGCGGATCGGCGGGATTGAAGCTGGCCAACCCCATCGCCGCCGATCTCTCTGACATGCGCCCGAGCCTGCTGCCTGGCCTCGTCGCGGCGGCGAACCGCAACGCGGCGCGGGGCCTGGGCGATCAGGACCTCTTCGAGGTCGGCCAGATCTTCCTGGATCCGAGCGAGAAGGGCCAGCGCCTCTCCGCCGCCGGCATTCGCCGCGGTCTCGCCGGCGCGGGCCGTCATTGGTCGGCCCCCGCCCGGCGCGCGGGCGCGTTTGACGCCAAGGCGGATGCGATGGCGCTGCTCGGCGCGCTCGGCGTCGCGACGGGCGGCCTGCAGATCGTCCCCGGCGGACCGTCATGGTTCCATCCGGGCCGCTCCGCCACGCTGCAATTCGGCCCCAAGGCCGTCGTCGGCTATTTCGGCGAACTGCACCCCCGCGCGCTGAAGGCGCTCGACGCGGAAGGCCCGATCGCGGCTTTCGAGATCGTGCTCGACAATCTTCCGGCGCCCAAGGCGAAGCCCACCCGGATCAAGCCAAAGCTGGAGATTTCGGACCTTCAGCCGCTATCGCGCGACTTCGCCTTCATCGTCGATCGCGACGCGAAGGCCGGCGATCTCGTAAAGGCGGTGGCGGGGGCCGACAAGGCGCTCATCACCAATGTCAGCGTCTTCGACGTCTATGAGGGCGTCGGGACGCCGGAGGGCAAGAAGTCCGTCGGAGTCACCGTGACTTTGCAGCCGCGCGAGAAAACGCTGACGGACGCGGAGATCGAGGCGGCGGCGCAGAAGATCGTGGCCGAAGCGGAGAAGAAGTGCGGGGCGTCGCTGCGGTGAGTCTCGTCTCGCGCCGTTGCTGCGGGCCTGAAGGCGCGCGTTCCCGAGGCGGGGCCGCGCGAGCGTTCAGGCTCGCCCTTCTCGTCGCCCTCGCTCTCGCGGCGCCCGCCTTCGCCGGGCCACGCACCATTGACGATTGCGAGGCGATCAAGGAGGCGAACGCCTACAATCTCTGCCTCGCCTCCTTCGGCCCGGTGCGCGGCCAGCACGGCGCGACCTATCCGCGCATGGCGAGCGAGGGAGAGAAAGGCGCCGCTGGCGGAAAGAGCCGAGCCGGCGTCCCCCGCAGCGCGACGGCTGCGCATGGCTATGGCGCGGCTATCTCCCATACGAGCGGCGGCCGTGTCCGGATGGAGTTCACGCCCGGGCGGCGCTGACGAGGGGGCTGAAACCGGTGGATGGCGCGCTGGAAACGAGCGATAAACCCTGAATTTACCTCTTGGCAAACGCACGCGGCCCCATTAAATAGGCCGTTCCGGGGCTGGCTTTTGGGATCTGCGGCCCCGATTTCAGATTAGGAGCTTCCGCCTGAACCAAGGCTTTGTCAATGGCTTAGGCTAATGGCGGTGGATAGGCCGGCGGACCCGGGGTTCAAGCCTCGCGTCCCGTCCGGCCATGTCCTGTCCGAGACTGCCGGCGCGCGCGAGGGGTTTCCACAGCCCTGAACGGCTCAATCGGCTGACGGCGACATGAGAAATCTGTCGTCCGGAAGCGGCCTGCACAGACGGGGAAACCGGAATTTTTTGGCCGGCGGCGCGATGCCGACGTCCTTCGAATTTGGTTCACGCCCCTTCAACCAGGGCCTTCGCTTCGAGCGGGGAGCGCTGGGGACAGGATCTACGGCGCCGCTTGCGTTTCGCAGGCGGCATGTCGCAACCGGCGGGTTTTCCCGCCTGTTAGAAGAGAGCAACCGTGGATAGAGCGGAGAAAAAAGAAGCCGTTGCGGCGCTCAACCAGACCTTTTCGAAGGCTGGCGCGATCGTCGTGGCGCACTACTCCGGCTTGACGGTCGCCCAGATGCAGGCCCTGCGCAAGCGGGCTCGCGAAGAGGGCGCCTCCGTGCAGGTCGCAAAGAACCGCCTCGCCAAGATCGCTCTGAATGGCACGAGCGTCGCCGATTTCAGCCCCTTGCTCAAGGGGCCGACCCTGATCGCCTATTCGGACGATCCGGTGGCGGCGCCGAAGGTCGCCGTGGCCTTCGCCAAGGATCACGACAAATTCGTGATTCTGGGCGGCGCCATGGGCGCCACGCTGCTGAACGCCGACGGCGTCAAGTCGCTTGCGACGATGCCGTCTCTCGACGAACTGCGCGCCAAGCTCGTGGGCCTCATCAATGCGCCCGCGACCAAGATCGCCCAGCTCTCGACCGCGCCTGCCGCAAAGCTCGCGCGCGTGTTCGGCGCCTACGCCAAGAAAGACGCGGCCTAAGAGGCACGCCTACCAGACTGAACCAAATTCAAAGGACGCTAAAAAATGGCTAATCTCGAAAAGATCGTCGAAGACCTCTCGGCTCTCACCGTCCTCGAGGCGGCCGAGCTCGCGAAGCTCCTCGAAGAGAAGTGGGGCGTTTCCGCTGCGGCCGCCGTCGCCGTCGCGGCTGCGCCGGCCGGCGGCGGCGCAGCCGCTCCCGCCGTTGAGGAGAAGACCGAGTTCAACGTGATCCTGGCCGCGGCCGGCGACAAGAAGATCGAGGTCATCAAGGAAGTCCGCGGCATCACCGGCCTCGGCCTGAAGGAAGCCAAGGACCTCGTCGAGGGCGCGCCGAAGCCGGTCAAGGAAGGCGCTTCCAAGGAAGAGGCCGAGAAGATCAAGGCGACCCTCGAGAAGGTCGGCGCCAAGGTCGAGCTCAAGTAAGAACTGGCGTTTCCCCTCTCCCGCCCCGGCGGGAGAGGGTTCTGGTCCGGAGTGGAGGCGAGGCGAATAGCGAATGGCGAATAGCGAATAGGCAAGTTCTATTCGCGACTCGCCATTCGCTATTCGCTTCCATCAAAAGAGGCTCGAAAAGCGACATGGCTCAGACGTCGGCCCGCAAGTTCACCGGTCGCAAGCGCACCCGCAAATTTTTCGGTCATATCCGGGAAGCCGCGGCGATGCCCAATCTGATCGAAGTGCAGAAGGCCTCCTACGATCAATTTCTGCTTGTCGACGAGCCAAAGGGCGGCCGCCCCGACGAGGGCCTCCAGTCCGTCTTCAAGTCCGTCTTCCCGATTTCCGATTTCTCCGGCGTCGCCCTTCTCGAATTCGTGCGCTACGAATTCGAGCAGCCGAAATACGACGTCGACGAGTGTCGCCAGCGCGGCATGACCTTCGCCGCCCCGCTGAAGGTGACGCTGCGCCTCATCGTGTTCGACGTCGACCCGGACACGCAGGCCAAGTCGGTCAAGGACATCAAGGAGCAGGACGTCTACATGGGCGACATGCCCTTCATGACGTCGAACGGCACCTTCATCGTCAACGGCACCGAGCGCGTCATCGTCTCGCAAATGCACCGCTCGCCGGGCGTGTTCTTCGATCACGACAAGGGCAAGAGCCATTCCTCGGGCAAGCTGCTCTTCGCGGCCCGCATCATTCCCTATCGCGGCTCCTGGCTCGACATCGAATTCGACGCCAAGGATATCGTGTACGCGCGCATCGACCGCCGCCGCAAGATTCCGGTGACGTCGCTCCTCTTCGCGCTCGGCCTCGACGGCGAAGAGATTCTCTCGACCTTCTACAAGACGATCACCTACACCGCCGACGGCGAAAACTGGCGCATGCCTTTCGACGCCGAGCGCATGAAGGGCGTGAAGGCCGTCGCCGACATGATCGACGCGGATACGGGCCAGGTCATTCTCGAAGCCGGCAAGAAGCTCGCCGTGCGCGCCGCGCGCCAGCTCGCCGAGAAGGGCGTGAAGGCGATCCGCGTTTCGGCTGAAGACCTTTATGGCCAATATCTCGCGCAGGATCTCTTCGATCCGAACACGGGCGAAATCTTTGCCGAAGCCGGAGACGAGATAACGGCGAAGACGCTGCCGCTGCTCCTCGAAAAGGGTTTCGACGAGCTGCCGATCCTCGACATCGACCACATCAATGTCGGCCCCTATATCCGCAACACGCTCGCGGTCGACAAGAATTCGAACCGCGAAGAAGCGCTGTTCGACATCTATCGCGTCATGCGCCCGGGCGAGCCGCCGACCATGGACACGGCGGAAGCCATGTTCCATTCGCTCTTCTTCGACGCCGAGCGCTACGACCTCTCGGCCGTCGGCCGCGTGAAGATGAACATGCGCCTCGACCTCGACGCGCCGGATACGACCCGCACGCTGCGCCGCGAGGATATTCTCGCGGTGGTGAGGGCGCTCGTGGATCTGCGCGACGGCCGCGGCGAAATCGACGACATCGATCACCTCGGCAACCGCCGCGTCCGCTCGGTCGGCGAGCTGATGGAGAACCAGTATCGCCTGGGGCTCCTGCGCATGGAGCGCGCGATCAAGGAGCGCATGTCCTCGGTCGACATCGACACGGTCATGCCGCAGGATCTGATCAACGCGAAGCCCGCCGCCGCCGCGGTGCGCGAGTTCTTCGGCTCGTCGCAGCTCTCGCAGTTCATGGACCAGACCAACCCGCTCTCCGAGATCACGCATAAGCGCCGTCTCTCGGCGCTGGGCCCGGGCGGCCTCACGCGCGAGCGCGCCGGCTTCGAGGTGCGCGACGTGCACCCGACGCATTACGGCCGCATCTGCCCGATCGAGACGCCGGAAGGTCCGAACATCGGCCTCATCAACTCGCTCGCGACCTTCGCGCGCGTGAACAAATACGGCTTCATCGAAGCGCCCTACCGTCGCGTGCGCGACGGCAAGGTGACGAACGAGGTCGCCTATCTCTCGGCGATGGAGGAGGCGAAATATCACGTCGCCCAGGCCAACGCCCCGGTCGACGCCGACGGCAATCTGACGGAGGACCTCGTGCTCTGCCGTCACGCCGGCGACGTGATGCTTGTTCCGCGTGAAAAAGTCGACGCGATGGACGTGTCGCCCAAGCAGCTTGTCTCGGTCGCCGCGGCGCTCATCCCCTTCCTCGAGAATGACGACGCCAACCGCGCGCTCATGGGCTCGAACATGCAGCGCCAGGCCGTGCCGCTCGTGAAGGCGGACGCGCCGCTCGTCGGCACGGGCATGGAGGCGGTCGTCGCCGCCGACTCGGGCGCCGCGATCTCGGCGCGCCGCACCGGCGTCGTCGACCAGATCGACGCGACGCGTATCGTCATCCGCGCCACTGAAGAGCTCGACCCGGCCAAGCCCGGCGTCGACATCTACCGGCTGATGAAGTTCCAGCGCTCGAACCAGTCGACCTGCATCAACCAGAAGCCGCTCGTGCGCGTCGGCGACATCGTCAAGAAAGGCGACATCATCGCCGACGGCCCGTCGACGGATCTTGGCGATCTGGCGCTGGGGCGCAACGTGCTCGTCGCTTTCATGCCCTGGAACGGCTACAATTTCGAAGACTCGATCCTTCTCAACGAGCGCATCGTGAAGGAGGACGTGTTCACGTCGATCCATATCGACGAATTCGAGGTGATGGCCCGCGACACCAAGCTCGGTCCGGAAGAAATCACCCGCGACATTCCGAACGTCTCGGAAGAGACGCTGAAGAATCTCGACGAGGCGGGCATCGTCTATATCGGCGCCGAGGTGCAGGCGGGCGACATTCTTGTCGGCAAGATCACGCCGAAGGGCGAAAGCCCGATGACGCCGGAAGAAAAGCTTCTGCGCGCCATCTTCGGCGAGAAAGCCTCCGACGTGCGCGACACCTCGCTGCGCGTGCCGCCGGGCGTTCAGGGCACCATCGTCGAAGTGCGCGTTTTCAACCGCCACGGCGTCGAGAAGGACGAGCGCGCCCAGGCGATCGAGCGCGAGGAGATCGAGCGTCTCGCCAAGGACCGCGACGACGAACTCGCCATTCTCGACCGCAACGTCTATGCGCGTCTCGCCGAGATGCTCCTCGGCAGGAAGGCGATCGCCGGCCCTAAGAGCTTCAGGAAAGATCAGGCGCTGACGCAGCCGATCCTCGACGAATATCCCCGCTCGCAGTGGTGGACCTTCGTCATCGAGGACGACGAGCTGATGGCCGCCATCGAAGCCGTCCGCAAGCAATATGACGAGTCGAAGAAGGGCCTCGAAAACCGCTTCCTCGACAAGGTCGAGAAGCTGCAGCGCGGCGACGAGCTGCCGCCCGGCGTGATGAAGATGGTCAAGGTCTTCGTCGCGGTGAAGCGCAAGATCCAGCCCGGCGACAAGATGGCCGGCCGCCACGGCAATAAGGGCGTCGTCTCGCGCATCGTGCCGCAGGAGGACATGCCTTTCCTCGGAGACGGCACGCCCGTCGACATCGTGCTGAACCCGCTCGGCGTGCCCTCCCGCATGAATGTCGGCCAGATTCTGGAGACGCATCTGGGCTGGGCCTGCGCGGGCCTCGGCAAGCAGGTGGGCAAGGCTGTCGACGCTTATATGAAGTCGAAAGACGCCTCGATTCTGCGCAACGCGCTGACCGAGGTCTATGGCAGGGACGAGGAGATCGAGAAACTCGACGACGGCTTGCTGCTCGAGACCACCAGGGATCTGCGCCGCGGCGTGCCGATCGCGACGCCCGTCTTCGACGGCGCGCACGAGAAGGACATCGTCGACATGCTGACCAAAGCGGGCCACGACCCGTCGGGCCAGGTGACGCTTTTCGACGGCCGCACGGGCGAGGCCTTCGACCGCAAGGTGACTGTGGGCTACATCTATATGCTGAAGCTCCATCACCTCGTCGATGACAAGATCCATGCGCGCTCGATCGGCCCCTACTCGCTCGTCACCCAGCAGCCGCTGGGCGGAAAGGCGCAGTTCGGCGGCCAGCGCTTCGGCGAAATGGAGGTCTGGGCGCTCGAAGCCTACGGGGCCGCCTACACGCTGCAGGAAATGCTGACCGTGAAATCGGACGACGTCGCGGGGCGCACCAAGGTCTATGAGTCGATCGTGCGCGGCGACGACACCTTCGAGTCCGGCATTCCGGAGAGCTTCAACGTGCTCATCAAGGAAATGCGGTCGCTGGCGCTCAATGTCGAGCTGACCAATGCGGCGCCGGAAGAGGAAGCGCCTGCCGCGGCGGAGGCGGCGGAGTAACGCCGATATCCCCTCTCCCGCGTGCGGGAGAGGGCGGCCCGGCGAAGCCGGGTCGGGTGAGGCCCTCATCCGCCGCGCATCCGCACGACACCTTCTCCCGCAAGCGGGAGAAGAAGGCAGCCGAAAGATTTTCGACCGGCGGGAAGCGAGATGCGCTCCCGACCGTGTCCAGGAGAAGACCATGAATCAGCAAGAGGTCATGAATCTCTTCAATCCGGTCGTGGCGACGCAGGCCTTCGACCAGATCCAGATTTCGATCGCGAGCCCGGAGAAGATCCTCTCCTGGTCTTTCGGCGAGATCAAGAAGCCCGAGACGATCAACTACCGCACCTTCAAGCCCGAGCGCGACGGTCTGTTCTGCGCGCGCATCTTCGGGCCGATCAAGGACTATGAGTGCTTGTGCGGCAAGTACAAGCGCATGAAATACAAGGGCGTCATCTGCGAGAAGTGCGGCGTCGAAGTGACGCTCGCGCGCGTTCGCCGCGACCGCATGGGCCACATCTCGCTCGCGGCTCCGGTCGCCCACATCTGGTTTCTGAAGTCGCTGCCCTCGCGCATCGGCCTCCTGCTCGACATGACGCTGAAGGATCTCGAGCGCATCCTCTATTTCGAATCCTATATCGTCATCGACGCCGGCCTCACGCCGCTCAAGGAGCGTCAGCTTCTGTCGGAAGAGGAATATCTGACGGCGCAGGACGAATATGGCCAGGACACCTTCACGGCCATGATCGGCGCCGAGGCGATCCGCCGCCTGCTCGAGTCGATGGACCTCGAAGGCATCGCTGCGTCGCTTCGCCAGGAGATCGCCGAGGCGAAGACCGAGCTCAAGCCGAAGAAGCTCGCCAAGCGCCTGAAGATCATCGAGGCATTCATCCAGTCGGGCAACCGTCCGGAATGGATGATCCTGAAGGAGATCCCGGTCATCCCGCCGGATCTGCGTCCGCTCGTGCCGCTGGACGGCGGCCGCTTTGCGACGTCGGACCTCAACGATCTCTACCGCCGCGTCATCAACCGCAACAACCGCCTGAAGCGGCTGATCGAGCTACGCGCGCCGGACATCATCATCCGCAACGAGAAGCGCATGTTGCAGGAGGCTGTCGACGCGCTGTTCGACAATGGCCGCCGCGGCCGCGTCATCACGGGCGCCAATAAGCGCCCGCTGAAGTCGCTCGCCGACATGCTCAAGGGCAAGCAGGGCCGCTTCCGCCAGAACCTGCTCGGCAAGCGCGTCGACTATTCCGGCCGCTCCGTCATCGTCGTCGGTCCGGAGCTCAAGCTGCATCAATGCGGCCTGCCGAAAAAGATGGCGCTGGAGCTTTTCAAGCCCTTCATCTATTCGCGCCTCGACGCGAAGGGCTATTCGGCGACCGTCAAGCAGGCGAAGAAGCTCGTCGAAAAGGAGAAGCCTGAGGTCTGGGACATTCTCGACGAGGTCATTCGCGAGCATCCCGTGCTCTTAAACCGCGCGCCCACCCTGCACCGCCTCGGCATTCAGGCCTTCGAGCCGGTGCTGATCGAGGGCAAGGCGATCCAGCTTCATCCGCTCGTCTGCGCGGCCTTCAACGCCGATTTCGACGGCGACCAGATGGCCGTGCATGTGCCGCTGTCGCTCGAAGCGCAGCTTGAAGCGCGCGTGCTGATGATGTCGACGAACAACATCCTGCACCCGGCCAATGGCCAGCCGATCATCGTGCCGTCGCAGGATATCGTTCTCGGCCTCTATTATCTGACGCTGGAGCGCGACGGCGAGCCGGGTCAGGGCATGTGCTTCGCCAATCAGGGCGAGATCGAGCATGCGCTCGCGGCGAAGGCCATCACGCTGCACTCCAAGATCAAGGGCCGCGGCTGGACCTGGGACGCGGACGGCAAACGCGTGTCGAAGATTTTCGACACGACGCCCGGCCGCATGATCCTCGGCCAGCTCCTGCCCAAGCATCGGAAGATCCCCTTCGACGTCGTCAACAAGCTGATGACCAAGAAGGAAATCTCGAACATGATCGACACCGTCTACCGCAACTGCGGTCAGAAGGAGACGGTCATCTTCTGCGACCGCATCATGGCGACGGGCTTCCGCGAAGCCTTCAAGGCCGGCATCTCCTTCGGAAAGGACGACATGGTCGTGCCCGAGACGAAGGAGAAGATCGTCTCCGAGACGCGCGCCGCCGCGAAGGAATATGAGCAGCAGTACAATGACGGCCTGATCACCCAGGGCGAGAAATACAACAAGGTCGTCGACGCCTGGATGAAGTGCACCGACAAGCTCGCCGAGGAGATGATGCAGCGCATCTCCGCGGTGCGCAAGGACGAGCACGGCCGCGACAAGCCGATCAACTCGATCTATATGATGTCGCATTCGGGCGCCCGCGGCTCGCCGCAGCAGATGAAGCAGCTCGCGGCGATGCGCGGCCTGATGGCGAAGCCCTCGGGCGAGATCATCGAGAGTCCGATCATCTCGAACTTCAAGGAAGGCCTGACGGTTCTCGAATATTTCAACTCCACCCACGGCGCCCGCAAGGGCCTCGCGGACACGGCGTTGAAGACCGCGAATTCGGGCTACCTCACCCGCCGTCTCGTCGACGTCGCGCAGGATTCGATCATCTCCTCCACGGATTGCGGTTCGCAGAACGGCATCCGCATGCGCGCGATCATCGACGCCGGCCAGGTCGTCGCCTCGCTCGCCACGCGCATTCTCGGCCGCACGGCGGCGGAGGATCTCAAGTCGCAGGACGGCAAGGTCATCGTGCCGGCCGGCGAGATGATCCAGGAGTGGCATATCGAGCCGATCAACGCCGCCGGCATTCAGGAGGTGAAGATCCGCTCGGTCCTCACCTGCGAGGCGAAGAACGGCGTCTGCGCCAAGTGCTATGGCCGCGACCTCGCGCGCGGCACGCCCGTCAATATGGGCGAGGCCGTGGGCGTCATCGCGGCGCAGTCGATCGGCGAGCCGGGCACGCAGCTCACCATGCGCACCTTCCACATCGGCGGCGCGGCGCAGCTTGCCGACCAGTCCTTCATCGAGTCGAATTTCGAGGGGACGGTCCATATCCGCAACCGGCATGTGGCCCGCAACTCGGATGGCGACCTCATCGTCATGGCGCGCAACGTCGCCATCGTGATCCTCGGCCCCGACGGCGCCGAGCGCGCGGTGAACCGTATTCAGTACGGCGCCAAGCTGAAGGTGGACGAGGGCGACACGGTCAAGCGCGGCCAGCGCCTCGCCGAGTGGGATCCCTATACCCGTCCCATCATCAGCGAGGTGGACGGCACGATCGGCTTCGAGGATCTCGTCGAAGGCCAGTCCATGTCGGAGACGGTCGACGAATCGACCGGCATCGCCAAGCGCATGGTCATGGATTATCGCCTCAACCTGCGGTCCGCGAGCCTCAAGCCCTCGATCGTCATCAAGGGCCCGGACGGCAAGATCGCCAAGCTCGCGCGCGGCGGCGACGCCCGCTATCTGCTGCCCGTCGACTCGATCATCGCGGTCGAGCCCGGCGGCACGGTGAAGGCCGGCGACATCGTCGCGCGTATTTCGGTGGAGAGCGCCAAGACCCGCGACATCACCGGCGGCCTGCCGCGCGTCGCGGAGCTTTTCGAGGCGCGCCGTCCGAAGGATCACGCGATCATCGCCGAGATCTCCGGCACGGTGCAGTTCGGCCGCGACTACAAGAACAAGCAGCGTCTCTCGATCATCCCGAGCGAGGAAGGCGCGGAGCCGGTCGAATATCTGATCCCGAAAGGCAAGCACATTCACCTTCAGGACGGCGACGTCGTCGAGAAGGGCGACTACATCGTCGACGGCAATCCGGCGCCGCACGACATTCTGGCGATCAAGGGCGTGGAGGAGCTTGCCGCCTACCTCGTCAACGAGATCCAGGAGGTCTATCGTCTGCAGGGCGTGAACATCAACGACAAGCACATCGAAGTGATTGTCCGTCAGATGCTGCAGAAGGTCGACATCGTCGATCCGGGCGACACCGGCTTCCTCGAGGGCGAGCAGGTGGATCACGTGGAGCTCGACGAGGCGAACGCCAAGGCGATCGAGAACGGCGGCAAGCCCGCTTCGGGAACGCCGGTCCTGCTCGGCATCACCAAGGCCTCGCTGCAGACGCGGTCTTTCTTCTCGGCCGCCTCCTTCCAGGAAACGACGCGCGTCCTCACCGAGGCCGCCGTCAACGGCAAGATCGACCCGCTGGTCGGCCTCAAGGAGAACGTCATCGTCGGCCGCCTCATCCCGGCCGGCACCGGGGCGGCCATGGCCAAGTTCCGCGGCATCGCCAGCGGGCGCGACGATCTCATCATCACGCAACGCAGCGAAGGCGCCCCCGAACCGGCCCCGGCGCTGCCGCCGGCGGAGTGAGGCCAGGTCTGCAGACTAAGGAAGGGAAGGGCCGCCCCCCGTGGGCGGCCCGAGACGGATGACAAACCTCGAAAGGCGGCCTCGTCCTTCGAGACGCGAGCTTTGCTCGCTCCTCAGGATGAGGCCTAAGTGTTTGCTGCAGGAAGAAAAAGCCCTTCATGCTGGGGAGCCTGCGCGGCAGGCGTCTCGAAGCACGAAGGGCGTCAACCGACTTTGTCATCAGTCTGACGGGCCGCCCCCACGGCGGCCCTCAGTTTGTTGACAAACCCGAGGCGGCCTCGTCCTTCGAGACGCGAGCTTTGCTCGCTCCTCAGGATGAGGCGTAAGTATTTGGCGCTGAAGGAAAAAGCCCCTCATGCTGAGGAGCCTGCGCAGCAGGTGTCTCGAAGCACGAGGGGCGTCGCCGCTACTTTGTCAGCAGCCTGCGGGCCGCCCCCACGGCGGCCCTTTTTTTCATTGGTCGCCGCGCTTATTAAAGGCCGGCTTTATTTCACGGCGCTCTCCGCCGAAAGGGCGTCCTGCGCGCGCCTGATCAGCGCCTCTTCATTGGCCTTGTAATAACGCCAGCCCACAATCAGTCCGATCGCGCCGAAGAGGAGGCCCGCGACTCCGACCGGGCCTTTTACTTTTTCGATCTCCGCGCCAAGCAGATAGGCGCCGTAGCCGAAGAGATGCGACCAGACGAGCGCGCCGGCGGCGTTGAAGAAAAAGAAGGTCAGCGGCGCGAGGCGGTTCACGCCCGCGAGAAAGGCCGCGAGCATGCGCAGCAGCGCGATGAAGCGGCCGATGAAGACGACATAGCCGCCCCAGCGGCGAAAGAAATATTGGCCGATCTGGATTTTCTCCGGCGTGACGCCGATGCGCGGGCCGAAGCGCCCGAGCAGCGGCGCGCCCAATTCGCGGCCCACCCAATAGCCGGCGTTGT
Organism: Methylocystis sp. JAN1; assembly: GCF_052186135.1. Lineage (GTDB taxonomy): Bacteria > Pseudomonadota > Alphaproteobacteria > Rhizobiales > Beijerinckiaceae > Methylocystis. The sequence goes on along the minus strand of NZ_CP181499.1, from coordinate 1,478,933 downwards.
CGCCCAGAACAGCCCCGGCCGCCGCCGCGAGGACGACGCCTTCGATGGACAATTCATGCGAATGCCCGGCGTAAATCGACGCAGCGACGAGGATGGTTTCGCCCGGCAACGGTATGCCCGCGCTTTCCAGCATCACGACGCCGCCTACCGCCCAATAGCCATAATGCTGGAGAAGCGTCGTCAAATGCGTCGGTTCGAACATTTCGGCTTTCCCTATGAACTCTGTCGTTTGTCGACCCTGGAGCGCGGCTCACGAAAAAGTGGGACGCGGTTTTTCACATGGAGCGCGCTCTTAACCTTTGAAATAGATCACGCCGCGAAAAGCAGGAACCGCTTCTCGTGCGCGCTTTAACGTCTGGAATCGATCGCCCTGCCTAGACCGTCGGCGGTTCTTCGCCGCAAGCGCGGCGCCTTCCGATTTGCGTGTCAGACCCTTAAATAAATCGCGTGCCGACCGTCCGATCAAAGCTGAAAAGCCTCCCCGCCCGCGCCATACGGGCGTTGATCCTGCTCTACCGCGTCACCTTCTCGGCTTTCGCGGGCAGAAGCTGCCGCTATGCGCCGACCTGTTCGGAATATGCCGACGAAGCCATTATGCGCCATGGGCTCTGGGCTGGCGGCTGGATGGGCTTCGCCCGCATCTGCCGCTGCCGGCCCGGAGGGGGCGAGGGTTTCGACCCCGTGCCGGAAAAGCTCAATCCAAAAGCCGGCGCGCTCACGCCCTGGCGCTACGCCCGCTGGCGCGGGCCTTTCGCCTGCGAGGGGGTGGAAGACGGAAGCCAGATATGAGCGGGCTGCGAAAAGCGGAAGGATTTTCGCGGGAAACGGCGGGACGATCGGGTGAAGGCCGCCTCGTCCAGAGACGATCGCGATGCGACGCGGCGCGCGGATATGCTTCGTCGCTGACGCTCCTCGCAATGGCGGCGAGCCCTCAGATCACGTAGTCGAATGAGTCATAGGCCAGCCCGCGCAGGATCTGATCCATGTCGCGGGCGGGTTCTGACTTCGGTTCGACGCCGACGACCTTGGCCGGCACGCCGGCGACGACGGAATGCGGCGGCACGGGGTGCAGCACGACCGAGCCCGCCGCAATGCGCGAGCAGGCGCCGATCTCGATATTGCCGAGGATCTTCGTCCCCGCGCCGATCATCACGCCGCGCCGCACTTTGGGATGACGATCGCCCGCGACCTTTCCGGTGCCGCCGAGCGTCACGTCGTGAAGGATCGAAACATCGTCCTCGACCGCCGCCGTCTCGCCGACGACGAAGCCGGTCGCATGGTCGAGAAGAATGCCCCTCCCGAAACGCGCCGCCGGATGAATGTCGGCGGCGAGCGCGTCCGAGGCGCGGCTCTGGATATAGAAGGCGAAGTCCCGCTTTCCCTTGCGCCAGAGGGCGTGGGCGAGGCGCGAAGCCTGGATGGCGTGATAGCCCTTGAAATAGAGAAGCGGCTCCATGAGTCGCCGGCAGGCCGGATCGCGCTCCACATAGGCCGCGGCGTCGGCGCGGAAGGCCTCGCCGATCTCCGGCTCGCTCGCCAGCGCGTCGAGGAAGGCGTCGGCGATCGAGGCGGCGTCCATGGCCGAGGCGCCGAGCCGGCCGCTGACGCGATGGATGACAGCCTCTTCGAGACTGTGGCGGTTGAGCAATTCGCCGATGAAGAGCGGCGCCAGCGTCGGGTCGAGGCGGAGCGCGTCCTCCGCCTCCTGTCGCATATGCGCCCACATGGCGTCGCTTTCGGCGCAAAGCGCGCAAAGCTCCTCCCGCGGGCGCTCCGCCGACATCAGAATTTCACCTGCGGCGCCTGCTGCGCCGATTCGCTCGCCGAAAATTCGGCCATGGGCTTCGTCCCTGCGAATAGGGTCTTGGCCCAAAGTAGCGTGGGGAAGGTGCGCAGCGAGGTGTTGAACTCGCGCACCGCGTCGATATAGTCACGCCGCGCGACATTGATGCGGTTCTCGGTGCCTTCGAGCTGCGACTGGAGCGCAAGGAAGTTCTGGTTGGATTTGAGGTCGGGATAGGCCTCGCTCACCGCCATCAGCCGGCCGAGCGCCCCGGTGAGCTGCGCCTGCGCGTCCTGGAACTGCTTCATTTTCTCCGGGTCGGTGACGGTCGAGGCGTCGACCTTCACCGAGGTCGCCTTGGCGCGGGCCTCGACGACGGAGGTGAGCACGTCCTTCTCCTGCTTGGCGTAGCCCTGCACGGTGGCGACGAGATTCGGAATGAGATCGGCGCGGCGCTGGTATTGGGATTGCACATCCGCCCATTTGGCTTTGGCGTTTTCCTCGAGCGTCGGAATGGTGTTGTAGCCGCAGCCCGAGAGCGACAAGGCGGCGACGATCGCGACAGCGAGGGCGCGCCAGCGGGACAAGAGGCTCATATGACTCTCCATGACATCTGAGGGCGCGGCCGTCGCCCGGCGGATGCGGCCAAACTTAAGCGCTCGGGAAACCTATGGGAAGGGCGCGACCAGGTTTGAACATTCGCCCCGAAGCCGCCATTTGGGTTAGAATGCTTGAAAAGGGGAAGGCGATGGCCATAGACGAAATCATCGGCAATTTCGAGCTCCTGGACGAGTGGGAGGATCGCTATCGATATCTGATCGAGCTCGGCCGAACGCTGGAGCCGCTGCCGAAGGAAGCCTATACGGACGAGAACAAGGTGCGCGGCTGCGCGAGCCAGGTATGGCTGGAGACTACGCGCGGGCAGGACGCCGCCGGCGCGCCCACGCTCGCTTTCCGCGGCGACAGCGACGCCCATATCGTGCGCGGCCTCGTCGCTTTGGTGCTCGCGCTCTATTCCGGCCGCCGCGCGCAGGAGATCGTCGAGACCGACGCGGCGCCGCTGTTCGAGCAGCTCGGCCTCGCCGCGCATCTCACGCCCCAGCGCGCCAACGGGCTGCGGTCCATGGTTGAGCGCATCAAGAAGGAAGCGCGCGACGTGCTGGCGGGGTGAATGGCGCCAGCGCGGTCGGGGTTAGAGGCGCTCGATTTTTCGCGCGGCCTCGTCGATGAGGTCGGCGACTGAAAACAGGAGCTCCTTGCCGGGCTGGCCGGACAGACGCTGGCTCAGGACGGCCTTGAGATTGTTCATCGCCCGATGGATGGGGCCCGCGTCCACGACTTCGCTTTTCTGACGCAGCTCATCGAGCCGCGCGAGCGCGGCTTCGGCCTCACGCCGGTTTTCCGCAAGATGGGAAGAACCCGTTTCGGTGATCGCGTAAAGCTTCCTCGCGCTTTCCGTCACCCGGGCCTCGACTTGCCCAAGCTCCTCGAGCAGGGTCAGCGTCGGATAGACGATGCCGGGGCTCGGGGCGTAAACGCCGCCCGTCCGCGTCTCAATTTCCCGAATAACGTCATAGCCGTGCCGGGGCTCGCCCTCCAACAGAAGCAGAATGACGAGGCGCAATTCGCCGGCTTCGAACATCCGGCGTCGTCCGCCCCGCCCACCGCCCCGCTCCTCGCCGCCGCGTCCAAAGCCTCTGTAACCAAAACCCTGCCGTCCGCCGCCGCGCATGGCCCGCAAGCTGCAGTGATCTGGCCTTTCGCTGGAATGCCGATGGTTGTGGTTGTTATGCATGAAAACATGTCTCCTTTTCTTAGACAGCACTAAGATATATCTTGATAGTTTTTAGTCAAGGGCTCGGCGCTGACGTTTTCGACGGGAGAGAAAGAGCGACTTCGCCATCATGGCCGACAGGCGCGCCCTCCCATTGGAGCGATTCCGCCAGGCGGAAGCCGGCTCGCCTTGTCGCAGAGGCCGGAGCGAGCCGGCCTCTCATGCGCCGGCGCTCACAGGCTCGGCCGGAAATCCTCCGCGCCCCAATGCAGCAGGCCCTTCGCGCGCGCGGGGCCCATCGCTTCGCTACCGATTCCGTAATGCCGCGCGAGGCGGTCCAGCGCGATCTTCAGCACCACCTTGCCCGATCGCGCTGGCCAGCCGCGCTCGCTTTCGACGGCCTCCAGCCCCTTGAGATAGCCGCAGACGTCGGTAAGCAATCCCGCGAGATCCGGCCCGACGGCGTCATAGGCCCGGGCCAGGCGCCGGCGGGCGTCCATGGCGATTTCGGTGACGGCGGCGCCCGCCTCCGCGCCGCGGCGAGGCGAGGCGATCGCCGCCTCCCAATTGACGGTGACTCGCTGAAGAATTTGCGCCTGCTCGATGTCGCGGCGAAAGCGCTCGCCCGCCTCGATCTGCGCTGACGACAGAAACGGCCTGCCGTCTGCGCCCTTCCGCCGGGCCAGCCATCCGAGGGGACTCTCCGCCTCGTTTACGAGCGTCGGCCGCGCGCCTTTCTCCGGCGGCCGCTTCTCATAGGCGCCGTGCTGGGCGCGGAACGGATCGAGCGTGGACTGATGGGACGCCGCGCGACGCAAGAAAGCGCGGCCGGGCTCGGAGATCCGCAAGCGCCGGCCTCCGCCCTCACGCGTCCATTCCGCAAGGCCCCGAGACAAGGCGGCTTCGCCAGCCGCGGCGGGAAGGCGCGCACGCACGACGGTGACGCCGTTGCGGGGCGCGAGCACGACGATCATATCGTCCTCGAGATCGCTGGGCGCCGCGCTCGCGCCGGCTTCGCCCAGCGCCTCCAGCAGGCGGCGAAGCGCCCGCGCCGTTTCTCCCCCCATCTTTCGACCGGATTTTCTCATCGCGCCGCTCCTTCGGCTTCACGAAGCAGGTCGCACACCATGTCGCGCTGCGCCGCGAGCGCCAGCTCCAGCCGCGCGGCCCAGCGGTCGACGTGCGGGTCGTCGCGCAAATCTTCGATCGCCGCGCAGGCGTGGCGCACTGTGGCGCGGTCGCGGGCGAAGGCCCGTGCGCAGGCCGAGAGGCTCGCGCCGAGCGCGACATGGTGGAGATAGACCGCAAGCTGGCGCGCCCGGGCGACCGGCGCGCGGCGCCGGGCGGGCGAGGCAAGCGCGGCGGCGGGAATGCGCGCGACCGCCGCCGCCGCCGCGACGCTGAGCCCGATGATTGGAAAGGGCCTTGGTTCAAAACAGGAAATCGACATCGACGCCTCTTCTTGAAGTGACCCCGAAACGTTATGTCGGAACATAATCCTATTCAAGCGGAAAAAATTCTATCCCCAGGGACGCGGGCGCGGCCATCCTCTGCGCCGAGGAGGCCCAAGCCATGTCCGTCATCTCCAAAGCATTCTCTTCATCCGACGCCCAAGCCAGGACCCGCGCCTTGGCGCGGCTGAAAAGCGCCGCCCGGCCGGCGCTCAACGCCGCGCTGGACGCCAGCCTCGCCGGCTATGACCGTCTCGACGCGCTATCGCGCTTTCATCGCCTCTCCCGCGAAACCATTCTCAGTGAAACGCCGGAAGCCGCGCGTCTGGTGTTGTGCGAGATCGAACGCGCCTTGCGGGCCGAACGCGCCCGCGGCGGGCGCTGGACCTATGACCTCAACCGCCATATCGCGCTGCTCGTCGCCCATCGCGCCGAGAAGGCCCGGCTCGCGCGTCTCGTTAAGCCAGACGCGCGGGGACTCTTTTCAGCGCCGCCTCCTTTGGCATAAATTCCCGCGTCGGTCTCGCCGCGCAAAGGCATCCCAATGCTGATTGAAAGAGTTCTGGCGCTCGCCGCCGCGGCCGTCGTGGCGATATGTCTCGGCGTCGGCCTGATGATGATGGCGTTCGTCCCCGTCAAGCCCGGCGGCGGCTCTCTCGCCGCCCTTTCGGCGCCGGTCGACAAGGGAACGGCGCGTCAGACGGTTGAGGCGGCCATTGCGCAGACGCCGGAATATGCGCGCTATTTCGCGCGCATGCGCGAGACCTTCACGCAGGATTACGAGGCCGCGCTCAATGAATTCGCCGCGCGCCTCGCCGAAACCAGGCTGGAGCAAAGCGCCGATTATTACCTGTCGGAGGCGGTTCGTCGGCTGCGCCAGTCGCGTGGCGCGCTCGCCGCGAAGGCGGAGCCGGACGCCATGTCCCGCGTTTTCGCCAGGCAGCTCGACGTGCTGCAGGCGGTCGCCCGCGAGGACAAGAAGATGTGCGTCGCTTTCCTTTACGGCGCGACGAATCTCGATTTCCAGCGCTTCGCCGCCGCGCAGCGTCCGCTCGTCGCCGATATGGCGACGGCGAGCCTCGAAGCCATGGTCAGCGGGCAGACGAAGAACATCGCTCGCGCGCAGCCCAACGAAGCCGATTTCAAGGCGCTGGAGTCGGCGCTCCAGGCGCGCGGGCTCGACAAGGCGGAAATCGACGCGCTGCTCGACGGCAAGATGCCGGACCCACCGCTCGACGACGCGAAAATGTGCGCCGCCGGCCAGACCTATCTCGAAGTGCTGCGCACCTTGCCGGAAGCGTCGCGCACGCGGATCTATGGGCTGGCGCTTGAGCTGATGGCGAGATCATAGACGCTTTCGAGGATTCATTGCGGGGCGCGCGATATCGGGAATCCCCGCGCTCAGCCGGGCGACAGGCTATCGCCCGCGGAACCTCGGCGCGCGCTTCTCCAGAAACGCCGCGCGGCCCTCCATGTAATCGGCGCTGTCGAAGCAGTCCTTCGCCAGCGCCTCGCACTGCGCCGGCGTCGGGGCGTTCGGCAATTGCGCGGCTGCGCGGATGGCGGCTTTGGCGGCGCGCAAGGTGAGCGGCGCGTTGGCGGCGATGGTCGCCGCAAGATCGTCGACGCCGCCCTCGAAGCTCTCCTGCTCGAAGATGCGCGAGAGATAACCGATCTCCAGCGCCTCCTCCGCGCTCACGCGCCGCGCGGTGAAGAAAAGCTCCATCGCCCGTTGCGGGCCGACCGCCGCCACGACGAAACGCATGGCGGAGGGCGGATAGCCGACGCCGAGCCGTCCCGCAGGAATGCCGAAGACGGCCCCCTCCTGCGCGATGCGCAGATCACAGGCGGAGGCGATCCCCATGCCCCCGCCCATGCAGAAGCCGGAGATTGCGGCGACGATCGGCCTGGAGCAGGAGGAAATGGCCTCGAAAGCCTCTACATTGGCCTGCTCATAGGCGCGCCCGCCTTCGCTGGTCGCGCGCACGGTGGAAAATTCCGAAATATCCGCGCCCGAGCAGAAGGGCAGTCCCGGCGCGCCGGAGACGACGACGACCCGCGCCTCGGGTTCGGCGTCGATCGCCGCGAAGATCGGCGGCAATGCGCGCCACATGTCCAGATCGAAGGCGTTGCGCTTCGAGCCATTGTCGATGAGGAGCCGCGCGACCCCCTTGGCGAGGTCGACGCGGAGCTTCGAGGAGGGAGAGGAAATGGTCATGGCGCCCCTCTTAACATCCCGCAAGAGAGCGTGAAACACGCGGCGACCGCCGCCGGAGCGCCGCGCGGCCCAAATTGACGCGCGACAGATTGACACGGATTTTTCGGTCGCTCCCGACCGTAGAGTGAATTGTTTCCACCTTACGGCGTCGCCTGGTCCTTGCCGCACGCTTGAGGAGCCGACATGGCCGCAACCGACAAAATGGCTTCGCCCGGCGTGCTGAGGATGACGCTGGCCTTCGCCGTCTTCGCGCACCACACGACCATGTTCAATCTGGGCCTGTCGGCCGTGCTGATCTTCTTCGTGCTCAGCGGCTATTGGGTCGCGACCATGTGGACGAACACCTATTCGAAGACGAGCGCGGCCTACGCCACCTTTCTCGTTTCGCGCTTCTGGCGGATCGCGCCCGTCTTCGCCCTGTGTTCGGGGATCGCATGGGCGCTGCTGTTCTGGCGTGGCGCGGCCCCCGATGACGCCGGGGGAATCGTGCGCCAACTTTTCTCGAACGTCATGATCCTTGGTTACAACTCCCTGCCCTATCAGGCGAATGTGCCTGGCTGGTCGCTGGACATGGAGTTGCAGTTCTATCTGGTCGCGCCGCTCTTCATCTTCCTCGTCGCGCGAAACGTCTACGTTCTCATCGCCTGCATGGCGCTTTCGGTTCTCTCCCGGGCGCTCGGCGGAGCGACGACGGTCGCGCCCTTCCTGCTGTTTTTCGGACTGGGCGTCGCGGCGGCGAGCCACAAGATCATTCCGAGCCGGAGGCTGGCCTATCGCGCTCTCTACGCGACGCTCGCCCTGCTGTTTCTATGCAGCCTTATCTTCGCGAAGGATCTGGCGTTAGGCGAGACGCAGGGGCCGCTCCTCGCCTTCGGCGTCAAGACAAACCTTCTGATCGCCGTGTTGATGACGCCCTGGGCGATCTACACGACGCAGCAAAGGACCGGCGCGACCGACCGGATGATCGGCGACATGTCCTACGTCTTCTATCTGCTGCACTGGTCGGTGATCGGCGCGCTGGGAACGGGAGAAGGCGACTACGCCCAGCGCTTCCTGCTCTGCTCGGAGGCGCTGATCGTCATCCTCGCGGGGTCCTGGCTGATCTGGCTGCTGTACGATCACCCCATCAGCAAGATGCGGGCGGCCTGGGTCGCGAGCCGCCGCGTCGCCGGCCCGCAACCGTTGCCGGTCGCCGCCTGAATCGTCGGCGCGACCGCGCCCGCTTGGCCGCCGCGCGCCGGAACTGCTAAGAGACGCCTGGGCGTCGCCACTGTGGCGGCGCCGCAGGTCGGCAGGTCCGTCGCTTTGATTTCGCAAGGTTTCGCAATCCTGCTGCCGCATCTGCGGCGCGCCTTTTTCGTCCTCTTCGTGACGACCGGCCTGATCCTGCTCACGCTCAAGCGAACGGATGCGCCCTCGGTGGCTTGCTCCGAAGTCGATAGCAGCCAGGGCGACTATCGCGTGCTCGTCATCGGCGAGTCCTGGACCTCGGAGGGCAAGCTCTTTCCCGAGCTGCCGCGAGCGGTCTCCGAACGGCTGGGCGGCAGGGGCGTCGCCGCCTGCAGCATCGGCTTCAACGGACGAAATTCGCGCCTCCTCTATACGGAGCTGCGCGAGAAATATCCGAGATACAAACTTTACGCGCTTTTCGAGGGAAAGACCCCGCACAAGGTCGTCATCATGAACGGCGTCAACGACGAGATCCAGCATGTCGGCGCCTCGGCCTATGTCGAATATACGAAAAAGCTCGTCGATTATTTCTCCGATGTCGAAGACGTGGAAGTCATCGCCATTCCGCGCGTCAATGAGCGCTGGTTCAAGCCGCCGAACCTGTTCAGCCGGATGAAGCGCAATATTCTGCGCTGCGTCTATGACGGTTGCGATTTTCAGGTGAACGACGTCTATCGCGTGGCGCTCTGGCGCGATTATCCGGACATGAACGTGATGGAGTTCGACAACTTCATCGACAAATTCGAGGGCCACGAGGAATATTACAAGTTCGACGGCGTGCATCTGACCGACGAATGGCTGCACAAATACGGAAAATTCATCGGCTCGGCCATGTCGCTCTCCGCGAATGTTGCGGCCCGCAAATAGGCCGCCTCCTGCTATAAGCGCCGCATGGATCTCCTCTCCCGCCTCCTCCATCGCGACGGGCTGACGCTCGTCATCGACAAGCCGGCCGGCGTCCCCGTGCATCGCGGCCCCAAGGGCGGCCCGAGCCTCGAAGACGCCTTCGACCAGTTGCGCTTCGGCCTGCCCCGCGCGCCCGCTCTCGCCCATCGCCTCGACAAGGACACGTCCGGCTGCCTCGTGCTCGGCCGCCACCGGAAGGCGCTCGAACGGCTCGGTAAGCTGTTCAAATCGGGCCGGATCTCCAAGACCTACTGGGCCATCGTCGAAGGCGGCCCGGACGCGGACGAAGGCGAGATCGACCTGGCGCTCGGGCGTCTCGACGCGGCGCGCGGCTGGTGGATGCAGCCGGACCCGATGGGCCTGCCCTCGCGCACGAGCTGGCGCGTTCTCGGCCGCTCCCCGGACAATCCGCTGGCCTTCATCGAATTCACGCCGCATACAGGCCGCACGCACCAGATTCGCGTCCATGCGCAGGCGATGGGCTGGCCGATATTGGGCGACCCCGTTTACGGCACGGGCCGGAGGGAAGGTTCGCCGCCGCTGCATCTCCATGCGCGCGCGATCGCGATCCCGATGCAGGAGAGCAAGGGGCCGGTGCGCGTGGAAGCGCCAGCGCCGGCGCATATGCTGGAGGCCATGGCCGCCTGCGGTTGGCGGGAGGACAAGGGCGCCGTGGCGCCGGATTTGCCAAACGCGCCTGAAGCGCTCAAATTAGCAGACTGAATCCACGGAGAAACTCAAGTGGCGCCGAAAACTGCGCCCGTCATGGACGCGCCCGAACGCTCCGCCGCGGCGAGCGTACGCTTCGCGCTCGACCGGGCCCTGCTCGACGACCTTGCGAGCCTCGCGCTCGAAGCCGCCAGGCGCGGCGGCGCGAGCTATGCCGATATCCGCCTCGGCGAGACGCTTCGGGAATATTCCTACGCCAAGGACGACGGGCTGGAGCATTTCGACGAGCGCTCCACGCGCGGCTTCGGGCTGCGCGTGCTGCTCGGCGGCTCCTGGGGCTTTTACGGCGCCCGCCGCCTTGACGCCGCGAGCGTGAGCGAAGGCGCCGCGCGCGCGCTGGAAAACGCCCGCGCCGTGCAGCCGATCCAGGGACGGCCGATCGCGCTGGAAAGGCTTCCCGCGCATGAGGCCGAATGGATCATGCCCATGGGCGTCGATCCCTTCTCAATCCCGACGCGGGACAAGGCGGACCTGCTGCTCGCCATATCGGCCACGGCGCGCGACAATGGCGCGGATTTCTGTTCGGCCTCGCTCTCCATCGCCCGCGAGGAGCGGCTCTTCGCCAATAGTTTCGGCGCCCGCGTCTGGCAGACGCGCACGCGCGTCCATCCGAGCTTCACCGCGACCGCGATCGACCGCGCCGCCGGCCGCATGGCCTCGCGAGACAGCCTGACGCCCGCGCGCGGCGCCGGATGGGAATATGTGACGGGCGCCGGGCTGCTCGAAGAAGCGTCGCTCGCCGGCCGGCAAGCGCGCGAAAAGCTCGACGCCAGGCCTGTCGTCGCCGGCGATTACGACCTCATCATCGACCCGACCAATCTCTGGCTCACGATTCACGAGACGGTCGGCCATTCCACCGAACTCGACCGCGTGCTCGGCTGGGAGGCGAATTTCGCCGGCACCAGCTTCGTGAAGCCCGACATGCTCGGCAATCTGCGCTTCGGCTCGGAGCTGATGACCATCGTCGCCGATCGCTCGCAGCCCGGCGCGCTCTCGACCATCGGCTATGACGACGACGGCGCGCCGGCCGCGGCGGCGGAATTCAGGATCGTCGAAAAGGGCGTCCTCAGGAATTTCCAGATGGCGCTGGGACAGGCCCATTATATCGGCCTCTCCGCGTCGAACGGCTGCGCCTACGCCGACAGCCCCACCTCCTTCCCCATTCAGCGCATGCCGAACATTTCGCTCGCGCCGAACCCGGAGAAATGCTCGCTCGACGATCTCGCGGGCGGCATAGAGAACGGGATCTATGTCGTCGGCGCGGGAAGCTGGAGCATCGATCAGCAGCGCGACAATTTTCAGTTCGGCGGCCAGCTCTTCTATGAGATCAGGAACGGCGCGCTCGGGGAGATGCTGCGCGACGTGGCTTATCAGGGCCGTACAATTCCTTTCTGGAACGCGCTCGACGGGCTGGGCGACGTCTCGACCTACCATCTCGACGGCACTTTCACCTGCGGCAAGGCGGAGCCCGTGCAGGTCGCGCCCGTCTCGCATGGCGCGCCGCTTGCGCGCTTCCGCAAGGTGCGGGTGCTGAATACGAGCGGCGGCGCCTGAGCGAATGTTTCTTTCATCCGACGACGCCAAGTCCATCGCGGAAAAAATCCTCGAACGATCCGAGGCGGACGCCTGCGTGGTGAAGATCGACGGGGGCGAGGATTACAGCCTGCGCTTCGCCCGCGGCGGCGCGACGACGAACATCGCGACTTCCGACGCCGCCGTGCGCATTTCCTCCCATATTGGGGGACGCGTCGGTTCGGTGGCCACAGCCAATCTCGACGGCGCCGCGCTCGAAGCCGCGCGCGCGCGATCGGAAGAGATCGCGCGGATGCTGCCCGTGGACCCCGATTATGTCCCGCCGCTCGGCCCGCAGGAATACGACGCCTCCGCGCGCTATGACGACAACGCCGCCTCGCTGAAGCTCGATGCGCTCGCCGCGCAGGCGGCGCGCGTCATCGAGGAAGGCGGGCGCAGCAATGTCGACACTTTCGGCTGCGCGTCGGGCGCGCGGCGGTTCGAGGCGCTTGCGACAAGCAACGGCCTTTTCGCCTATGAGCGTCGCAGCGAAATCGACCTCTCCGCCACGGCGCGCAACAAGAGCGACACATGGTCCGGCTGGGCGGGCGCGCATGAATTCTTCAGTGCACGCCTCGACGCGGAGGCGATCGCGAGGCGCGCCTGCGCGAAAGCGGCGTACGATGTCGAGCCCGTCGATCTCGAACCGGGCGATTATACGGTCGTCCTCGAACCCGTCGCCGTGGCGGAACTCGCCTCCTGGGTGATGAGCGCCATGGACGCGCGCGCGGCCGACGAGGGCCGCAGCTTCTATGCGCGGCCGGGCGGCGGGACCATGATCGGCGAGAAGCTCTTCGACGAGAAGCTCACCATCCGCATTGATCCCGCCAATCCGCTGGCGCCCGAGGGCGCCGTGGGCTGGGAGGGCGTGCCGCATCGCGCCCGCGCCTTTATCGACAAAGGCGTCGTTTCGACGCTCTACCGTTCGCGCTCATGGGCGCAAAAGACCAATGCCGAGCCGATCCCCTTCGCGCGCAATTTCATCATCGAAGGCGGCGACGCCTCGCTCGACGACATGATCCGCGCCGTGAAGCGCGGCGTGCTGGTGACGCGCATCTGGTATGAAAACATGGTGGAGCCGAAAAGCCTGCTGCTCACGGGCCTCACGCGCGACGGCAATTTCCTGATCAAGAATGGCCGCGTGACGGCGCCCGTGCGCAATATGCGCTTCAACCAGCGACTGGGCGAGCTTTTCGCCAACATCGTCGCCCTCGGCAAAACCGAGCGCGTCTGGCGCGCGGTCGGCGGCGGCGCCCCTGCGGCGCCTCCCATGCTGGCGGAGAGGTTTCACTTTTCGTCCAAATCCAGCGGCATCTAGCCTCACGATTTCGTGTATGCTGCGCGCGCTTCAACGGAGCGCCGCAGCATGTTCATTCGGCTTGTTATCGCTTTCTTCACCATACTTCCGGCCCTGCCCGCCTCCGCGCTCGACAGGGTGACGTTCGCGACGAACTGGCGCGCGCAGGCCGAGCATGGCGGCTTCTATCAGGCGGTCGTGGACGGCACGTACGCCCGTTACGGCCTCGACGTCGCGATCCAGCAGGGCGGCCCGCAGATCAACGCCCGCCTGCTCCTCGCCGCTGGCCGCGTCGATTTCGCCATGGGCGCGAACACGATCCAGATGTTCGAATCCGTGCAGCAGAACGTGCCCACCGTCACAGTGGCGAGCATGTTTCAGATCGAGCCCGCGGTCTTCATGTCGCATCCGAGCGAAGGGCTCGATCGTTTTGAGGATTTGCCGAAAGCGACTGTCTTCATCGCCAGCGATTTCCGCGCATCGGTCTGGCAATGGCTGAAGCAAACATACGGCTTCAAGGACGAGAAGGCGAAACCCTACGGCTTCAACGCCGCGCCCTTTCTTGCCGACAGGAAATCCGTGCAGGAAGGCATCCTGACGTCGGAGCCCTATGCGATCGAACAGAAAGGCGGCTTCGCGCCGAACGTCTTTCTGCTCGCCGATTACGGTTATGACAGCTACTCGACGACGATCGAGACGCGCGCCGAGACGATCGAGAAAAAGCCGGACCTCGTTCAGCGCTTCGTCGACGCCTCCATCCTCGGCTGGTACAATTACCTCTATGGCGACAACGCCGCCGCCAACGCCGCCATCAAGCGCGACAACCCCGAGATGACGGACGGACAGCTCGCTTTCTCGGTCGCAAAGATGAAAGAGCGCGGCGTTGTCGATTCAGGCGACGCCCTGACATTGGGCGTCGGCGCGATGACCGATGCCCGCATGAAGAGCTTCTTCGATAAGATGGCGAAGGCGGGCGTCGTTCCGGCGGAGCTGGATTACAGGAAAGGCTATACGCTGCGCTTCATCGGCAAGAAGGTCGGGATGGAGCTGCGGCGATGACAATTGTCATTGCGAGCGAAGCGAAGCAATCCGGGGCCGCGTCACGGCTCCGGATTGCTTCGTCGCTTCGCTCCTTACGATGACCTGGAGAGACGCCCATGGCCATTCCCTGCCTCTCCCTGCACGCCGTCTCCAAGACCTTCCCCAACGGCGTCACGGCGCTCGCAGGGCTTGATCTCGACGTGCGCGAGGGCGAGACGCTGACGCTCCTTGGCCCTTCAGGTTGCGGCAAATCGACCGTGCTGCGGCTTATCGCCGGCCTCGCCAAGCCGAGCGCCGGCGCCATTACATGGGCCGACCCGATGGCGCGCAAGAATCTCGGCGTCGTCTTCCAGGATCCGACGCTGCTGCCCTGGGCGAGCGTGTTCGACAATGTCTATCTGCCGCTACGCCTCGCCGGCGTGAGCCGCGCCAAGGCGCAGCCACGCATCATGGAGGCGCTCGCGCGCGTGGGTCTCGCCGACTTCGCGAACGCGCTGCCCCGTGAACTCTCCGGCGGCATGAAGATGCGCTGCGCCATCGCCCGCGCGCTGGTGACGAAGCCCTCGCTCATTCTGATGGACGAGCCCTTCGCCGCGCTCGACGAAGTGACGCGCTTCAGGCTCAATGACGATCTCGTCGCGCTGAAACGCGATCTCGGCGCGACGATCGTCTTCGTCACGCATTCGATCTATGAAAGCGCCTTTCTTTCGACGCGCATCGTCGTCATGTCGAAGCCGCGCGGGCGCATCGTCGACGAGATCGAGATCGACTCGGAATTGCCGCGCGACGCGGAGTTTCGCCTGAGCGAGGCCTTCTCGAACATCTGCCGTCGCGCCTCCCGCGCGCTGCGCGAGGCGACAGGAGAAGCCGCGTGATTAAACTACGCGACATCGCGATCCCGCTCGCCGTCTTCGCCGCCGCGCTGGGCTTTTGGGAATGGATCGTCGCATGGAAGGCCATCCCGCCTTATGTGCTGCCGGCGCCCAGCGCGATCTTCACGAAGCTGATCGAGGATCGCGAGCTTCTCTTCTCGTCGCTCCTTGTCACGCTCGGCGTGACGCTGAAGGCGCTTCTCGTCGCCGCCGTCTGCGGCGTCGCGCTCGCCCTGCTGCTGGCGCGATCCAAATGGCTGGAGCGGGCGCTGCTGCCTTTCGCCATCGTTTTGCAGGTGACCCCGATCATCGCCATCGCGCCGCTGCTGCTCGTCTATATGCGGCCTGAAAATGCAGTGCTGGTCTGCGCCTTTCTCGTGGCCTTCTTCCCGATCCTGTCGAATACGGCGCTCGGCCTCGCCTCCGTGGATCACGCCTTGCGCGATCTCTTCGAGCTTTACCGCGCCTCGGCCTGGCAGAAGCTCGTCTATCTGCGCCTGCCGGCGGCATTGCCGCAATTCCTCACGGGGTTGCGCATCGGCGGCGGCCTGTCGCTTATCGGCGCCATCGTCGCGGAGCTGGCCGCCGGCGCCTCAGGCCAGGGAACGGGCCTCGCCTATCGCATCGTGGAGGCGGGCTTTCGGCTGGACATCGCCCGCATGTTCGCGGCGCTCGCTTTGATCTCGGCGACGGGGCTTGCGATCTATGCGGCGCTTGCGGGATTGTCCCATTACCTGCTGCGCGGCTGGCACGAAAGCGCGCGGGAGCATGGGAAGTAGAGCTTTCCCCGCCAAGCGGGGAGCGGGAGGCGTCCCTACTGCCCCGCGTCGCCTCCCACCTCGTCGAGGTGATAAACGTCATCCCGGAAATGCACTACGCCATCTGCCGACGCCCAGCCCGTCATATAAACCCACACCACTGGCACGGGCTTGGCGAGCTTAACCTCCTCGCGCTCGCCGCTCGCGATCTTTGCGTTGATCTGTTCTTTTGCGACTGAAGGCCCGCTCGCGCCGTCGAGAATCCAGGCCGCGAGATCGACGACGCCCTGCACGCGCACGCAGCCATGCGAGAGGAAGCGGTAGTCGTTGGCGAAGAGATTGCGCGACGGCGTATCGTGCATATAGACGGAATGCGGATTGGGCATGGAGATGCGGATCGATCCGAGCGAATTGCCCGCGCCAGAGTCCTGGCGCAGCGTGTAGTTCATCGCCTTCTCGCTCGCCCAGTTGATCGAGCGCGGATCGACCTCTTCGCCCTTGTTGTTCAACACGCGGATGTGCTGGCGCGCGAGATAGCCGGAATCGGCGAGCATCTTCGGCGCGATCTCGTTTTTGATGATGGAGGTCGGCACGGTCCATGTCGGATTGATGTTGACGGCGACGACCTTCGCCTGCACTTCCGGCGAATGATGTTCGGGATCGCCGACAATGGCGACATAGCGGCGGACGACGCGGTCGTTCTCGACGGCGTCGACGGCGGTCGAGGGGATGTTCACCACGATGTAGCGGTCGCCGAAGGGGAAATCGAGGCCCGCAAGGCGCTGCGCGCTGGAGGCGAGCTGCCGGAAGCGGACATTGGCGGGAATGTCGAGCGCTTTCAGCGTGGCGCCCGCGACGACGCCCGTCTGCTTCAGCCCCATGCGGAACTGGAAGCGCTTCACGGCGGCCGTCAGCTCATTGTCCCATGCCTGCTTGCGCGTGTCGGAAAGCGCGTCGTCCTCCGCCGCGAGGCGCCGGCGCAGCGCCGCGACCGCCGGCCCTTTTGCGCCCGGTTTCAGCGCGACGCCGACTGTCGGCCAGCCGCCGAGATCGACGATCTGCGCATAACGCTCCGAGGCCTTCGACGTCGTGAAAAAAGTCTCGGGCTGGAGAACCGGGGTGGGATCGTCGGAGAGCGCCGTCTCGCGCGGCGGGGCCGGCGGGCGGGGCTTGGGTTTCGGCTTCGGCGCGGGAGCGTCGGCGGCCGGCGTCGGCGCCGCCTGTTCGGCGGGCGCGGGGGCCGGCGCGGGCGCTGGAGTCGCAGGGGCGGGCGCCGATGTTGGCGACGCGGCGGCGGGCGCGTTTTGCGCCTGCGAAGGGCTCGCGACCGCCAGCGCGCTGGCCATCAATCCCGCGCCAAGACTTGCGCCAAGACCTTTGCAAAGACTCGCGCGGATCGAACGCGCGCTCCTCGTCATTCTGTCGGTCGCCATGTTCGAGCCGTTTCTCCAGCGCGTAGCCTCGCGCGCAAATGCGTTTCCGCCGCTTTTCGACCGCGATGCGGAGATGGTCAACTCAATTCGAGCGAAATTTGCATGCAATGACATGCGTTTTGCACGCGATCTGCAATTGCGAGCGACGGGATTTTGTGGTCTCTTGCGCAAAAATATTTCCGATTCAATTGGGAGAACGCCATGTTGGAATCCAATCGATTCATATCGTCGTCGCTCGTCTCGCTCGCCGCGGCTTCACTTATCTCCCTGGCTTCGACAGTCCCGTCCGCTGCGGAAGTAAGATATGCGAACCAAGGCGACAAATGGACGCCGGCGAACCGCCTCGACTTCTATACGCGGGACCAGGGCGCGCGCATCATTCCCTTCGCCTGGTTCAAGGCGCTCAAGCGCCCGGACGGCTCGGGCTTCCTCGACGACAGCATGGCCCGCTACGGCTATCTCCCGAATCCGGACAGCCCCACCCCCGGGCTGCCTGTCGGGTTTCTGACCGCGACCGAGAATGGCGTCAGAACCCTTAGCATGACCTGCTCGGCCTGCCATACGCGCCAGATCGAGGCTCAGGGCGTCTCGTGGCGCATCGACGGCGGCCCGGCTCTCACCGACTTCCAGTCGCTGCTCGCGGACATCGACAAGTCGGTCGACAGCGTGCTGCACAACGACGCGGCCTTTGACGCCTTCGCCAAGGCGCTCAATGTAAATGGCGACGAAGGCCGCAAGGAGCTGCGGCAGGACGTCGAGGCCTGGTTCAAACCCTATCATGCGATCATGAGCGGATCGCTTGTCACGCCAGGCTGGGGCGTCGGCCGCGCGGACGCCGTGTCCATGATCTTCAACCGGGTCGCCGGCCTCGACATTGGCGAGCCGCCGAACCGCATCATCCAAAAGAACATCGCGCATGCGGATGCGCCGGTGCGCTATCCCTTCGTCTGGAACGCGCCGATCCAGGACACCACGCAATGGCCGGGCTTCGCCAAGAATGGCGACGACATTCTCGGGCTCGCGCGAAATGTCGGCGAGGTCTATGGCGTTTTCGGCGTCTACCGCCCGACCAAGACTTTCCTGCCGAACGTCGTCAACTTTCTCAACGACTCCTCGCTCAACTACGCAGGCCTGCAACAGCTTGAAATCCTGTTGAAGCAAATCGCGCCGCCGAAATGGCCCTTCGCCCTGAACGCGGAACTGGTCCGGAAGGGCGACGAAATTTTCCACCGCGACCCGAGGAACGGCGGCTGCGCGAAGGGATGCCACGAGATCAAGGCGGGCGCGGCGCGCGTCTGCAATCCCAGCACCTGGTTGACGCCGATACAGGACGTGGGCACCGACTCGAAGGAATATTCGGTGCTCGGGCGAGAGGCCGACACCGGCGTGCTGGAAGGCGCGTCGATCGCCTTCCTGCCGGGCGTCAACCAGCCGCTGGAGAAGACCGACAAAATCATCTCCATCCTCGGCCTCTCCGTTATCGGTTCGATCCTGGAGGCGCCGCTACATTTCGGCCTCGACGTTTTCCAGCCGATCGTCGACGACTGCCTGCCGGTCAAGCCGGCGCGGCCCGAGGCGCTCAGATCGGCGGTCGTCGCAAAGCTGAGCCAGGCGCTGAAGAGCGTTTATCGGAAGCCTGAACAGGCGCCCGCCTTCGCTTATGAATCGCGCGTGATGAACGGCGTCTGGGCGGCCGCGCCCTATCTCCACAACGGCTCGGTGCCGACGTTGGAAGACCTGCTGAAACCCGCCGCCGAACGCCCCGCCTCCTTCAAGGTCGGCCCGGCCTATGACATCGAGAAGGTCGGCCTCGCCAAGGACCAGCCCGGACTCAGCTCCACCTACACGGCGGATGACTGCTCGAATCGCAGCTCCGGCAACAGCCGTTGCGGCCACGAATTCGGGACCAAGCTCACTCCGGAGGAGAAGCGGGCGCTGCTGGAATATCTGAAGAGCCTCTGAGGCTCTTCAGACGTTAGGGAAAATGCGGGGGCGCTTCGGGCGCCCCTTGCCTTTTGCGCCGCCGCCCCGCATACCCCGCGCCAGCAAGACATTCTCCAGACAAGCGGGACGGATATGGGCTTCAAATGCGGCATTGTCGGTCTGCCGAACGTCGGCAAATCGACCCTCTTCAACGCGCTCACGCAGACCGCTGCGGCGCAAGCCGCGAATTATCCCTTCTGCACCATCGAGCCCAATGTCGGCGCGGTGGCGGTGCCCGATCCGCGCCTGGATAAGTTGTCCGAGATCGCGGGCTCCAAGCAGATCATCCCCACCCAGCTCACTTTCGTGGACATTGCCGGCCTCGTACGCGGCGCCTCCAAGGGCGAGGGGCTCGGCAACCAGTTTCTCGCCAATATCCGCGAATGCGACGCCATCGCCCATGTCGTGCGCTGCTTTGAGGATGGCGACGTCACCCATGTCGAGGGCGGCGTCGATCCGATCCGCGACATCGAGACGATCGAGACCGAGCTGATGCTCGCGGACCTCGAAAGTCTCGAAAAGCGCGTCGTCGCGCTCGAAAAGAAGGCCAAGGGCGGCGACAAGGAGGCGAAAGAGCAGGTCGACCTCATGAATCGCTGCCTCGCGCTGCTGCGCGAGGGCAAGCCCGCGCGCATGGCGCAGGTCTCCGAGGAAGAGCGCAAGACCTTCGAGGGGCTGGGGCTCCTGTCGTCCAAGCCCGTCCTTTATGTCTGCAATGTCGAGGAAGAGTCCGCAGCCGAGGGCAACGGCAACTCGGCCAGGGTCGCGGCGCGCGCCAGGGAAGAGGGCGCGGCTTCGGTCGTGGTGTCGGCCAAGATCGAGAGCGAAATCGCCGTGATGCCGCCTGAGGAGCAGAAGGATTTTCTGGAGGCCGTCGGCCTGACCGAGCCCGGCCTCAACCGCGTCATCCGCGCCGGCTACGAGCTCTTGCGCCTCATCACCTATTTCACCGTCGGCCCCAAGGAAGCGCGCGCCTGGACGATCGAGAAAGGCACCCGCGCCCCGGCGGCGGCGGGCGTGATCCACACGGATTTCGAAAAGGGCTTCATCCGCGCCGAGACGATCGCCTATGACGACTACGTCGCCAACAAGGGCGAAGCTGGCGCACGGGACGCCGGACGGCTACGGCTGGAGGGGAAGGAATATGTGGTCTCGGATGGGGATGTAATGCATTTCAGGTTCAATACGTGACGTATTGACGGGCGGAAGCCGCGAGCGAATATTTGCTCCCCAGGAGCTAGCCCCGATGACGTCAATACCCCCCAACTGCCCGACGAGACCTTGAGCAAACTCGACCTTCTGGCGAAGAAGCTCGACCGCTCGCCTGCGTTGGTAGCAACTCAGGCGATCGAAGACTTCGTCAGGCTGGAAGAATGGCGCGTTCGCGAGATAGAGGCGGGCCTCGCGGATGCAGAGGCGGGGGATTTCGCTTCTCCCGAGGACGTCGCACGGATCATGGCCAGGTTCGCCGCCCGCACTTCATGAGCTTGCGCAACATTGTCTGGACCCGGCGTGCGCTCAGGCGCCTTGAACAGATCGGCGTCTATATCACCAAGGACAGCCCTCAGTCGGCGTCCCGCGTCGTCGCCCGAATCAGCTCCGCGACTGCGGGCTTGCCGGCGAAATCCTGACGATCATCCACACGGCTCAAAAATGGCCGGATGATTTATAGAAAAAGCGATGCCCGCGCCTTCCTCACCCCTTCGACAAATTATCGATCCGCTTGTTCAGCTCGTCGAGCTGCTTCTTCAGCTCCGCCACGTCGCCGCCCTCCTTGGCGACAGGCGCCACGCCCTCATGCTCGTCCAGCGACGGCCCGGTCGTCCCGCTCACGCCCTCGGTCGGCAGGCCGAAGGGGTTGAACATGGTCAGCGCCTGGCGGAACACGGCCATGTTCTTGCGGGCCTGCTCCTCCATCGCCTGGAAGGCGGCGCGGGTGGGTTCGGTGAAGGGGCCGGCGGGCAAGGCCGAGGAGATCTGTTCGCGGAACTTCTGCTGCTCCTTGGTGAGCTTGTCGATGGAGAACTCCAGATAGCTCGGCACGAGCATCTGCATCGAGTCGCCGTAGAAGCGGATGAGCTGGCGCAGGAAGGCGATCGGCAGCAGGCTCTGGCCGTCCTTGCCCTCCTGCTCGAAGATGATCTGGGTGAGAACCGGGCGGGTGATGTCCTCGCCGGTCTTGGCGTCGCAGACGACAAAATCCTCCCCCCGCTTCACCATGGCGGCAAGGTCTTCGAGGGTGACGTAAGTGCTTGTTCCCGTGTCGTACAAACGACGGTTGGCGTATTTTTTGATGGTGGTCGGTTTCTTCTCGGTCGCCATACGCCTGACAGTGCTCCCCTCGCCGTCCGGGCAGCCTAAAAAAAGGTCAAGCCCAGCCGGTTGACGATAGACGCATTTTGGCGCCTGCGGCAATATTTTCCTCGTCAGAGCCTTTCGCTCACCCTCAAATCCGTGCAAAACGGGCCGCGGCTTGACGAACGCAAGCGCGAAGTGCTCAACCACATCCGCCCCGGCCGGGCGCTTACGGGGCTTGCAGAGCCCGACCAATCTTAAAGGGAGACAGATATGACGACCGATATCGTGATCGTTTCCGCGGCGCGCACCGCCGTTGGATCGTTCAACGGAGCCTTCGCCACGGTTCCGGCCCACGAGCTCGGCGCCGCTGCTGTCAAGGCCGCTCTTGAGCGCGCCAAGGTCGACTCCAAGGATGTCTGCGAAGTCATTCTCGGCCAGGTTCTGACCGCGGCTCACGGCCAGAACCCCGCCCGGCAGGCCGCCATCAAGGCGGGCGTGCCGGACAGCGCCACCGCTTTCGGCGTCAATCAGGTCTGCGGCTCAGGCCTGCGCGCCGTGGCGCTCGCCGCCCAGCAGATCCACGCCGGCGACGCCCAGATCGTCGTCGCGGGCGGCCAGGAGTCCATGTCGCTCTCGACCCACGCCTCCCATCTGCGCGCCGGCACCAAGATGGGCGACGTCAAGTTCATCGACACGATGATCATGGACGGCCTCACCGACGCCTTCAACAACTACCACATGGGCATCACGGCCGAGAACGTCGCCAAGAAGTGGCAGATCACGCGCGAGGAGCAGGACGCTTTCGCCGTCGCCTCGCAGAACAAGGCGGAAGCCGCCCAGAAGGCCGGCAAGTTCAAGGACGAGATCGTCCCCTACACCATCTCGACCCGGAAGGGCGACGTGGTCGTGGACAGCGACGAATACGTCAAGCACGGCGTGACCCTCGACGGCGTCGCCAAGCTGAAGCCCGCCTTCAGCAAGGACGGCACGGTGACGGCGGCGAACGCCTCGGGCATCAATGACGGCGCCGCGGCGCTCGTCGTCATGTCCGCCGCCGAAGCGGCCAAGCGCGGCCTGACGCCCCTCGCCCGCATCGCTTCCTGGGCGACCGCCGGCGTCGATCCGTCCGTGATGGGTTCGGGCCCGATCCCGGCGTCGCGCAAGGCGCTGGAGAAGGCCGGCTGGAAGATCGCCGATCTCGACCTCATCGAGGCGAACGAGGCCTTTGCGGCTCAGGCCATCGCGGTCAACAAGGACATGGGCTGGGATCTCGCGAAGGTGAACGTGAATGGCGGCGCCATCGCCATTGGCCACCCGATCGGCGCCTCAGGCGCGCGCGTGCTCGTCACCCTGCTCCATGAGATGGGCCGCCGCAACGCCAAGAAGGGCCTCGCCACGCTCTGCATCGGCGGCGGCATGGGCATCGCGCTGACCGTCGAGCGGTAAGAACGGACCGCGAGCCTTTCAGGCTCGCTTTTTCCCGGCGCTGTCGACATGCGAGCCCAAAGGCTCGCGGTCCAGCGCCGGATTTTCTTTAGGACCGGAAACAGAGGAGACACCCATTATGGCAAGAGTTGCAGTTGTCACGGGCGGCACCCGCGGCATTGGCGAGGCGATTTCCAAGGCGCTGAAGGCCGCCGGCTACAATGTCGCCGCGACCTATGCCGGCAATGACGAGGCCGCCAACAAGTTCAAGGCGGAGACGGGCATTCCGGTCTACAAGTTCGACGTTTCCGATTACGACGCCTGCGCAGCGGGCGTCGCCGCCATCGAGAAGGATCTCGGTCCGGTCGAGGTGCTGGTCAACAACGCCGGCATCACGAAGGACCGCCTGTTCCACAAGATGGAGCTGGCGCAGTGGCAGGCGGTGATCAACACCAATCTGAACTCGCTGTTCAACGTCACGCGCCCGGTCATCAACGGCATGCGCGACCGCGGCTTCGGCCGCATCATCGTCATCTCGTCGATCAACGGCCAGAAGGGCCAGGCGGGTCAGACCAACTACTCCGCCTCCAAGGCCGGCGACATTGGCTTCGTGAAGGCGCTGGCGCAGGAGTCCGCCTCCAAGGGCATCACCGTCAACGCGATCGCGCCGGGCTATATCGCCACCGAGATGGTGAAGGCCGTTCCGCAGGACGTGCTCGACAAGCACATCCTCCCCTATATCGCCGTCGGCCGTCTCGGCGAGCCGGAAGAGATCGCGCGCGCGGTCGTGTTCCTGGCCTCGGACGACGCGGGATTCATCACGGGTTCGACGCTGACCATCAATGGCGGCCAATATCTGACCTAGAGCGCGGCGCGCGCCGCCTGCGTTCAGGCGATTCCGCCAAACGCAGCGCGATCCATCATTCGCGAAATCCGCGGGAAATGGCCGGCCGATGCGCCGGCCATTTTATTGGGGACGTTGGCTCCTGCGTGCGACGCTGGATACAATTAGTCTTGACTTTCCGCTTTCGAGGGTTTTCTCGCATGACCCCGGCGCCGCCGCAATATACAAAAGCCCTTATGAAAAACGCGGCGCGGCGCGGCCGGCCCCTCGCGGCCGCACTCAACGCGGGCTTTTTCGCATATGTGGCGTACTGGCTCTATGAAAACGTCAGCTACAAAGAACTTCTGACCGAGTTCCGACAGATTGCGCCGAGCGCGATTTTTCTCGCGATGGCGATGAATTTGTGCGTTCTATCCTTTTACGGGCTACGCCTCGCGGCCATATTGCGCGCCAAAACGCTTCCCTGCTTCCTCATCGCCAATATCGGGTTCACCTTCAACAGCCTCATCCCATTTCGCATCGGCGAAGGCGTGAAGATTTATTTCGGCGCTACATATTTCGGCTGCCCCGTCGGCGGCCTCGGCGCCGCGATCGTGATGGAGAAGCTTTACGATCTTTCGGCCATCCTCATCCTGGCTGCGACAGTCGGCTCCACGTCAAAAGCGACGTTCATCGTCCTCGGACGTCCGACCATCTTCGCGCTGGCGCTGCTCCTCATTGGCTGCGGCGCGCTGATCGTCTGGCTGAGGCGGCGCGGCGCGATCCCGCATCCATCCGAATGGCGCTTTTTGGCGCGGGCTCGCATGAAGATCTTCTTCGAGCAGGCGGAATCCTCGCTCGAAAAACAGAACGCCTCCAGAGCCGCGCTTTTCACGACATTGATATGGACGACAAATGTCTGTCTCGTCCTGCTTCTGTTTCGTTCCGTTCTGCCGGGAGTGCAGTTCGGCTTTCTCGACGCCATGACGTTGCTGGTTATTGGCGCGCTGGCGATCGCCGTTCCAACGAGCCCCGCCGGCCTCGGCATTTTCGAAGCGGGGATCGTCGGCTATCTGACCAGCGCGCTCGGCGTTCAGAAGGAGCGAGCGATCTCAGCCGCCCTCGCCTATCATCTTTCCATCACCGCGCCGCATACGATCATCGTCGTCGTCTTTCTCGGATCGATGTTTCTGCGACAGTTGAAGACGCGGTCGATGTGACGGCGTTTCGCGCGCCGCCTTAAACGCCTCGTGCGCCGCCGCACGGAATTGGAAGCCGGTCGTTCCTAAAAACGCGCTCAACAAGACATCGAAATCGGAGCGTGAAATGAACCGCCTTCCCGCCGCCAGGAAATTCGCTTCCATCTTCTTTTTCGGCGCCGCCGCGATGATCGGCGCCGCCTCCCTGCCGCAAGCGGCGGAAGCCCGCGCCTTCGTGCATTATCATTCCGACCTGGCGCCCGGCACGATCCTGGTCAGCGAACATGAACGCCGGCTCTACCTGATCGTCGATCAGGACGACGCCATCGAATACAAGGTCGCGGTCCCGAAGGCCGGCAAGGAATGGTCGGGCGTCGTCCAGATCAACGCCAAATATGTCGCGCCCGACTGGACGCCGCCGGAAGACGTGAAGCACGACCATCCCGAACTGCCCGAGGTGATCCCCGGCGGCGCGCCGAACAATCCCATGGGCGTCCGCGCCATGACGCTGAGCGAAGGGCAGGTCGCCATTCACGGCACGACGCAGAAGATGCGCGCCTCGATCGGCTCCGCGGCGTCTTACGGCTGCATCCGCATGCTGAACGAGGACATTGTCGACCTCTATGACCGCGTCGCCGTCGGCGCCACCGTGGTGATGACGCCGTAAAAGGCCTTGTCGGGAAGCGTCAACCATCGTCGCCGGCGCCTATCGACATGTCGGCGGATTCCGTTTAGAACATCGTTCATGAATATCGTTCACGGAGCTGTTCGATGTCCCGCGTCCCGCTGTCGCTCAAGCTGGCCTTCACCGCCTTCATGGCGCTGTTGATCCCCGTCTACTGGTGGAATTACGACCCAACCAATTTTCTTTATTTCTGCGACATGGCGCTGCTGCTGACGCTTGTCGGCGTCTGGCTGGAGAGCCCGCTTCTCGTCTCCATGCCGGCCGTCGGCATCCTCGCCCCGCAGATACTCTGGGTCGCGGATTTCGGGCTGAACCTGTCCGGCTTCCATCTCACGGGCATGACCGATTACATGTTCAACCCGGCGACGCCGCCGCTGCTGCGCGGCCTGTCGCTCTTTCACGGCTGGCTTCCCTTTCTGCTCGTCTATCTCGTCTGGCGCCTCGGCTATGACCGCCGGGCGCTCCTCTCCTGGACGGCGCTGGCCTGGGGGCTGATGCTCGTCTCCTATTTCTTCCTGCCCGGCCCGCGGCCGGACGCCGGCCTCACGCCGGTCAATGTCGACTACGTCTTTGGCCCGAGCGACGCCGCGCCGCAGACATGGATGCCCCCATGGGCGTGGCTGACGCTCTTGATGCTCGGACTGCCGCTTGCGCTGTTCACGCCCGTCCATCTTGTGATGAACAGATGGCGCGGCGCCGAAGCCTGATTAAGCCGGGCCCGGCGCTGCGACCTGTTCGTTTCCGGCCCCGCCCCCTATCCTGCGAGCCGGGCTGGTTGGCCCGCATGCGCGGCGACAATGTCGCGCGCCTGCTTGCCGACGACTTCGGCGAGATGGTCGAAACGCGCCTGGAAGAAACCCGCGCCCGCCGTCGCCGAGCGCAGCTCGACGATGAGATTGTCCATCTCGGCTTCCGGGATCAGCGCCTCGAGCTTGTCCCAGCCTTCCCAGCCTTCGCGCGGGCCGAAGCCCATGATCTGCCCGCGTCGCCCGGAGACGAGCCCCGTCGCGCGCGACATGGCGTCGTTCGGCACGAATATGTCGACGGCGAGGATCGGCTCCAGCAGGATCGGCTCGGCCTTCCCCAGCGCCTCGCTCATGCCGATGCGCGCCGCCGTGCGGAAGGCCATGTCGGAGGAGTCGACCGTATGGTATGAGCCGTCCGTCAGCACGGCCTCGACATCCACCACGGGGAAGCCGAGCGGACCATGCGTCATGGCGTCCTGGCAACCGGCCTCGACGGAGGAGAAATACTGCTTCGGCACTGCGCCGCCATGCACGCGCTCGGCGAAGGCGAACCCCTCGCCGCGTCCGCGCGGCGCGACTTCCAGCACCACGTCGCCGAACTGGCCGTGGCCGCCCGACTGCTTCTTGTGGCGCCCGCGCACCGTCACCTTGTGGCGGATCGTCTCGCGATAGGCGACGGTGGGCTTCGACACGTCCACCGCGACGCCGAAGCGCGATTGCAGCCGCTCCAGCGCGACGCGCAAATGCATCTCGCCCTGCCCGTAGAGCTTGATCTGGGACATCTCCTGGTCATGCACGAAGACGAGCGAAGGGTCTTCCTCAACGAGCTTCGCCATCGCCGCCGCGAGGCGCATCTCGTCCTTGCGGTCCTTCACGGCAAGGGCCAGCGCGTGGACAGGATCCGGGATCGGCGCGCGGGTGACGAGCCTGGCGCCGTCGGCCTTCCCGTCCGCCACGACCGCGTCGCCCGTATGCGCATGTTCGAGGCGCCCGAGCGCGACGACGTCGCCGTCCCTGGCGTCGTTCGTCTTCGATATGCTGGCGCCCATCAAGCGCGACAGCCCGGAGACGCGATCCTCGCCGTGAGCGGAGACGACCGTCTGTCCGTCCGCGATTGCGCCGCGCAGCACCCGGGCGACGGAAAGCTTGCCGCCATGCGACGTGTGAATCGTGCGCAGAATGCGCGCGAGCGGCGGCCCGCTTTCGGCGATCCCGAGGCGCGCCCGCGTCTCCGCGACCCCAGGCGCTTCGTGACGCAGCGCCTTCAACAGGCGCGTGACGCCCGCGCCGCGTTCCGCCGAGCCGATGAAGACCGGCGCGACCAGCCCGGCGCGCAGCTCCTTGGTGAGATCGTCGAAAACCTGATCGCGCGGCGGCTCGATGTCGGAAATCAGCTCCTCCATCAGCGCGTCGTCGTAATCGGCGAGGCGCTCCAGCATGGAGTAGCGCGCTTCCTTCTCCAGCGCGGCTTCGCCCTGCGGAATCTCGATCACCTCGGAGGGCGCGTGCTCGCGATAGACATAGGCGCGCTCCAGCGCGAGATCGATGAAGCCCACCGCGACGCCGTTGTTCCAGATCGGGATCTGCCGCAGCAGAAGCGGCGTGCGCGATGCAGGCTGCAAAATCGACAGCGCGGACCGCATGTCGATCGACGCCGCGTCGATCTTGTTCAGGAACAGAAGATGCGGAACGCCGAGCTCCTCCAACTGGCGCAGCGTCAGTTGCAGCGCGGGAATCTTGCGCTCGTCCGCCTCGCAGACGACGATCGCGGCGTCGACGGCGGGAAGAACGTTCTTCGCGTCATGCGCGAATTCGACGGAGCCGGGAAGATCGATGAACGTATAGCGATCGCCCATGTAGTCGACGGTCGCGACATTGGCCTCGACGCTCATCCTGTGAGCGCGCGCCTCGGGGCTCGCATCGCCGACGCTCGCGCCGTCGACGACCGATCCCTGTTTCGGGATGGCGCCTGCATGGGCGAGGATCGCTTCGAGAAGAGTTGTCTTGCCGCATTGGAAGGGACCGGCCAGCGCGATCAGGCGCGGACCGCGCGCTCTCGCTTCGTGGGAGAAGGTCGTGTCACCCATTCTATCCTCCCTATGTAACGCTGCCTCTTATTGGGACTTCGTCGCGTCATGGTCCCACCATGTTCTTCCTCGCGCAAGAATAAACCGCGCCGCGCCGCCATGCGGCCTGGCGTCACGCAGGCAGAAGCCCGGCCCGGCGCCGCCACGCATCCGCCCAAGGCTTCCCCGCATGGGCAAACCACGCTAGAAGCGCAATCGACTTTCGCAGGAGCCAGAGAGAATGCGTCCCAGCAAGCGCGCGCCCGACGAGATGCGCCCGGTGAGTTTCGAGCGTGGCGTCGCCCGCTACGCCGAAGGCTCATGCCTCGTGAAGTTCGGAAATACGCATGTATTGTGCGCCGCAACTTTGGAAGACAAACCGCCGCCATGGCTGCGCGGCCAGGGACGCGGCTGGGTCACCGCGGAATATTCGATGCTGCCGCGCGCGACGCATACGCGCACGCGCCGCGAATCCTCGGCCGGCAAGCTTTCCGGACGCACGCAGGAAATCCAGCGCCTGATCGGCCGCTCGCTGCGCGCCGTGACCAATCTGCCCGCGATCGGCGAACGCCAGATCGTGCTCGACTGCGACGTGATCCAGGCGGATGGCGGCACGCGCACGGCCTCCATCACCGGCGCCTGGATCGCCTTGCGCGATTGTTTCGAATGGATGCGCTCGCGCTCCATCATCAAGGAGAACCCGCTGCGCGACCATGTGGCGGCCGTCTCCTGCGGCATCTTCAACGGCGCCCCGGTCATCGATCTCGATTACGCCGAGGATTCGACCGCGCAGACCGACGCGAATTTCGTGATCACCGGTTCTGGCGGACTCGTCGAGATTCAGGCCACGGCGGAGGTCGCCGTCTTCTCGCCCGACGAACTCTCCGCCATGCTGGCGCTCGCGCAGAAGGGCGTGTCCGATCTCGTTGCGCTGCAAAAGGCGGCGTTGGGCTGACGCTCTTCCCGAAGGCGTATTCGAGAGGGAAGGCGCCGGGCGCGCGAGCGGCATGAATCTCAAGAAAGCCCTCAATCAGGAAGCCAACACGAAGCGCCCCGCCGCCAGGTTCCAGCGCGAGGCATGAAGGGAGGTCCGGGACGCCCCGGCCCCGTTCGGCCGAGGTGTAATGGTTTTATGCGCACCGGAGCCAAAGCGTCCCGGACACGGTCTTTATGACGCGCACCTTTCCCTGCGGAGAACCTCGCTCCCGGGCACGGTCCCTGACAGGACCGCTTCTTTCCCGCCCGGCGTTCACCGCCGGACGAGCGCGCGCTCGAACGCCGCAGGCAATTTATGTCCTGCAGTTTTCCTATGCCGCCTTCCCTCGAGCGCGGGCTTCCTTTTCAGAAGGCCCCGCGACAGGCTGGAGAGAACATTAAGGCCCAGCTTTTTTCGCGCGATTTCTCACGCGCCCCCTGCCAGGGGAGCCCGACCGACGACCCGCCCACGCCCGCCGAAAGGCCTCGGCAGACGCTTGACCGACCCCGCCGCGCCGCCGGCCATGACGACGCCCCTTAGGTGACGAGGCGGGGGCAGGATGAAGGAGGTTTGGGGGAGTGGGGATAAGTTTTTGCGGGCGCGTTTCTGTCAGGGATGACCCCGGTCGTTCAAGCAAGCCGCCCTCAAGCATACTCGCCCCGTTTTGTAGGGCGATCGGGTGAACGACAATTTCGGACATTAGCCGCCCAATACCTCCCCTTTACGGGGAGGTCGGCGGTCGAAGACCGCCGGGTGGGGTTCGCGCCGCCATTACATTGATGGAGCTTTACCCCACCCGACCCCGTAAAGGGGAGGGATTCGCTCACGCCCAGCGTTCACCCGATCGCCCTACCCCTTTCGCCTCCCTTGCAACGCGAACGTCCCCGGCGGTATTCTGGATCATCCGTCAAGGTTGAGGCCGCTGAAAGCGCCCTCATCCAGCCCCGCTTCGCGGGACTGCGTTCTCCCGCAAGCGGGAGAAGGAGTGCACGTTTTCTGGAGGCCTACGACAATCGCCCTCATGACCCACCGCAAGATCCACGGCAAGCTCGTCATCGCAACGCACAATCCCGGCAAGCTGTGGGAGCTTCAGCAGCTCCTCGCGCCACATGGCGTCGACGCCGTTTCAGCGGGCGATCTCGGCCTGCCGGAGCCGGAGGAAACCGAGACGACCTTCGCCGGCAATGCGCTGCTCAAGGCCCGCTCCGCCGCAATGGCTGCGCGGCTTCCCGCTTTCGCAGACGATTCCGGCCTCTGCGTCGACGCCCTCGACGGCGCGCCGGGCGTATATTCCGCGCGTTGGGCGGGCGAAAACAGGGATTTCAAGGCGGCCTGCGAACTCGTGCGAAAAAGATTGGAAGAGCGCGGCGCGACGCCGCCTTTCCGCGCCAATTTCACCTGCGCGCTCGCGGTTGTGTGGCCCGATGGCCGTACGGAGGAATTCGAAGGCCGCGTCGACGGCGTGCTGGTCTTCCCGCCCCGGGGCGACAAGGGTTTTGGTTACGACCCCATCTTCAAGCCCGACGAACTTGACAAGACCTTCGGCGAGATGATGTCGGCCGAAAAGCATGCGCTGCCCGGCGACGGCTCGCGCGCGCTCTCGCATCGGGCGCGCGCCTTCCAGGCGCTGGCGAAGGCGTGTCTCGATTAGCGTTTACCCGCGACTCGTCGCTGCGACGACCGCAACGCTCCCGCCGTCATGCCCGACGCGCGGGCGTGCTGTGCTGGAGCGCATGCGCCATCCAAGACGCTGCGCTGCGTGGAGAGCCGGGACAAGCCCAGCCATGACAGGGCGGAAGCGGAAGTCGAAACCGCTGATTGCGTCACTCCTCCGCTCGCGCAAATGAGCTCGGCGCCCATCCGTCGCGCCCCTCGACAAGCCCAAACTCAAGCCGCCCATTCCGGGGAGCGCCGCCGTCTGCGCCTCTTTCTCTTGGCGCGGGCCTGTGCGTTACTATCTTCCGACAAACGAGAAGCGCGACAGCGCGCTCCGCCGAGGAAACCCGAGGAAGCGCCCCCATGACCAAGCACGAGACTTTCGTCGCCGCAAAGCCGCCCTTCGAGGCGCGCTACGGCAATTTCATCAATGGCGAATGGGCCGACGCGAAGTCTGGCCGCGCCTTCGACAACATCTCGCCCGTCACCGGCCGGAAGGTCTGCGAGATCGCCCGCTCCGACAAGGACGACGTCGAGGCCGCGCTCGACGCCGCGCACGCCGCCAAGGACGCCTGGGGCAAGACCAGCACGAGCGAGCGCGCGCGCATCCTCAACAAGATCGCCGACCGCATGGAGGAGAACCTCGCGCTGCTCGCGACGGCCGAGACCTGGGACAATGGCAAGCCGATCCGCGAGACGCTCGCCGCCGACGTTCCGCTCGCCATCGACCACTTCCGCTATTTCGCCGGCGCCGTGCGCGCGCAGGAAGGCGGCATTTCCGAGATCGACCATGACACCGTGGCCTATCACTTCCATGAGCCGCTCGGCGTCGTCGGCCAGATCATCCCCTGGAATTTCCCGCTGCTGATGGCGGCGTGGAAGCTCGCGCCAGCGCTCGCCGCCGGCAATTGCGTGGTGCTGAAGCCCGCCGAGCAGACGCCCGCGAGCATTCTCGTCTGGGCGGAGGTTATCGGCGATCTTCTGCCCAAGGGCGTGCTCAACATCGTCAACGGTTTCGGCCTCGAGGCCGGCAAGCCGCTCGCCTCCTCGAACCGCATCGCCAAGATCGCCTTCACCGGCGAGACGACGACGGGCCGCCTGATCATGCAATACGCCAGCCAGACGCTCATCCCGGTGACGCTGGAGCTCGGCGGCAAGTCGCCCAACATCTTCTTCGAGGACGTCGCGCGCGAGGACGACGACTATCTCGACAAGGCGGTCGAAGGCTTCGTGATGTTCGCGCTCAACCAGGGCGAGGTCTGCACCTGCCCGAGCCGCGCGCTCATTCACGAAAAGATCTACGACCGCTTCATCGAGCGCGCGCTGAAGCGCGTCGCCGCGATCAAGCAGGGCAATCCGCTTGATCCCGAAACGATGATCGGCGCGCAGGCCTCATCCGAGCAGCTCGAAAAGATCCTCACCTATATCGATATCGGCAAGCAGGAGGGCGCCAAGGTGCTTGCCGGCGGCGAGCGCAATACGCTCGAAGGCGACCTCGCTGGCGGCTTCTATGTGAAGCCCACCGTGCTTGAAGGTCACAACCGCATGCGCGTCTTCCAGGAGGAAATCTTCGGCCCCGTCGTGTCGGTGACGACCTTCAAGGACGACGAGGAAGCCCTGCACATCGCCAATGACACGCTCTACGGGCTGGGCGCCGGCGTGTGGAGCCGCGACATCAATCGCTGCTACCGCTTCGGCCGCGCGATCCAGGCGGGGCGCGTGTGGACGAACTGCTACCACGCCTATCCGGCGCATGCGGCCTTCGGCGGCTATAAGCAGTCGGGCATCGGGCGCGAAAATCACAAGATGATGCTCGATCACTATCAGCAGACGAAGAACATGCTGGTGAGCTACAGCCCCAAGAAGCTGGGATTCTTCTGAGGGGTCGTCCCCTCTCCCCGCTTGCGGGGAGAGGGTTAGGGTGAGGGGCAAAGCCACGGAAGCGACTGACACAAGTGAACAACGTCGCTCAAGACCCAACATGCGTGCCGTCGCCTGCCCCTCACCCCTGCCCTCTCCCCGCAAGCGGGGAGCGACTATCTGGTCTGTCAAGGATGGACTGGAGGGAAAGCGTCCCTGGCTTCTCTTGCTCTTGCGTTGAGGATGACGAGAAGTTTTCGGGCGAGGGCGATTCGGGCGACCATTTTGGGTTTTCCCTTCTGGATGAGGGCGTTGTGGAAAGCCTTGAGCTTCTCGTCGAAGCGCATTGCGATGCCGGCGACGAGGAAGAGGATGGAGCGAACGCGGGCGCGTCCGCCGCGGATGTGGCGATTGCCCCTGCGGGCGCCGCTGTCGTTGGCGATGGGGGCGAGGCCGGCGAGCTTAACGATCGCCTTGTTGGAATAGACGCCGATCTCCGGGAGCTCGGCGAGGAGGCGGGCGACAGTGCGGTCGGCGACGCCCTTGACGCTGCGCAGGGCGGCGTCGAGGCGCGCCCAGAGCGGATCCTTTTCGATTTCGGCGGCGATCTCCTTCTCGAAGCGGCGGGCCTCCGCATCGAGGAAGGCGATGACGGCCTCGATGCTGCCGCGCGCGAGAGCGTCGCTTGTCGTATGGCGGCGCTGCTTTTGCGTGACGAGGTCGGCGACGATCTGCGAGAGACGCGTGGTCAGCGCCTCGAGACGCTGCTGGGCGTCGCTGGGCGGCTTTGTCTCGACGATGTTGAGGGCGCGGGCGGCGCCGGCGATGAGGCGGGCGTCGATCGCGTCGGTCTTCTCCAGCGCGCCGGCCGCCTTGGCGAAGTCGCGAACCTGGCGGGGATTGACGCGCGCGCAAGGTAGGCCGCTTTTCCAGAGCAGGAGAAAGGCGAGCTTTTCGAGGCCGCCGGTGGCCTCCATGGCGACGAGCGCGACGCCGTGCTCTCGGCAGAAGCCGGCGAGCGCGTCGACGCCCTCGGCGGTGTTGTCGAAGGCGGCGGCGACGTTGGGCCCAGCGACGAAGACGTCGAGGCGCGCCTTGGAAACGTCAACTCCACAAATGATCTTTGCCACGGTAACCTGCCTTGTGCGTGCGATTGCAAATCAAGCGACTGTTCGGTCGTGCGCAGCTGCGGCGACGATCCCAGGCTCCCCGACGGTTGTAGCCAAAGGGTGGGCGGGCGACATCGCCGCGCGTCGGGAGGGATGGCCATCCCTCCCGACGCAGGTCGCTTGAATCTCACAAATCCGTTGATAGGCAGATACAAGAGGGAGTATGGGCGTTGCCCGGAGAGTAACAGGGAGGGGGCCTTGGAACCCGTTACAATTCCACAAAGAGTCGCCGCCACGCCCGCCGCGCTCGATCTCGTCGCGCGCCTGACCCAAGAGCACGGCCCCGTCATCTTCCACCAGTCCGGAGGCTGCTGCGACGGCTCCGCGCCCATGTGCTATCCGCAAGGCGATTTCCTTGTCGGCGACAATGATGTGAAGCTCGGTGAAATCGGCGGGGCGCCCTTCTTCATCGGCGCGGCGCAATTCGATTACTGGAAGCACACGCAACTCATCATCGATGTCGTCCCCGGCCAGGGCGGCATGTTCTCGCTCGATAATGGAACCGGCAGCCGATTCCTGACGCGTTCGCGCCTTTTTTCGGACGAAGAGCTTGCGGCGCTTGTACGATGAGGCTGCACTCTACAAAGCAAGTTTTCTATTGTTGACGCATTGTTGAAATAACCTAACGTCTCGCTGGCCTGTCGCAAGTTTCCAGGAGAACCAGACATGTTGCAGGACTTCAAAGAGGCTCCCATGACCGCAACGCATGCCGCCGAAAGATCGGCCGGAAACGTCGCGCCGCGGAAGTTCGACGCGATACGCTATCATGTCCGCACATGCAGCCTCGGCCTCGCATTGGTCGCGACCAGCGACAAGGGCGTCTGCTCGCTCTGGTTCGGCGACGCCGCCGAACAATTGCGCGACGAGCTGCGCGCCCGATTTCGCAAGGCCACGCTCGTCGAGGCGGATGACGACAGAGACAACCTCGCCGCCGCCGCCCTTGCACTGATCGAAGCGCCCGGCTCGCCGGTCTCCTTCCCGATCGACGCGCGCGGCACGCCGTTCCAGCGCCGCGTCTGGGAGGCGCTGCGCGCCATTCCGCCGGGTCAAACGGCGAGCTACGCCGACGTCGCGAAAGCCATCGGCGCGCCGGCGGCGACGCGCGCGGTCGCCGGCGCCTGCGCGGCGAACCCGGTCGCCATCGCTATCCCCTGCCATCGCGTGCTGCGCAGCGACGGCGCGCTCTCCGGCTATCGCGGCGGCGTCGAGCGCAAGCGCGCCCTGCTCGCGCGAGAAGGCGTCGCGGTTCCGGACTGATCGCCTCCAGCCCGACGCAAGCGCCGCGCCATAGTGTCGCTTGTATCGGGCTATGCGAGGCGGACGATGGAGCCGGTCTATCTCTTCAATCTCATCGACCAGCAAAAAAGCTGGCTGTCGACGCGACAATCTCTTGTCGCGCAGAACATCGCCAAT
This sequence comes from Methylocystis sp. JAN1, assembly GCF_052186135.1. Classification (GTDB taxonomy): domain Bacteria; phylum Pseudomonadota; class Alphaproteobacteria; order Rhizobiales; family Beijerinckiaceae; genus Methylocystis. The sequence continues at coordinate 1,443,570 of NZ_CP181499.1, read as the reverse complement.
GCGGATACGCCCGGCTACAAGGCGCTGGACGTGCCGCCCTTTGCGCGCCTCATGGAGCGCAGCGCGCTCGACATGGCCGGCGCCGATCCGCTGCATATGCGCCCCTCTCCCGCCGAAACGCTCTCCGCCGCCATGCGGCCCGCCGAGGGCTGGGAAACGACGCATTCCGGCAACGGCGTGTCCCCCGAACTCGAAATGATAAAGGCTGGCGAAGTGCGCAGCGCCTTCGCGCTCGACACGAACCTCATGCGCGCCTTCCATGGCATGTGGATGTCGACGGTGCGCATATGATCGATCCGCTGGACGCTTCGTTGAAAATCGCCGGCGCCGGGCTTGCCGCCCAATCGGCGCGCCTGCGCGTCGTTTCGGAAAACATGGCCAACGCCCAGTCGACAGGAAGAACGCCCGGCGCCGATCCTTACGCGCGCAAGACGATTTCCTTCGTCAACGAGCTCGAGCGCGCCAGCGGCGTGCGCCTGCTGCGCGTCGGCGCGATCGGCGTCGATCCCACCCCCTTCGCCGTCGAACGCGATCCGGGCAACCCCGCCGCCGACGCCAATGGGGACGTGAAACGCCCCAACGTCAATCTGCTCGTCGAAATGGGCGATATGCGCGAAGCCAATCGCGCCTATGAAGCCGATCTGCAAATCATGAAGCAGACGCGCGACCTCCTCTCCATGACCGTCGACCTCCTGAAAGGCGCCTGATGCTCCCGCTCGCTCCCATCGCCGCCGCTGCCGTCGGACCGCTTGCCGAAACCGCCATTGCGTCGGCGCCGCGTCTTGCCGCAGGCGCCGGAACCGCGGCCGCGTCGTTCGGCGACATCCTGCAACAATTCGCCGGACAAACCGTCGACTCCCTCAAGAATGCAGAGGCCGCGTCCATCTCCGGCGTCGAAGGCAAGGCCCCGGTTCAGAACGTGGTGAGCGCCGTGATGCAGGCGGAGCGCGACCTGCACGCGGCCATCGCGCTGCGCGACAAGGCTGTCGCCGCCTATCAGGAAATCAGCCGCATGGCGATTTGAGGGGCGTTCATCATGAGAGCACTCGCCATCGCTGCGACCGGCATGAGCGCGCAGCAGCAAAATATCGAAGTCATTGCGCACAACATCGCCAACATCAACACGACCGGCTTCAAGCGCGCCCGCGCCGAGTTCACCGATCTGCTCTATCAGACCGAGCGCGTTCAGGGCGTCTCGAATCGCGGACGCGACGCGACGGTGCCGCAGGGCGCGCAATTCGGCCTCGGCGTGCGCACCGCCGCCGTGCGCAGCCTGCAACAGCAGGGCGCGATGACCAACACCGGCAACGCCTACGATCTGAGCCTCAACGGACACGGCTGGTTTCAGATCCTCGGGCCCGACAGCGAAACGCTCTACACCCGCGCCGGCTCCTTCAGCGCCAACGCCAACGGCCAGCTCGTGACCGTCGACGGCTATCAATTGAGTCCGACCATCACCGTGCCGAACAACACGCTGAACGTCACGGTGAGCCAGACGGGCGTCGTTTCCGCCATCGTCGCCGGGCAGACGCAGCCGCAGCAGATCGGGCAGCTCACCATCGCCACCTTCCCCAACGATGCGGGGTTGGAGGCGCTCGGCGGCAATCTTTTTCGCCAGACCTTCGCCTCCGGACAGCCCGTCGTCGGCGTGCCTGGCGATCCGGGCTTCGGCGTCGTGAATCAGGGCTATCTCGAAAGCTCCAATGTCGATCCCGTGAAGGAGCTTGTCAGCCTGATCGCCGCGCAGCGCGCCTTCGAGCTCAACTCAAAGGTCATTCAGGCCGCCGACGAAATGGCGGGCACGGTCTCGAAAGGCATAAGATGAAGCGGCGTCGCAACCTCCTTGCCGCAATGGCGACCGCCGCCGCCGTCATGCAGGCGGCCGCGCAGGAGAAGCTGCCCGTTGCGCGCGTCACGATTTATCCGGGGGATCTCATCGCCGAGTCGATGCTCGACGAACGCGCCTTCGCGCTCGCGCCCGGGTCCGGGCCTCTTTATGCGCGCGCGCGCGAAGCGCTGATCGGCAAGATGGCGCGCCGCACCCTGCTCCCCGGCCAACCGATCCCGACAATCGCCCTCGACAATCCGCGCATCGTCGCCGTCGGCGCGCAGATCAAGATCGTCTTCGCGGAAGACGGCCTGCAGATCGTGGCCTATGGCGTCGCCCAGCAGGCCGGCGGCGTGGGCGATCTCATTCGCGTGCGCAACCAGGACAGCGGTCTCTTCGTTTCCGGGCGAGTCCAAAGCGACGGCTCCGTCCGCGTCGGCGAGGGATAATGAAGCGCCGCGCCATTCTCTGCGTCTTGCTGGTTCTTGCATCATCCTCACGCGCCGATGTCCGCATCAAGGACATCACCGCGCCCATCGGACCGCGCGACTATCAGCTCGTCGGCTACGGGCTCGTGATCGGCTTGCAAGGCACCGGCGACACGCTTCGCAACGCGCCCTTCACCGAACAGTCGACTTCCGCTCTGCTCGATCGCATGGGCGTCAATGTGCGGCCCAACAACAGCATGCGCACGCGAAACGTCGCGGCCGTGATGGTGACGGCTGCGCTGCCGCCCTTCGCGAGCTGGGGCTCGACGATCGACGTCACCGTCTCCTCCATGGGCGACGCCACGTCACTCATGGGCGGCACGCTGGTGCTGACCTCGCTAACGGGGCTCGACGGCGCCGTTTACGCCGTGGCGCAGGGGCCGATCGCCGTCTCCGGCTTCTCCGCGCAGGGCCAGAACGAGACGCTCACCCATGGCGTCGCGACCGTCGGCCGCATTCCCAACGGCGCGACGATCGAGCGCGAGCCGTCACGCCCGAGCGTTTCGGCCGATGGACAGCTTGTCCTGCAATTACGCAATCCAGATTACACGACTTCCGTGCGCATCGCCGACGCCGTCAACAAATTTTCGCGCCAGCGCTACCGCATGGCCCTTGCGCATGAGCGAGACGACCGCAGCGTTTTGCTTTCGCTTCCAAAGGGGACGCAAGCCACGCGCCTCCTTGCGGAAATCGGCGAGTTGCGGGTCGCGGTCGAAACGCCGGCCCGCGTCGTCATCGACGAACGCACCGGAACGGTCGTCATCGGCGCCGACGTGCAGATTTCGCCCGTGGCCGTCACCCATGGCGGCCTCACGGTGCGCATCACCGAAACCCCCGAAGTCTCGCAGCCCGCGCCCTTCTCCAACGGCCGCACGACGGTGACGACGCAAACGACCGTCTCCGCCGCGGAGCAGACCGCGCAGGTCGCCATGCTCGCGGGCCCCACATTGAAGCAGCTCGTGAAGGGCCTGAACCAGATCGGCCTGAAGCCGACCGGCATTATCTCCATCCTTCAGGCGATCAAGAGCGCGGGCGCGTTGCAGGCGGATCTCATCATTCAGTAACCGCGTCGCGGCGACAGCTGATTGAGGAAGTGGATCAGCTCCGCGACCGGCCGGTAGAAATCCTGCGGAATCATTTTATCGACCTCGACGAAGTCGAACATCGCCCGCGCCAACTCCTTGCGCTCGAGCACCGGAATGTCGTTCGCCTCCGCAATCTCTCTGATCTTCAGCGCGACAAGATCCTTGCCCTTCGCCAGAACGAGCGGCGCGCCGCCTTCCTCGCGCACGTAACGCAGAGCGATGGCGTAATGCGTCGGGTTCGCGATGACGAAACTCGCTTTCGGCACCGCTGCGATCATGCGCCGGCGCGAGCGATCCATGGCGAGAGAGCGCATGCGCGCTTTCACCATCGGATCGCCCTCCGCCTGTTTGAACTCGTCCTTCAGCTCCTGCCGGCTCATGCGCAGATCGCGCCGCCACTTGAATTTCGCCCACGCGAAGTCGGCGACCGCGACAACGGCGAGAGAGAGGGCGACGACGCTCGTGAGATGGATGAGAAGCCGCAGCGCCAGAACCGGGAGAGCGCGCGGCTCCATTCGCATCGCGTCAATATAGGCGGCGCGATCGCTTTGGACGACGATCGCCACCGCGACGCCTATGGCGGCGATCTTGACCGCCGCCTTGACAAGTTCGATTGCGCCGGAGACGCTGAAAATCCGCTTCCACCCAGCCGCAGGAGATATGCGCGACAGGTCCGGCGCGACGCGATCCACGACGATGCGTGGAGCGCCCTGAATGAAAGAAGCGGCGACGCCGGCCAGCGTCAGGGCGAGAAGCATCGGCGTCGCGAAGCGCGCCATTTCGAAGGTCACGACCTGCGCATATCGGTAAGAGTCGGAATCGGCCCGAATCCGCAAGGCTCCGGAATTCGCGAGGAGAAGCCCGAGGGACTCCGCGAATCGCGGACCGTCGGACGCGAGAAGAAACGCGAAACAGGCGAGCAGCGCGAAGACGCCAAACGCCGTGGCGATATCACGCGAAACGGGCGATCGCCCTTGCTCGATCGCGTCCGCTATCTTCTTTTCTGTCGCCTCTTCCGTTTTGGATTCGGCGTCTTCCGCCTCGGACACGTCGTCCCTCTTACCGCTCCGGCGCGTCGGCCGAAAGGTCGATCAATCCTTGGCCCGCGAGCCGCAGGACGAGGTTGGCGATTTCGCGCTGCGCCGCGAGCACTTCCTTGCGCGGCGGCTCGGCCGGCGACGCAAGCTCGGCCTCCACCATGCGGCGCGTGCGCGCGGAAAGGCAGGGAAGCGTCGCTTCGCGCATCGCGGCGCCGCCGCCCCGTAGCGCCAGGATCACGCGATCCGTCGGCGCCTGGTCGAAGATCAACATGCGCGCGCGCTCGCCCAGTCCGACAATGTCGTCGAAAGAGAACAGCAGCGTCTTGAGCTGTTCGGCCAGCATCGGCTCCGCCTCCGCGAGACCGGAGAGGATTTCATTGATCTGCTCGCGCTCCAGCTGATTGACGATCCCCGCGACCTTGGCGTTCGCCTCGGAAGTCGAGGGCGCATTGGTCGTGGCGAAAAGCTCCGCCTGCAAGGCCTCTTCGATGAGGTGCAGGATCGGGTCGGCGGGCGGCCTGGAGATGAGCATCCGCCGCATCGCCTGCGCCCGCAAGGACGCGGGCAATTCCGCGAGCACCCCAGCCGCGCCCGCCGGATCCACGTTCCCGAGCACGATCGCGATGGTCTGCGGATGCTCCGCGGAAAGGTGATCCGCGAGCATTTTCTCGGGCAGCGCGGCGACGCGGCGCCACAGATATTTGTTCGAGCTTCCGCGAACGTCGGACATGATGTCCGCCACTTCTTCATCCGGCAACACGCTCGCGAGCAGGTCTTCGGCAAGCGCCGGACCGCCGACGAGATCGGGTTCGGCATGCCGGATTTCCTCCACGAGACCGGCGCAGATCTCGTCGAGCGTCGTCTTCGGCACCGAACCGAGATTGGCCGCCACGCGGGCGACTTTTCGCAATTCCTTCTGATCGAAATGCTTCAACACGCGGCTCGACGCGTCGCGATCCAGTGCGAGCAGCACCGCGGCGACCTTCTCGGCGCCGCCGAGCGGTCCACGCTTTTCCGGCACGGGATGATCCGTCATGGGTCCTGGCGCGCTGATCAGCTTACGCGCTCATGCTGGGCTTCGCAAATCTCGGTCAGGGAAACGCCGAAGCGCGCGCCGTCTTCCTCCACAACAACGACCTCTCCGCGCGCGATCGTGCGCCCGTTCACGACGACGTCGACCGGATCGCCGACGCGATGATCGAGCGGAACCACGGCGCCTCGCCCAAGTTTCAGAAGGCTGGAGACGGGCAGCGTCGCCGAACCCACCACGACCTGAAGAACGACGGGAATCCGCAGGATCGAATCGATGCGCCGCGCCTGAATTTGCGCGTCGTCCTGTGGCTTCGCGCCGCCTTCCGGCGCGCGCCTCGGCTGGGCTCCGCCCTGATCAAGCTCGACATTGCTCATCGTCGACATTTCCCTTCACCCGGTCAGACGCCCAGAATGTTCTCGATGTAGGATTCGCGCTCATCCGAAAATTCCTCGAGGCGCACCGTATATTTTCCGTCTTTCTGCCCGAGCGTGCACCAGAAGAGCGTGCGCCCTTCGGAGACGACGCGGATCGGACTCGTCGGCGCGATCGGCAGCCGCAACACGTCTCCGATTTCGAGGCGGGCGATGTCGCCCAGCGTGAAGCCGCGCGCCTCGATCTTCACATCCGCCCTTACTTCCGTGCGCACGATGTTGTCATAGAGGTCGACCGACCATTTCTCGTCGGTCGCCGGCCCGTCGGCGTCGGGCAGGCGCGCCAGAACGTTGCGGAACGGGTCGAGAGCGGCGCGCGGCATGGCTAAAAATGCGAAACCCGCGTGCTCGCGATATTGGAGATTCATGCGGACGAGCACCGCAACGGCGGCTTTCGGCCCCAAAGAAAAAAAACCGGCCTCCTCCGCGCCCCAGTCCCGTTCGAAGGAAACGGACGCAAGCGATGACAAAGCGTCCGCAACGCCGTCGAAGAGTTTTTGCGCGGCGAAGCCGAGGATCGCATCCTCTATGCGCGTGAGCGGACGCTCCGCAAGCGGCTCGACAATGCGCGAGCCGAGCAGCAGCTCGAAAGCCAGGGACCGGAAAGCGCCGTCGACCGCCAGCGCGGCGCGGGCGTCGAAGCCGTCGCCGCGAAAGACGAGCGTCGTCCCGAGGCGGCCGTAGCGGTCGGTCAGATCGCCAACGCGCACGGCCTCGAGACCGTCAATGGAAAGGACGGCGCCATCGGCATAGTCGCCAAGGAAGCGCGAGAAACTGGCGACCGCCTCTTCGACGATGAACGCCAGCCCCGGCATGCGGTCGAGCGTCGCCTCGCCGATGAGAACAAGCGGCTCCTCGGCGCCGCCGCCGAGCGTCTCGTGGCTTGTCATGCAGCCTCCGCCATAGCCGCGCCGCCATTCAACGTCTCGCTTTCAACCTCGTCGATCGTCGGCCGATCATGCGCGGGGATCGACTTGCGTCCATGTTCGACCGCGACCTGCGGCAGCGCGCCATTCATGAAGGCGAGCAGCGTCTGCTTGATGATGAGGAAGACATGGCACTCCTTGCTGCGCGCGACCTTCACCTTGTAGGCGAGCGGCGTCATGATCCCGTAGGAGACGAAGATGCCAGCGAAGGTGCCGACCATCGCGGCGCCGATCAGCCCGCCGAGCAGCTCCGGCGACTGGTCGAGCGCGCCCATCGCCTTGATCACGCCGAGCACCGCCGCGACAATGCCGAGCGCGGGCAGGCCATCGCCGATCGCCGTCAGGGCCTGATAAGGCTTCAGCTTGTCATGCTTGATCGCCGAGATTTCCTCGTCCATGAGATTCTCGATCTCGAACGTCTTGACGTTCCCGATGATGTAGAGACGGCAATAGTCGCAGATGAAAGTGGTGATCTCCGCGTTTTTGAGCACATTAGGAAAGGCCGCGAACAGCGGCGACTCGCCGGGCTGGTCGATATGAGCCTCGACTTCCGTGCGCGACTTGCTCCGCAGCTCGCGCATGAGAACATGCAGCAGCCCGAGTATGTCGAGATAGTCGCGGCGTTTCGGCGTCCGTTCCAGCACCGCTTGCACAATCGCCTTGCCCGTGTCCTTGATGACCTTTGTTGGATTGGCGACGATGAACGTGCCGAGCGCCGAGCCCATGATGATCACGAACTCCCAGGGCTGCCAAAGTACGATCAAATGTCCGCCGAGGGCGGCGAATCCACCAAGCATGCAACCCATGGTCACAATGAGACCGATGACGAAGCTCATTCCATCACGCTCTATTTTCCCGTCAGGACAAGGTCTGGATAAGTTATGGGACTTACCCCAGCCTGATCTGCGGCCTCATCGCCTGCAGAACGCGTCCGCCTCCCGCGTCCATGCGCCAAAGCCGCTCGCGATCATGTTGCGAATGACCGCGCAAACATAGCTGCGCTGCGCCGGCGCGTTGCCGGGGCCCGCGTGATAGCGCGCGACAGCGGCGGTCCACGACCCTTCGCTTCGTCTCAGCGACTTCAGAAAGCGCGCGGCGTAGTCGACGTTCCGCGCCGGATCGAGCATCTCTTCGACCGAGGCGAATTGACGTCCGTGCCAGCGGTAGTTGATCTGCATGCAGCCGAGATCGACGAGCCTTTCGCCGCGACGCTGGACGGCGCCGAAGGTCGCGAGCGCGTCTTCGCGCGTCGCATTGAAGACCGGGCGTCCGTGGACGTTCATCGCGTAAGCATGAAGCGCGCCGCGCTGCCCCGTCTCGGTCAGGGCGACCGCATAGAGAACCGCGACAGGGACGTCGTTCCGCCGCGCGGAACGCGTCATCTCCGCTTCGCATATATTTTCGTCCGCAAACGACGTGTCACAAAACGAGGCCGACAGGAACGAAAGAAGGAGGATCGTCGCGCGGCGGCGGCGCCCGCTTCCCGGCATTTTGCCTTCCCTGCCGGTTTGATCCTTCATCATTCGAAAAGCTCCGGTCGAAATCGCTTGCGCTTTCCGCGGGCGCATCCGGCGTTGCGACGGATGGCGACGCAGGCGGCGACACCCGCACCTCATAGGCGTCCAGCGACAATCCCTTGTCTCCGATCGCGCTGGAAAGCTTCTCGCGCGCTTCCAACAAAACCGGCGCCGCGGCGAGCTGCGCGTCCATTCGGATTTCGATACGCGAATGCGTGATTTTCATGCGCACGCAGATCGGCCCCATCGCCGCTGGTTCGATATCGAAAGCGAGGATTTTCAACGCCTCCCCGCGAATCGGCGCCGGCAAGGCGGTATGGCGCGCGATGGGAGCGCCATCCTGGCTTATGGCCGACCGGATTTCCGAGACGGCGCGGTCGATGGCGAGCGGAAGATGAACTGAGAACTCGCTGATGTGTATTCTTGGCGCGCCGATTGCTGCGTCCAGCATGGAGGGCGCGCCGAGCGCGGCGGGAGGTTCCTGCTCATCTCCTGCGGCCCGCTCTTTGGAAGCCCAGCGCTTCGCGTCCGTCGGTCCGCCATCCGAAAGCCATGCGTGAAAGCCATTCGCTTCGGCGGAAGCGTCCCGGACGACGAGGCTTGCGGAGCGTGTGGTTACAGGCGAAGCGCTTTCGCTCGCGGCCGGCGCCTGTTCGACTATTCCGGCGAGGTCTGGCGTTCGCCGCGCCGCCGAGGGCATGTGCGCCTGGGGAGTTGGCGCGTAAAGAGGGAAATGGGCGTAAGGCGACAAGCTCGCGCAGGCAGAGGCCGGCGCCGGCCGCTCAGCCGACTCGGAGGATGGTTCGGAAACGTCCGCCGATGCGCCTTTCGCATCGGCCTGGACATTTATGATCGTCTGCGTGAAGGCGTCTCCCAAATCCGCAGACTCGGCGCCTCCCTCCCCTTTCCTCAAATCCGCGCGCCCCGACAGCGGATTTGTCAAGGTTTGACCGAGTCGCGTCACCGGCGAATCGCCCGCTTCAGCAATTCGTCCGTTTGCGCGAGCGCATGGCGTACGCTCTCCTCCAATTCATATTTGTCATCGCTCAGCGAAGCTTCGTCTCCCTGAGAGGAAGAATCGATGGGTTTCTCAAGCCTGACGCCGACGCTCGCGGCAAGCGACACGAGCCTCACATCCTCGTCGGGGAGCCCGGAAGTCTCTATCTCTCGAAGAACAGTCGCGCGCTGGTCGCCGCGAAGCGCCGAGAGAGTCGCCAGATAAGCCGACACACGCCTGCTTTGCATTGGATCGAGCGCGCTCATCCGGGCTTTCGCGAGCGCCGCATCCGCGTCGGCGAAGCCGCCGGCGAGAATGAATCGGCGCGAGAGCGCGAGATAGAATGCAAATCGTTCAGGCTGCGGCGCCTTTTCCAGGACGAGGTCGACGCGCGAGGTAGGTGGCGCCATTCCATCGAAGCCGAGCGCAATATTCGAAAAAAGCTCCCAGAAATGACGCGCAAAGGGCGAGCTTGAATATTTGGCGGCGTAGCGAACCGACAGGAGTCCGAGCTTCTCATTGTCCCGCACGGGATCAAGAATGGAAATTTCCCGGCGAAGCGCCGCCTCTTCGACGAGAGAGCCCGGCATCAGCAGACGGGCGAGATCAAAAAGCCCGATGGCTTTCGCATTATCAATGCCGACCAGCGTCCCGCCCTGAACGAGCGCGAGATGACCGCCCAGCATGGCGGGATATTGCCGCGCATCGAAGGCCATCAACGCATTTCGCGCGCGCGGATCTCCCTCGGCGTAAAGCAGGCTCGCATCAAGCAACGACGAAAGGCCTTCATCGAAATGCTTGGCCGCCAGGACGCCGCGCAACCCGCCAGCCGCACCGCCGCACAACAGATAGACGATGGCGGCGCGCGCATGACGTTCTTCCCGCCAACTCGCGGAATCGATGTTTGCGATCGCCTTTTCGATCAGGTCGAACTGCCGCGCCGACTGATCGCGCGCCGCCGCATCCCCGGTGACCATGCGATTTTGCGTCGCGTTCAGGTCGCGCACCATGTCCGCCATCGACTCCGCTCGCGCCCCGACGCAAGGCAGGGCGGCGGCGAAAAGAAAAGCCACAAAGGCGCGCATCACGGCTCCGTTCCGCGTAGCAGAATTTCGATGCGCCTGTTGACGGGCGCGAGCGGATCCTTTGGGTTCTTCAGACGACGATCAGCGAAGCCGACAACCTTGCCGATGCGCGAAGACGGCAGCCCTCCTCGAACGAGCATGTAATTCACGACCGTCGCGCGATCGCTCGAGAGCCGCCAATTATCGTAGCTCTTCGTGGCGAAGGATCGACCGTCCGTATGCCCGCGCAACTCCACTTCGCCTTTGCGCGACGCGAGGATCTTTCCGATCTGCGCGATGATACGGACCAGTTGCGGCTTCGGCTCGATGGAGCCCACCGCGAACATGGAGAAGTTCGCGTCATCCGTCAGGCTGATCAAGAGCCCTTCATCGCCTTGCTTCACCTCGACCTTCGGCGCGCGCGCCTCTCGTGCGGCGATGTGTTCGATCTCTGCTTGCAGGGTCGCAGCGGCCTTTGTCCTCGATTCCTCCCCTTGCGTCGAGTCCCGCGTCGGGGGCGCGGCCATTAGCGCGCGGTCGAACGGATCTCGTGGAGCCGATTGGCTCGGCGGCGCGGCTGGGGCTTCCTGCGCGGCGATTTCATCGAGCGCCTTGAGCGGCTCGCTATGCAGCGCGACCTCCTTGTCCTTGATCTTCTCTTTGGGCGCTCCATCGGAAATGTCGTTCGCAGGCGTCGCGCTTTTTCCTTCGCCTTGAAGCGGATCGCGAAGGCCACGATGCGCGGATGTCGCATCCACGAGCTGGACGGGGTTGAAATATTGCACGATCGCCGCCTTGGTCTCCTTCGACGACGAATTGATGAGCCACATGACAAGAAAAAAGGCCATCATCGCCGTCATGAAATCGGCGAAGGCGAGCTTCCACACGCCTCCGTGATGATCTTCCTCATCGCCCCCGCGCTTGCGGCGGATGATGGTCGGCGTCTCCTCGCTCATGCGTCCCCCCGTCCCGCCGCGACGAGGCTGTCGCGCCATTCGGCGAGGCGCGTTTCGATCTTTGACGGAGACAGATCCGCGATTACGTCGACGTCTCCCGACGCCGTCAAATTCACCGCCACATCCGCGCCCAGCGCCGATGCGACTTTCTCGATGAGATCCTCGGGACCCGCAAGGCGAAGGACAGGGTCGCGCGTATCGGAAATCGCCTGGCGAACGGCCTGCGTGAGTTCGTCGAGCGCCTTCTTCTGGAAGGCTTCCGACAGGAAAGGCGCAACCACGCGCGCAACGTCGGCGCGCAGTTCCGCGAATGCCGCCTCCAGCGCCTCCAGAAAGCGACGACCGAGTCGGCCCGCCTCTGCATGCGTCCATTCTTCCCGTGCGAGGCTCAGGCGACTCTCATGCGCATCTTTTTCCGCTCGCAGGCGCCGGGAAAAATCCGCTTCCAGCTCGCGTCGAATGACGTCGACTTCCGCAAGAGAGAGGCGCGGTTCCTCAGGCGCCGCTCGCGCGTCGTCGCCAATCGCTTCCTCCATTTCGAGAGCCGGCGTCTCCGTTGCGTCGAAATGCTGAAGATAGGCCGAAATATTATGAATCTGCATGGCGTCGCTCAGGATCGCATCCATTGCTTCATGATCGCGGCGGCTTGAGCGTCGTCTTGTTCGATGAGCCGCCCGAGGCGGAGACGCGCGCTCTCCTTCGCGGTGTCCACGACGTCGCCGACAAGACCTTGTCTCGCATTTGCAAGCAGCGGCGGCGCGACGCTCTCGCTCGTCGGGGAGCTCAGGGCGAGCTGCTGATCCGCCGCGATCAGAGGAGGCGGCTCCCGCCTTTCCTGCGGCGCGGCGAGAAGCGCGTTTCGTATGGGCGCAAGGCCGAAAATCACGACGAGCGCTGCGATGACGATCGCCGTGAGGGCGTTCAGGATCAAGCCCAGATGACTTCCGAGCGTCGCGACGAAACCGGGATTTTCGACGGGGCTCATCTCATGCTCGTTGAACATGAAGTCCACGGCCGTCACCTTCAACATGTCGCCGCGCTCTTTCTTTAACCCTGCCGCGGAGGAGACGAGCTGCTCGATTTCCCTAATCTGCTTCTCGACGGCCTCGGGCTTCGGGGGCTCCTTGTTGGGCTCCGAAAAAGCTGAGCGATTGAGGAGAACGGCGACGGAGAGATGTTCAATATTGTAGCCGCCGCTCACCGTCGTGACGGTTTTTGAGGAAAGCTCGAAATTGGTGAGCTCTTCGCTCTTCTTGCTCTCTTCGTTGGACTGCTTGCCGTCGGTATTGTTGACGGTGTTTTGAGGAATGTTCCGCTCGACGCCGGTCGGCTGGGCGCCGGCGCTGTTTTGCGACTGCGCGCTTTCCTTCACCGTTCGTATCGAGCGCTCCACACGGGAGTCCGGATCGTAGATCGTCTCATTCGTCTGCCGGCGATCGGTGTTGATGCGCGCACGCACGCTGACCTGAAAATTTGAAAGGCGCAGATAAGGCGTCAGCGTGCGACGTATATTGTCCTGTATGTCCTTGGCGACGCTCTTCTCGAGCGTCAGCGTCTTCGCGGGAACGGCGTCGCTCGCCTCGCCGCCGGCGGAAGAAAGGATCATGCCGTCGGTATTGAGAACGGTCACCTGATCGACGGTCATGCCCGGCAACGAGGAGGCGACGAGATGACGGATCGCCTGCGCTGCGCTCGAATCGTCCGGACCTTCCGTGCGGATGATCACCGAGGCCGAAGGCGGCTGCTTGGCCCGGCGAAGGGAGCCCTCATCCGGCATGACGATATGAACGCGCGCCGCCTTCACGCCGCGAATGAGCTGGATGGTGCGTGCGAGCTCTCCCTCCAGCGCGCGCACGCGGGTGATCTCCTGCATGAAGGATGTCAGGCCGAGCGCGCCGACCTTGTCGAAAAGCTCGTAGCCGGCGTTGGCGCTCTGCGGCAGGCCGCGTTCCGCGAGCAGCATCCGCGCTTGCGCCGTCTGTCCATAGGGCACGGAGACCGCGTTTCCTTCGGGATTGACGTCGAAGGGAACGCCCGACGACTTTAGCGCAGCGCCGATGCGGCTCACATCCTCGCGGTCGAGGCCCGCATAAAGCAGCTCGAATGTCGGGCGCGAGAGATAAAACGCCGCAATGGAGACGACGCCGACGACCAGGGCGAATGTCAGGCCGAGCGCTGCGAGCTTTTTCCCGCCGAGCGCTTTCAGATTGTCGAGGAGAAGCGTGATCCGATCCATGACGAATGCGAAAGTCCCTGATGGCTCTTTCGCCGACACTCGCCGCCAGGGCTTGTGCGAATATTGCGGCGGGCGCTTCAACGCATCTCTTAACAAATGGTTAACGTTCGCCCGCCGCGCAGCGTCAGGGCCGCGCGGTCGGCGCGGCCCCCGGAGCAGGACGCGATCGGTCGGTTACTGGAAGAGCTTCAGGATGATCTGCGCATTCTGGTTCGCAATCGAGAGCGATTGAACGCCGAGTTGCTGCTGGGTCTGCAGGGCTTGCAGGCGCGTCGAAGCTTCGTTCATATCCGCGTCGACAAGCGAGGAAACGCCGGTCGTAAGCGCTTCGCTCATCGTCTTGATGAACTCGTTCTGCTGCTTCACGCGAGTTGTCGTCGCGCCGATCTCCGAGGCGTAGGTCGTGAGATCCGCGATCGCCTTGTCGGCGTTCGACAGCGTATCCGCGATCGTCGCGGCCGAGAGATCGGCCGCCACGAGCCCGGTGAAGTCCGTCGCCGCGGCCGAGCCCGTCGCCTGCGCGCTTTCGAGAATGCCCGTGCCGCCGGCGTTTGTGAGATCGCGCACGGCAAGATCGATCGTGCCGACGACGGAAGCGGCGGTTCCGCTTCCATTATTGTACGACGCAATGAACTTTATGGGGCTCGTCTGCGAGCCGTCGGTCACGTTGAGTCCCGTAAAGGTCGCGGAGGAGACGACGCTTTTGAGCCGCTCGCCGAACTGCTGGAGGCTCGTGAGAATCTTCGCCTGATCCGCGCCCGGCTGCTGGGCGTCGGTGAGCGCGATCTTGATGTCGTTCATCGTCGAAAGCGCGCTTTTGACGGCGGCGGTGGCGACATTGAGGACGGATTCCGAGGACGACAGCGAGTCCGCGATCGTCGACAACGCCCCGTTGTCCGATTTCATCGCCTCGGCGATTGACCAGGTGGAGGCGTTGTCGGCGGCGCTGGAAATCTTGAGGCCGGTCGAGATTTCCTTCTGTGTGCTGTTGAGGGACGCCTGCGTCATGCGCAGCGACTGGAGAGCGGTGATGGCCGAAGCGTTGACAAGAATGCTAGACATGGTTCGTCGATCCCTTGTGACTGAGAACTTTTAAGGGACATACCGGTGCTGCGCCGGTTCGACGGAATTGGCGTCATGCCGCGGGCTTTGCGCCCGTCCGAAGCGATTGTCGGCTGAAAACGCGTCGATGCGTTTCGTTTCGCCGACGTCGCAACCTTACATGAAGTCGCGACGTTGCGAAGGACAATGGCTTAGCGCGCTTAATGAAGCCTTAAGGCCGCGCGCATCAGGAGGCGGCGCCGCAGCACTTCTTGTATTTCTTGCCTGAGCCGCAGGGGCAGGGATCGTTGCGGCCGGGCTGCCTGCCCTTCACGATCGGCTCGTTCCTGCGATTCGCTTCTTCCTGGAAATGCCAGCGGCCGTCTATCTTCTTGAACAAAGAGCGCTCACGGTGATCGTAGCGCTGTCCCTCATTCACGAAACTCGCGACGAATTCGACATAGCCGCTGTCGTCGCTTTCCCGACCGTCTTCCGTCGAGAGAATTTCGAGGCCAAGCCACTGCGACTGCTTCGCCCAATGGGTGATCGCCTTTCGGTCGAAATCGTGGCGCGTGTCGGGGGCCAGCGTGTCCTGCAGATAATCGATTTCGCCGCGCGCGAAGGCCGTGTAGCGGGACCGCATGAGCGCCTCGGCTGTCGGCGGCGTCTTTCCCTCTTCAAGATACGGCTTGCAGCAATCGGCGTAGTCCCGCCTCTCGGCGTCGGTCGCGCGGCACGGGCAGACTGCGTCGGTCATGTTCGGCTCGTTGGTTCGGTCTTCGTGTGTGACGCCCGATCCCCAGGCGACGGCGGGGATGGCGTCCGTCTGACTTGCGGCGGCGCATAAGAAAAGAGCGGCCCGGCTCAGGCCGGCGCCGCCTCTCCATGGCCGGCAGGCGTCTTACGCGGCGCCCTTGGTCGTTTCAGCGTCGAGAGTCTTGATAGCTTCGATCGCGATCGGATCGAGGCCCGCGCCGCCATGTTTCACATGATTGGAAATCTCCTGACGCATATGCGGGGTCCAGAACTTGCGCAGATGCTCGGCCATGCCGGACGCGGCGCCGGTCTTCTGCGGCGCGAAGAACGCGCCGATCTGATTGGCCATTTTCACGAGCTTTTCAACTGAATCATGCGACATGTGCGGAGACCTGTTCGAGGATGCGTCCTGGATGGGTGAAGATTTCGTAATCGCGGCCCCGCATCACGGCCACGAGCGTCATACCGCATTTTTCGGCGTTGCGAACCGCCAAGGCGGTCGGGGCGGACACCGCCGCAATAATCGGCGCGCCGATTCGGGCGGCCTTTTGCACGAGCTCCAGGGAGACGCGGCTCGTCATCAGCACCGCGCCCTGCGACGCGGCGATCCCCTCGCGCGCTAGAACTCCGGCGAGCTTATCGAGCGCGTTGTGGCGGCCCACATCCTCTCGAACGACGAGGGCGCCGGAGATGGGATTCCAAAAGGCGGCGGCGTGAACGGCCCGCGTCTCCTGATTGATCTTCTGGAGGCCCGGCATGCGGTCCATCGCCTCGATCAGGCCTTCGGCGTTCACGGTCAGAGCGTTGTCGAGCGCCGGCAATTCGCGGGTCGCGGCCTCCAGGCTCTCAATGCCGCAAAGGCCGCATCCGGTGGGGCCCGCCATGGAGCGCTTGCGCGCCGCATAGGCTTCCTGGCGATCGCCGCCGAGCCAGGTCCGCAATTCTATGCCGGCGTCCGAGGACACGATTTCCACCTGGCCGGCGTCCTGCGGCGAATCGATCAGCCCCTCCGTGATGGCGAAACCAACCGCGAAATCTTCGAGATCGGCGGGCGTCGCCATCATCACCGCATGGGTGGAGCCGCCATAGGTGAACGCGATCGGCGTCTCTTCGGGGATCACGCGAGAAGAACGCGCCGTCACATCGTGACGGCGCGCCCGGCAATCCACTCTCAGAGTCGACGATGGAATTTCCGTCATTCCGCCGCGTCGATCGTGCTCGCGATGCGGCGGCTCTGCTCCGTCAGCTCGCGATATTGCTGCTGCCACTCGGTCGGGCCGTTGCTGGTCGAGACCTGCACCGCCGTGACCTTATATTCGGGGCAATTGGTCGCCCAGTCCGAATTGTCGGTCGTGACGACATTGGCTTGCGTCGTCGGATGGTGAAAGGTCGTATAGACCACGCCCGGCGCCACCCGGTCGGTGACGAGCGCGCGCAGCGTGGTCTCGCCGGCGCGGCTCGCGACCTTCACCCAGTCGCCGTCGCGCACGCCGCGATCTTCCGCGTCGTGCGGATGGATCTCGAGAACGTCCTCGGGATGCCATTGGCTGTTCTCGGTGCGGCGGGTCTGCGCGCCGACATTGTACTGCGACAGGATGCGGCCCGTCGTCAGCAGAAGCGGGAAGCGCGGACCGACCTTCTCGTCCGTGGGCACATATTCGGTGACGACGAATTTGCCCTTGCCGCGCGCGAAGCCGTCAATATGCATGATCGGCATGCCGTCCGGCGCGTCGTCGTTGCAGGGCCACTGCACCGAGCCGACCTCGGCGAGATGCTTGAACGAGACGCCCGCGAAGGACGGCGTCAGACGCGCGATCTCGTCCATGATCTCGCTGGCGTGCGTATAGTTCCAGTTCAAGCCCAGCTTGTTGGCGAGGAGCTGCGTGACTTCCCAGTCCGCATAGCCGTTCTTCGGCGACATCACCCTGGTGACCCGCTGAATGCGGCGCTCGGCGTTAGTGAAGGTGCCGTCCTTCTCGAGGAACGTCGCGCCCGGCAGGAAGACATGGGCGTAGTTCGCGGTCTCGACCAGGAAGAGATCCTGGACGATGACGATGTCCATATTGGCCAGCGCGCGCGAGACATGGCTCGTGTCCGGATCGGACTGAAGAATGTCCTCGCCCTGCACATAGAGGCCCTTGAACCGGCCCTCGATCGCCGCGTCGAACATGTTCGGGATGCGGAGGCCCGGCTCCGGATCGAGCTCGACGCCCCAATCCGCCTCGAAGGCCTTGCGGACTTCATTGTTTGAGATGTGGCGGTAGCCCGGGAGCTCGTGCGGGAACGAGCCCATGTCGCAGGAGCCCTGCACATTGTTCTGGCCGCGCAGCGGGTTCACGCCGACGCCGCGGCGGCCGAGATTGCCCGTCGCCATGGCGAGGTTGGCGATGCCCATGACCGTCGTGGAGCCTTGCGAATGCTCGGTGACGCCGAGGCCGTAATAGATGGCCGCATTGCCGCCGGTGGCGTAAAGGCGCGCGGCGGCGCGCACGTCGGCGGCCGGAACGCCGAGCGTGGCTTCGAGCGCCTCGGGGCTGTTCTTGGGAAGCGAAACGAAGGCGGCCCAATCCTGATATTCGTCCCAATCGCAGCGCGCCTTGACGAAATCCAGATCGGCGAGGCCTTCCGTCACGATGACATGCGCGAGGGCGGTCACCATCGCGACATTGGTGCCGGGCTTCAGCGGCAGGTGGTAGTCCGCCTGGATATGGGGCGAACGCACGAGGTCGATGCGGCGCGGATCGATGACGATCAGCCTGGCGCCGTCGCGCAGCCGCGCCTTCATGCGCGAGCCGAAGACCGGATGCGCGTCCGTCGGATTGGCGCCGATGACGAGAATGACGTCGGCGTCGTCGACCGAATCGAAATCCTGCGTGCCGGCGGAGGTGCCGAAGGCCTGGGCGAGACCATAGCCGGTCGGCGAATGGCAGACGCGGGCGCAGGTGTCGGTGTTGTTGTTGCGGAAGCCCTGGCGCGCGAGCTTCTGAACGAGGTAGCTTTCCTCGTTCGTGCAGCGCGACGAGGTGATCACGCCCACGGAGTTCTTGCCGTATTTCTCCTGCGTCGCCTTCAGGCGGTCGGCCGCGAAGGCGATCGCCTCGTCCCACGAAACTTCGCGCCACGGCTCGGTGATCTTTTCGCGGATCATCGGCGTGGTGATGCGATCGCCGTGATGCGCGTAGCCATAGGCGAAGCGGCCCTTGATGCAGCTATGGCCGTGATTGGCCTTGCCGTCCTTCCAGGGCACCATGCGCACGACTTCCTCGCCGCGCATCTCCGCCTTGAACGTGCAGCCGACGCCGCAATAGGCGCAGGTGGTGATCTCGGAATGCTCCGGCTGGCCGATGGCGATGACCGACTTCTCGGTCAGCGTCGCTGTCGGGCAGGCCTGAACGCAGGCGCCGCAGGAGACGCATTCCGACTCCATGAAAGCCTCGTCCATGCCGGGCGAGACGCGCGAATCGAAGCCGCGGCCGGAAATCGTCAGCGCGAAAGTCCCCTGCACTTCCTCGCAGGCGCGCACGCAGCGGTTACAGACGATGCATTTGGACGGGTCGTAGGTGAAATAGGGGTTCGACTCGTCTTTCGGCTTCCAGTTGAAATTGGCCTCGCCATTGTTCCGGGCGAAAACGTGGTTGGAGCCGTCATACCCGTAACGCACGTCGCGCAGGCCCACGGCGCCGGCCATGTCCTGCAACTCGCAGTCGCCATTGGCGGCGCAGGTGAGGCAGTCCAGCGGGTGGTCGGAAATGTAGAGCTCCATCACGCCGCGGCGGATGGCCGCGAGACGCGGCGTCTGGGTCTTGACCGACATGCCGGGCATGACCGGCGTGGTGCAGGAAGCCGGCGTGCCGTAGCGGCCCTCGACCTCGATCACGCAGAGGCGGCAGGAGCCGAAGGCCTTGATGCTGTCCGTGGCGCAGAGCTTGGGGATCTCGGTCCCGATCTCCATCGCCGCGCGCATGACGGAGGTGCCTTCCGGAACCGTGACGCTAACGCCGTCGATGGTCAGGGTGACCATGTTCTCGGATTTGGACGCTGGCGTCCCGTAATCGGTCTCTTTGATAAGCGTCATGGCGGCTACCTCACTCAGCGGCTTCAAGGGCCGGCTTGCGGAAGTCTTCTGGGAAATGTCGGAGCGCGCTCTCGACAGGATAGGGCGCAAAGCCCCCCAATGCACACAATGAGCCAAACTTCATGGTGTGGCAGAGGTCTTTCAGAAGCTCGATATTCTTCTCGACGTCCTGTCCGTTCGCGATCTTGTCGATCGTCTCGACGCCGCGGGTCGAGCCGATGCGGCAGGGCGTGCACTTGCCGCAACTTTCGATCGCGCAGAATTCCATGCCGAAACGCGCCATCCAGAGCATGTCGGTCGTGTCGTCGAAAATCACCAGCCCGCCATGGCCGATGAGGCTGTCCTTGGCGGCGAAGGCCTCGTAATCGAAGGGAAGGTCGAAAAGCGAAACCGGCACATAGGCGCCGAGCGGACCGCCGACCTGGACCGCCTTGACCGGACGGCCGGAGCGGGTTCCGCCCGCAATGTCGTTGACGATCGTCCCGAGCGGAATGCCGAAGTCGGTCTCGAACAGCCCGCCATATTTGACATTGCCGGCGATCTGCAGCGGCATGGTGCCGCGCGAACGGCCGACGCCGAGATCGGCGTAATGCTTCGCGCCCTTCTCCATGATCATCGGAATGGTCGCCATGGAGAGGACGTTGTTGATCACCGTGGGCTTGCCGAACAGACCGACATGCGCCGGCAGCGGCGGCTTGGCGCGCACGATGCCGCGCTTGCCCTCAAGCGATTCGAGCAGCGAGGTCTCCTCGCCGCAGACATAGGCCCCGGCGCCGACGCGCAGCTCGACGTCAAAATCGAAGCCCGAGTCCTTGATGTTCTTCCCGAGCCAGCCCGCTTCGCGCGCCTTTTCGATCGCCGCCTGAAAGACCCTGGCGACGACCGGATATTCGGAACGCAGATAGACATAGCCCTTGGAGGCGCCGACCGCGTAGCCGCAGATGATCATGCCCTCGATGAGCGAGAGGGGATCGCCCTCCATGATCATGCGGTCGGCGAAAGTGCCGGAATCGCCCTCATCGGCGTTGACGACGACATATTTCTGGCCGGGCGCGCAATCCGCGACCGTCTTCCATTTGATGCCGGTCGGGAAGCCCGCGCCGCCGCGGCCGCGAAGGCCCGACTTGGTCACTTCCTCGACGACCGCGGCGGAGCCGACCTCGAAGGCGCGCTTGAGACCCTTGAAGCCGTTATGGGCCTCATATTCGCCGACCGAAAGCGGATCGATAACGCCGCAGCGCACGAAAGTGACGCGGTTCTGGCGCTTCATCCAGGGATGCTCGTCCACGACGCCGATATTCAGCGGATGCGCGGCGCCCGTCAGGAAGCCGGCGTCGAAGAGCGACGCGACGTCCTTCGCCTTGGCGGGCCCATAACCGACACGGCCCGCGGGAGTCTCCACCTCGATCAGGGGCTCGAGCCAGAGCATTCCACGCGAGCCGTTTCTGACGATCTCGACCTGCTGGCCGCGCGCGGCGGCCTCCGTGGCGACGGCGGCCGCGAGGCGGTCGGCGCCCATCGCCACGGCGGCCATGTCCAGGGGGATGTAGATCTTGGTCATTTGCCCTTCGCCTCCTCGACGATTTCGTCGAGCGTCGCGGCGTCGACCATTCCAATCGGCTCCCCGTCATACAGGGCGGACGGGCTGTGCGCGCAGAGTCCGAGGCAGTAAACCGGCTCGACCGTCAGGGAGCCGTCGGGAGTGGTCTGACCCCATTCCAGTTTGTGGCGGGCCAGGAATTCGTTGGCCTGCCTCTCGGCGCCCATCGACTGGCACGATTCGGCGCGGCAGATCTTGAGCTTGTGACGTCCGTGCGGGGCGCTGTGGAAATCGTGGTAGAAAGTGACGACGCCGTGCATCTCGGCGCGGCTGACGTTCAGCGCGCTCGCCATTTCCTTCACAGCCGATTCCGGAACGCATCCGAACTCCGCCTGAAGCGCATGCAATATGGGGAGTGCAGGACCTTCGAGACCCAGATGGGCCGCAATAATCTCCCGCGCCCGCTCGTCGCTATATGGAGCAGCGCCAGCCATTTCATCCCTCGCGTTCGGGCGCCGAGCTCAAGACAAGGCGACCTTCATTAGTTTTATTCCGAAGAGAGTGCCGGAAATCCCGGCCCCGATCAATACCGTCCCGGCCGTTGCGCCATAGGGCTTGCCTATCAATCGCCCAAAACGCCGCTTTCGGCGAGCGACTTTGCCTCTGCAACGAGCGCGCCAACGAGCGGAATCACCGGATCGCGCAGCGGCGCGACGAGTCCGATCTCATAGCCCGCCTCGGGCTCGACGATGGGGATCGAGCGCAGCGGCGACTCGGTTCCCAGTGTTTTTGCGAGCTTTTCCGGCAGGATCGTCGCCCACCGGCCGGATTTCACATGGTCGTAAAGAAGAATGACCGAGTTCGACTCCAGAATGGGCGCGGGCTCCGCGCCGCCTGCGCCAATCAGCCGCTCGACGATGCGCCGGTTCTGCATGTCCGGAGTCAGCAGGCAAAGGTCGATGCGGCCGACCTCCGCCCAGGTGACGCGGTCCCGGTCGCCCAGCGGATTCCCCTCGGTCGTCAACAAACGGTAGCGTTCCGAACAAAGCGGCACGGTTCTGACGCGGCCCAGAGGCTCGTTGTCGAGATAGGTGATCCCGGCGTCGATTTCGAGATTGTCGAGCATGGCCAGCACCTCGGTCGAGGAGGCGGAGACCACCTTGAAGCGGACATGCGGGTGTTTCTCGCGATAGGGCGTCGTGACGGCCGAGACGATTCCCTCGGCCGTCGGGATGACGGCGATCTTGAGCTGGCCGGAGAGCCCCTCGCGCAGCGTGCGCACTTCCTGCCGCATGGCGCGGGCGTCGCCGACGATGCGCTTGGCCCATTCCAGCACGCGTTCGCCTTCGGCCGTGAGGCCGTGGAAGCGGGAGGAGCGGTTGACGAGCAGCACGCCGAGCGAATCCTCGAGCTGCTTGATTCCGGCGGAAAGGGTGGGCTGCGTCACCCCGCACAGTTCCGCGGCGCGCGAGAAGCTTTTTTCGCTCGCGACGGTGATGAGAAATTCGAGTTTGTCGATCACGCTCGGCTTCCGAAGCCCCGCCCCTCGGCGCGCGAAGCGGGCGGCCCTTCTCGCTCGCGGGAAGACGGGAGCGAGCGCGCGCGGCCTTGAAAAGGCATAGCATCTGGGCCTGTGGCGCCGCAAACTTAAAAAACATTCTCAAACGGCCCGGCCGGGTCGAACGCGCCCCCTCGACCGCGACCGTCGGATGAAAGCGGTTGAGAGTCATCAGGGAATCAAGCATGACAGCCGCGATCCCGGTCAGGCCGGCGGCGATCCGGGCCGGACGGCGGGCGCCGCCACGTTCAAGCCGAGTCTGGCGCAAGTCACAATTTGCCCATATTTGAACGGTTTCGGGATGGTAAGCATTGCGACCGCCATTCGCCGACCTTGAGAGACAATTGCCAATGACGACGATGAAGCGACTTGTACGTCTCGGCGCATTCGCGTCATGCCTCGCCTCCGCTCTCGGCGCCCCGGTCGCGCAAGCGACGCCCTCCCTCGTCATCGACGTGGCTTCCGGCTCGGTGCTGGCGCAGGATCAGGCGACGGCGTCCTGGTACCCCGCCTCGCTCACCAAGCTGATGACCGCCTATGTCGCGCTCGAAGCCGTGAAGGCCGGCCGCCTCACGATGGACACGCCGCTCATGGTGTCGCCGCGCGCAACCCGCATGGCCCCCTCGAAAATGGGCTTCCGCGTCGGTCAGGAGGTGACGCTGCAAAACGCGCTCATCATGCTGATGGTGAAATCGGCGAACGACATCGCCGTCACCATAGCCGAGGGCGTGTCCGGCTCCGTCGAGGCGTTCGCCGACGAGATGAACAACGCCTCGCAGAAGCTCGGCATGGCGCAATCGGTCTGGGTCAATCCCAACGGCCTGCCCGATTCCCGCCAGGTGACATCGGCGCGCGACCTCGCCATCCTCGGCCGCGCCCTCTATCTGCAGTTTCCCGAATATTCCAATCTCTGGAACATCGGCGCCATGCAGATCGGCGGCAAAATCCATCCGACCCATAACGGCCTTCTTGGCCGCTATCCTGGCGCCGACGGCATGAAGACGGGCTTCACCTGCCCCGCCGGCTTCAATCTCGTCGCCTCCGCCACGCATGGCGGCCAGCGGCTCATCGCGGTGGTGCTCGGGGCGCCCTCGGCCGCGGCGCGCACGGCCAAGGCGGCGGCGCTGCTCGACCGGGCCTTCCAGACCGGCGGCGCGCAAGGCTCGCTCGCCTCGCTGCCGAGCGCCGGCCCGACCGCCGCCCCGGACATGCGCGACAGCGTCTGCCGCAATCGCGGCGCGGCGACGGCGGAATTCATGAACGAGGTCGAGGATATCTCCATTCCGATCGGCTCCGCGCCCACGGGCATACCGCTGCTCGACGCCGCCGGGGCCGGCCGGCAGGCCATCAGCGTGAAAGACCTCGCCCGCCTGCCGCGCCCGCAATTCCAGCCCGTGCAGGTCTATGCCGGCCGCGCGCCGGGTTATGTCGGCCCTGTCGCCCGCGCCCGCGCGCCGGGCGCGCCGATCGGCGAGCAGACGGACCTCGCGGCCTACGCCAATCAGGAGCCCGTGGGCGGAGAGGCCTCGCCGATCAGCAAGGCGGCCCCGGACGCGGCGAGCATGCGCAAGGGCAAGCGCGCCAGACGCGGCGGCGCCTCCGCCGCCCTCGCGACGCCCGCGCCGGTCGACGACATCATTCAGGACCGCGCCGCCCGGGGCGAAGCGAAGCCCGCCAAGGCGAAGGCCAACACGCCGGCGCCCGCAAAGGCGGGGGCCAAGGGCGCCGCCAAAGTCGCGGCCAAACCGGCGACGGACGCCGCCGCCACGAAAGCCGCCGCCAGGCCGGCTCCCGACAAGGCCGCCGCCCAAAAGCCGAAGGCGCCCGCCAAAACCCAGGCCGCCAGCAAGCCGCAGCAGGCCAGGCCCCAGTGAGCGACGGCCCTTCGACGGCGGCCCGCCGCCCGCCGCCGCCCATTCCGCTAACAGTGCTGACCGGCTTCCTCGGCGCCGGCAAGACGACGCTGCTCAACAGGCTGCTCGCGAGCCCCGAGCTTTCCGACACGCTCGTCCTCATCAACGAATTCGGCGAAATCGGCCTCGACCATCTCTTCATCGAGAAGGTCGAGGGCGACATGGTCATGATGAGCTCGGGCTGCGTCTGCTGCACGATTCGCGGCGAGCTGGTCAGCGCGCTCGAAGACCTGCTGCGCCGCCTCGACAACGGCCGCATCAAGCCCTTCCGCCGCATCGTGCTGGAGACGACGGGTCTCGCGGACCCCGCGCCGATCCTCCACTCCATCATGAACCATCCCTATCTCGTCATGCGTTTCCGGCTCGACGGGGTGGCGACGGCGATCGACGCCGTCAATGGCGAGGCGACGCTCGACGCCCATGAGGAGGCGGTGAAACAGGCGGCCGTCGCCGACCGGCTCGTGATCACGAAGACCGATCTGCCCGAGGGCGCGGCGAAAACCGAGAGCCTGAAGAAGCGGCTCGCGGCGCTCAATCCCGGCGCGCGCATCCTGGAGGCAAGCGAGGCGACGCCCGCGGCGCTGCTCGATTGCGGCCTCTACGACCCGACGGCCAAGACGGCGCGCGTGCGCGAATGGCTCAACGCCGAAGCGGTCGAGGAGGCCAATCCGCGCGGCCACGCGCACGACCACCATCACGACAACGACCATCATGATCATGGTCACGACCACCATCATCGCGACGTCAACCGGCACGACGCCCACATCCAGGCCTTCTGCCTGACGGACGACACGCCCTTCACGCCGCCCTCCTTCGACATTTTCATCGACCTGCTGCGCCACACGCACGGCCCCCGGCTCTTGCGCGTGAAGGGCGTCGTCGCGCTGTCCGACGATCCCGAGCGGCCCGTCGTGATCCACGGCGTGCAGCATGTCTTTCACCCGCCGCACCGGCTCGAGGCCTGGCCCGACGACGACCGCCGCACGCGCATCGTCTTCATCGTGAAGGATCTCGACCGGAAATTCGTCGAGGGCCTCTACGCGGCGCTCATCCACATGCCCGCCGTCGACACGCCGGACGCGGAGGCGCTGACGAACAATCCGCTCGCGCCGGGCGGCGGAGGATTGCTGGGGTAGCGCCCTCATCCGACCCCTGCTGGCGCAGGGGCCGCCTTCTCCCGCAAGCGACGTTCGTGATCCACAGGCTAACGGCCCTCCCTTCTCCCATTCATGGGAGAAGGTGGCGCTCGCCTCAGCGAGGGTCGGATGAGGGCGACCCGCCGAATGAAAGACGGCGCCGCCGATTTGCGCCATACTGCCACGATGCAGCTCGCCTGGCCCCTGCCCCGCTTCTCGAACGCCGCCCGCCGCGCCGGCGCCTATCTGCTCGACCTCGTCTATCCCCCGTCCTGCCTCGTCTGCCGAAAGGCGGTGGCCGAGCATGGCGCGCTGTGCGCGGAATGCTGGCGGGAGATCGCCTTCATCGAGCGCCCCTTTTGCGAAAGGCTCGGCACGCCCTTCGCGCAGGATCTCGACCAGCCCGGCCTCATCTCGCCGGAGGCCGCCGCCAACCCGCCCGTCTTCCGCCGCGCAAGGGCGGTCGCGCGCTATGACAGCGACAAGGCGCGCTCGCTCGCGCATCGGCTCAAATATCACGACCGGCTGGAGCTCGCCGGCCCGATGGGCCGCTGGATGGCGCGCGCCGGGGCGGACATTCTGGCGGACGCCGATCTGCTCGTTCCCATCCCGCTCCACCGCCTTCGGCTCGCGGCGCGGCGCTTCAACCAGTCGGCGGAGCTCGCGCGCGTCGTCTCGCGCGAATGCGGCTCGCCGGTCGAGACGCAGGCGCTGCTGCGCGTGAAGGCGACGGCGCCGCAGGTGGGGCTTTCCCGCGCCCAGCGCGCGGTCAATCTCTCGGGCGCCTTCCGCGTCGACCCCGAATGCGCCGCGCTGCTGGACGGCCGCAACGTGGCGCTGGTCGACGACGTGCTCACCACCGGCGCCACGGCCAACGCCGCCGCGCGCGCTCTGCTGAGGGCGGGAGCGGCGCAGGTCGATCTCCTCGTCTTCGCGCGGGCCGTGACAAGCGCGTGACGGACAGCGTATAAGCGCCGCAACCAAACCATCGATTCAGGTGGCGACCGAATGGCGCGAATCGAAATCTACACCACGCCGACATGCCCCTATTGCATTGCAGCCAAGAAGCTCCTGACGCAAAAGGGCGCGTCCTTCGAGGAGATCAGCGTCGCGGGCGATCCCGAGGGGCGCGCCGCCATGACCGCGCGCGCCGGCGGCCGCGCGACCGTGCCGCAGATCTTCATCGACGGGCGTCACATTGGCGGTTGCGACGATCTCTATGCGCTGGACGGCGAGGGCGGCCTCGACCCGCTGCTCGCTTAGAACGCTTTGCGCCAGACCGGGCCTGTTCGGCGCAAGAAAGCGCGACAAGATTGAAGAGTAGAGCCTGATCCGATGCAACGATCGGAAGGGCTCGGGGGGGCTGAGCATGATCCACTACATGCTGGTTTGCGACGACGGGCATCATTTCGACGGCTGGTTCCGGGACAGCGCGTCCTTCGAGAGCCAGTGCGCGCAGCGCCAGATCGCCTGTCCCTTCTGCGCGTCGGCCGGCGTCTCGCGCGGCGTCATGGCGCCGCATGTGGCGCGGTCCGGTCACGCGGACGACGCCGAGCGCCTGCGCAGCATGATCCGCGACCTGCGCGAAAAAGTCGTCGCCGGCGCGGAGGACGTCGGCGAACGCTTTCCGGAGGAGGCGCGGGCCATTGAAGAGGGCGACGCCGAGCGGCGCCCCATTCGCGGCCGCGCGACCTTCGAAGAGGCCAAGGCGCTGCTCGAGGACGGCATCGAGATTTTGCCGGTCCCCGGCCTGCCCAACGACGGGAACTGAAGCGCGGCTCGCGAAAAGCGGAAAGCGCTTTTCGCATAAAGCGCGCTTTAACCCTTCGTCTCGGTCCTGGAGCGGCCCTACATCGTGCCCGAGGGCTCGTGCAGCGCCTGCGCCCGGTCGAGGTGCTGCTGCAAGGTGGCGAGGGAATTCTTCGCCCAGTTTCTCAGCTCGGCGTTGTCGCCGTCCGAGGCGTAGCTCTGAAAGAGCCGGATCGCCTTTTCATGACCCTCGATCTGCTGCGTCCTGAAGAGACGCTCCTGTTCCTGGCCCGTGGCCGATTCGAGCTGCTGCAATTTCCGCTGATGCGCCTCGTCGAGGCGCGTCGGGACCTTCATGCTCAGCCGGCTTGCCATGGCGGTCAATTCGTCGCTCATGCGGGCATGATCGCGATCGAGAGTCAGCGCGAGATCGCGCGCCGGCTTATCCTTTATCTGAGGTTCGACCGCGCGGGAGGCCTGGATTTCAAAGTTATTGATCACGGACGCCTGATTCAGGAAGTCCTGCGTCGTGACGCGCTGCGTTTGCCGCTGCATCCGCCCTTGCGCAGCTTCCCGCGCCTGCGTCTGCTGCGCAAGCGCCGGGAGCGCGGCAGCGAGCAGAATGCTTGCGGCGATGGCCAGTCTCATGAGCTTCTCTCCTTCCGCCCGGCCCCGACGCTGCAACCTGCCCGCTGCAACTTCGTTCCGCGCGGACGAGGAGCGATCGGACGATTGCTAATCCTTCGGCGGATCGAAGCGCTCGCATGTCACAGCGGCGAGCGCCTCTCTTGCGCGGGCCTGGTCGGACGGGCGCTTGGCGAGCGCGCGCACCAAAACGAAGCCGCGCTTCGTCGGCGCGGTGATGCGCACCTCCTGCGGCGGCGCCTCTTCGCTCGCGCTTTGAAGCGCGTCCATCTGGCGAGCGTCGCCGATCACCACGTCGATCTTGCCCTTGATGGCGGCGCGGTCGGTGATGGCGTGGAACACGCGGCCGGCGCGCGCATGGAAGGAGAGCGCGATGTAATCCTCGCCGTCGGCGTTGGTCGTGACGCGCAGCATCCCCTGCGAGAGATCATAGACGCAGACGGCCTCGGCGAAGGCGGGGTCCTCGAAAGGCAGCGCCTCGGCGCCGGGCGCCATGGGCGGCAGCGCGACGAGCCTGTTGACCGGGGCCGCGCCCACGGTCGCGAGAAGGCGGGCATAGGCGTCGCGCGGCGCGACGGTCGGCATCAGCAGCACCGACACGATATGCACGACCCCCGCGACGAGCAGCGTCGCCGCCGCCCAGGGGAGGTAATCGAAATAGCGGTCGGGAAGCGTCAGGCGCACTGGAGTTTCACGATTTTTGGAAAGCTCTGCGGATCGGGATGGGCGTCCGTGTCGAGCGGCGTGTCGTAGAGACGCAGCATGACGACGAAACGGCGCGCCTCGCCCGCCGACAGCCAATTGCCGGCGCGGGCGTTGCGAGCGACGATGATTTCAAAAGAACCGCCCTCCCGGCGCAGGACATCCACCGAGGAGAAGCCGTAGCGGCCGGTCGGATTGTCGATGAGCGCGCCCGCAGGCGTCGCGAGCGACAGGGTCCAGAAACGGGCGGTCGGAAGCGAATCGATAATGCGATATTCGCAGGCGCCGTCGAGCGGCGCGCCCTCGGAATCGTTGCTTGCGAAGAAAACGAGCCCCTGATCGCGCCCGAGCGGCGCCTCGCCGGAACGCGCGATGACGGCGCGAGCGTAAGGATCGATTTCCGCGCCGCCAACGGAGGGCCACGCCGTCCAGGGGCCGGCGCGCAGCGGATTGAACCCATAGCCGGAGTTGAGCGAAAGCGAGGTCGCGAGCAGGCCGAGCGCAAGCCCGCCAAACATGGCCGAACCCGCGCGCAGATATTTGGCGTAAGGGCGGTTCACGCTGCGCTCCCCCTACTCGACCGCGCCGATATTGGGGAAAGCGTCGCGGTCGGGCCGCTGCGCGATCGTCGCGGGCGCCGCGATGGCGCCCTGCCTGCCGCCTCCGACCGTCTTCGCCTTCCTCTCGATCGACTCCAGCGCCTGGACCGCGCCCTTGGAAAGCGTCGCCGGACGCTGCGGCGCGCCGAGCTCGAGCGGCTGCACGCCATTCGCGCCCGCGGCGGCGACGTCGGGCTTCGCTTCCGGCTTGAGGCCGACGATCGGCTTCAGCGGCACGCCCTGATGCGCATAGGCCATGACGTCGTGCCAGGTTCCTGCCGGAAGCGTGCCGCCGGTCATATTGTTCATCGGTTCGTTGTCGTCGTTCCCGTACCAGACGCAGCCGCCCATCGTGCCGGAATAGCCGCAGAACCAGGCGTCCTTGTAGCCGTTGGTCGTGCCCGTCTTGCCGATGACGTCGATGCCCGGCCCGAGCTGCGCGCGCTTGCCCGTGCCTTCCTCCACGACCTTCTTCATCATGCCCGCGAGATCGACGATCTTCTCGTAAGGCAGCGCCTGCTGCTGCGGCGGCGCGTCGCGATCGTGGCGATAGAGCAGATCGCCCTGCCGGTTGCGGATCTCCACGGCCGCGTAGGGAATTGTGCGTTTGCCGCCGTTCACGAAGGCCGCATAGGCGGCGGAATGCTCGAGCAGGATCACGTCGCTCTGCCCGACCGGAAGGGACGGCGTATCCTCGAGCGGCGTGGTGATTCCGAGCTTGCGGCAGGTTTCGATGATCTTGGCGCGGCCCACGCGCGAGTCGCCATTGCCGATGGCCTGCGACAATTGGATCGCGACCGTATTGAGCGACCTCGCCAGCGCCATGGCGAGCGGCATGGAGCCCGCATAGCCGCCGCTGTAATTATGGACGCAGTAATTGCCGATGCAGGTCGGGCGGTCCGTGACGATTGTCGTCGGCTTGAATTTGCCGGTCATCAGCGCCGTCAGATACACATAGGGCTTGAAGGACGAGCCCGGCTGGCGCGAGCCGTCGGTCGCGCGGTTGAACTGGCTCGCGCCATAGTCGCGCCCGCCAACGATGGCGCGCAGAGCGCCGTCGGGCTCCATCACCACCATCGCCGATTGCTTGACATGGAAGGACCGGCCCTGCTCGCGCAGGTTCTTCTCGATCACTTCCTCGGCGCGCTTCTGCACGTTCGAATCGAGCGCCGTGCGCACGGTCAGCACGCGATTGTCGGCGAGCTTGCCTCCTGAAGCGAGCCTGCGGATCTCGCCATAGGCGTAATCGAGATACCAGTCCGGGCTCTCCTGCCGCTGGCGGTCCACCGGCGTCGCCGGACTGCGCTGCGCGGCGATGATCTGGCTCTCGCTCATGAACCCCGCATCGACGAGATTGTTGAGCACGTCATTGGCGCGGGCGCGGGCGGCGGGAAGATTGTTGTGCGGGGCGTATTTCGTCGGCGCCTTGAAGAGGCCCGCGAGCATGGCGGCTTCCGCAAGCGTAACGTCCTTCACCGATTTGCCGAAATAGAACTCCGCCGCCGCCTGGATGCCGAAGGCGCCGCCGCCCATATAGACGCGATCGAGATAGAGCTTCAGGATTTCGCGCTTGGTGAGGTGATGCTCCAGCCACAGCGCGAGAAAGGCTTCGTTGATCTTGCGCGTGATCGTGCGCTCATTGGAGAGAAAGAGATTCTTGGCGAGCTGCTGCGTGATCGACGAGCCGCCCTGCACGACGCCCGAAGAGCGCGCGTTGACGGTAAGCGCGCGCATGGTTCCGATCACGTCGATGCCGAAATGCTCATAAAAGCGACGGTCCTCCGTCGCGAGCACGGCTTTGATGAGATAGTCGGGATATTCCTCAAGCGGCACGGCGTCGTCATGCTTGATGCCGCGCTGGCCGACCTCGTTGCCGTAACGGTCGAGAAAGGTGACGGCGAGATCGGTCTGCTTCAGCCAGTCGCCTTCGCTGGTCATCTGGAAGGCGGAGCCCGCCAGCGCGAGCAGGACAATCAGCCCGCCGAGACCGAGCGTGAGGCCCTCGCAGGCGATTTCCACCCCGACCCGGGCCAGCCCCGAGACATGGAAGCGCTCCATATAGGTGGAGAAATCCTCGTAAAGCTCGCGCGAGCGCCGCTGGCTGTCGAACACGCTCGAATCGATGAGCGCGTCGGTCGACAGCAGAATGCGCTTGACGCGCTTGACGAAAGGCGAGGACCAGAATCGCTCGAACAAGGCTCGCAAACTCCCCGGCCGGCCAAGGCAATCCCGGCGCGCGACGTTAGCACTTTTTAAACCATCTTGACGACGCCCGCCGCGCCCCTCATTGCGGTTATGGTTTCCGTCGGGCGGCGGACGAGCCCTACGGAAGAGATATGACGAGCGAAAAAGGCGAAAAAGGCGCAGGCGTTCCCTTCTGGGAAAAGCCGCTGGCGGAACTCACCCGCGCGCAATGGGAGAAGCTCTGCGACGGTTGCGGCCGCTGCTGTCTGGTCAAGCTCGAGGACGAGGATACCGGCCGCGTGTATCACACAAGCGTCTCCTGCAAGATGCTCGACCACGAAACCTGCCTTTGCGGCGACTACAGGAACCGCCGCGACCACGTGCCCGACTGCGTGAGGCTGACGCTCAAAAAACTCCAGGAGATCGACTGGCTGCCGCCGACCTGCGCCTATGTGCTGCGCAATGAGGGAAAGCCCCTGCCTCCCTGGCACCCGCTGATCTCCGGCGACCCCGAAAGCGTGCATCGCGCCGGCGTCTCGGTGCGCGGCAAGGTCGAGGTCAGCGAGGCGGAGATCGACGAGGACGATACGCCCGACTACATCCGCGTCTGGCCCAAGCGATGGCCGAAAAAGGCGCGCTACTGAGAGCCGCGTCGGGCGCCGGGACGTCGCCGCGAGCGGCTCGCCGACGGCGGCTTCCTCAGACGGGGACGGGCGCGCCATCCTCACGGCTACGCTTTCGCGGGCGGCCGGCCGAGCGGGCAAAAGTCGACGGACGCGCCCGGCTCGAGTCTCGCCGGCTTCCGGGGCCCGAACGCCATGCTTGTCGCAACTCCGCCAAACGCTAGCTACCGACCCCGGGGGCCAGCGGCCGGAGTCTTCTACCATGTCAATCACTCGAGATATCGCGACCAGCGAAAACGCAGTCGCCTATGGCGGCTTGATAGACGCGATCGGCGGCGTCGCCACGATCGTTCTGGCGATATGCGGACTGGTGGGAGTGGCTCCCGCTTACATGACGGCGATCGCGACGATCGTCTTCGGCGTCGCCCTTCTAATTCAAGGCGGAGCCATGGTGTCGGAATATGCGCAGATCGCCTTCCCCGCCGGCGTCGGGACGACCGGCTCCGCCGAGAACTTCGGCGGCAACAGCCTCGCGGTCGTCTTTCTGGTCGGCGCGGCCGGGATCGTGCTTGGAATTCTTGCGCTGCTCGGGATCAATTCGGGCACCCTGACGCCCGTGGCCGTGATCGCCTTTGGCACCGCCCTGCTCCTGAGCAGCAACGCAGTCTGGCATCTCTTCCTCCTGCGGCGCGCCACCCGCATGAGCGCGCTGTCGGCTGGCCAGTCGCAGTTCATCGGCGGCGAGATTCTCGCAAGCGAAATGGCTTCGGGCTCCGCGGGCCTTCAGGCGCTCGCCGGATTGGCGGCGATCGTTCTCGGCATTATCGCCCTGGCCGGAAACGCCTATGACATGACCCTCAATCTCACAGCCTTGCTGGCGCTTGGAGCGACGCTCGTGCTCACCGGCAGCGCGCTGAGCGCGACCGTCATCGGCTTCATGCGGACGACGTAACGCTATGACCTCCGGATCGCGCAGCGTTTGGGCGAATCGCCTGAACGCTGGCGAGGCGGTCGGATTCTAAAGAATTAGAGCGCGCTTCAGGCGAAAGGCCGGTTCCCGCTTTTCGCGAGCGCGCTCTACCACGGCCCGTCGGCCGGGCGGGCGCCTTTCCGCCCGACAGGCGACAATCCGCTTCCCACGGGCGGTCAAAATGCTCTAAACACTGCCGCCAAATTCCTCTCGTTGCGAGGCGATATGGCGCGCCAGTTCATCTATCATATGCAGGGCCTCACCAAGACCTATCCGGGCGGAAAGAAGGTCCTGGACAACATCCACCTCTCCTTCTACCCGGACGCCAAGATCGGCGTCCTTGGCGTCAACGGCGCCGGCAAGTCGACGCTGCTGCGCATCATGGCCGGCATCGACAAGGATTTCACCGGCGAGGGCTTCGTCGCCGAAGGCGCGCGCGTGGGCTATCTGCCGCAGGAGCCGCAACTCGATCCCACGCTGAACGTGCGCGAAAACGTCATGCTCGGAGTCGCCGAAAAGAAGGCCATTCTCGACCGCTACAATGATCTCGCCATGAACTAT
Source organism: Methylocystis sp. JAN1 (assembly GCF_052186135.1). Classification (GTDB taxonomy): domain Bacteria; phylum Pseudomonadota; class Alphaproteobacteria; order Rhizobiales; family Beijerinckiaceae; genus Methylocystis. The sequence goes on along the minus strand of NZ_CP181499.1, from coordinate 1,409,917 downwards.
TCCGACGAGACGGCCGACGAGATGACGAAGCTCCAGGACGAGATCGAGGCCAAGGGCCTGTGGGATCTCGACAGCCAGGTCGATCAGGCGATGGACGCGCTGGGCTGCCCGCCCGACGACGCCGACGTGACCAAGCTCTCGGGCGGCGAGCGCCGCCGCGTGGCGCTATGCAAGCTTCTGCTCGAACAGCCCGAAATGCTGCTGCTCGACGAACCGACGAACCATCTCGACGCCGAGACGGTGAACTGGCTCGAAGGCCATTTGCGCAATTATCCTGGCGCGATCCTCATCGTCACCCACGACCGCTACTTCCTCGACAATGTGACGGGCTGGATTCTCGAGCTCGATCGCGGCCGCGGCATTCCCTATGAGGGCAATTACACGAGCTGGTTGAAGCAGAAACAGAAGCGGCTCGCGCAGGAGGCCAGCGAAGACAAGGCCCGGAGCCGCGCGCTGGAGGCCGAGAGCGAGTGGATCGCGGCGTCTCCCAAGGCGCGTCAGGCCAAGAGCAAGGCCCGCATCCAGCGCTATGAGGAGCTCGTCGCCAAGCAGAACGAGAAGGCGCCGACCACCGCCCAGATCATCATACCCGTCGCCGAGCGGCTGGGTCAGAACGTCATCGATTTCGAGAACATCTCCAAGGCCTTCGGAGACAAGCTTCTCATCGACGATCTCTCCTTCAAGCTGCCGCCGGGCGGAATTGTCGGCGTGATCGGCCCCAACGGCGCCGGCAAGACGACGCTCTTCCGCATGATCACCGGACAGGAAAAGCCCGATAACGGGACGATCGTCATCGGCGAGAGCGTGCAGCTCGGCTATGTCGACCAGTCGCGCGACGCGCTCAACGCGAACAAGACCGTTTGGGAAGAGATCTCCGAAGGCAATGAGGTGATCTATCTCGGCAAACGCGAGATCAATTCGCGCGCCTATTGCTCGGCCTTCAACTTCAAGGGCGCGGACCAGCAGAAGAAGGTCGGCCAGCTTTCGGGCGGCGAGCGCAACCGCGTGCATCTCGCCAAGATGCTGAAGAGCGGCGCCAACGTGCTGCTGCTCGACGAGCCGACCAACGATCTCGACGTCGAAACGCTGCGCGCGCTGGAGGAGGCTCTCGCGGACTTCGCCGGCTGCGCCGTCATCATCTCGCACGACCGCTTCTTCCTGGACCGCGTCGCAACGCATATGCTCGCCTATGAAGGCGACTCGCATGTCGAATGGTTCGAAGGAAACTTCGCTGATTACGAGGAAGACAAGAAGCGGCGTCTGGGCGTCGACAGCGTTATTCCGCACCGGTTGAAGTATAAGAAGTTTACGCGGTGAGTCGAAACGGGCGGCTCCGGGAGCCGCCCGCCTCCTTTATTCGGTGACGAACCGCATCGCTTCGGGACATCCTCGCGCAATGACGGCGTGATCGTCGAGCGGCGATCCAATGACGAATTTGTCTCCCTGCTCAATAGGGTAGACGCGATACAGCGTTTGCGCCATGAAGAAGGCGAGACCTTCGATGTCGGCGCGACTCGCCATCGAAAATTCGCGTACGTAATTCTTGCTGCCCGCTTTTAAGGCGAAGCCCTGCTTCGATAATATCTGGCGTTGACGCGCGCTCAGAACCAGGCCGTCTTTGCCGGTCGGTCCGTATGCGCCGCTTGAGGCTTCGCAAAGCGCGCCGGAGTCTCCGTCGATGAAACGGCATTGCACATAGCGTTGCCCCCTCCCGAACGACACAATGACAAAACGGTTCAAGCCGTCTTTGCGCATCGGCGCATCATGCAATGCATGAATTACTGCAGCAGTCGCGCATTGCAGTTGATGAAATTTTGCGCCTCCAGCAGTTGCGCTGGCGGCGCTCGCCGCGAAAGACAGCGCGACGATCGTCGCCGACCCGCATATTTTCAAACAAGCCTGCGTAGCGCGCTCGTGGGATACTGGCATAATTGGCTGGACGGCGTCTCGGATGGTGACGGGCCGGAGATCTGTCGGCGGTAGCCGGTTCGACCGCAAACGAAAAATAATGCGCGCCGCCGTCAGCCGTCAATACCTTGAGCTTTGCCTTTTATCGCCCCGCCCGAACGCCTTGCGCAACTCCTCCTTCGCCGCCTCCAGCACGTCGCGGCGCGCCTGCGGCAAATCCCGCCCGGCGCGGTTGACGTAGAAAGTCAGCATGGACATCGCCGACCGGTAGGGCGTCGTCTTTCGCCGCTCGCTCGCCTCGGCCGAGCGCTTGAGGGACGCGGCGATTCTCGCCGGATCGTCCCATGTGAACACGCCGGGTTCGAGGTCGAGCGCGTTGCTGTGGCGCGTCACCTCCTGCGACCATTGCGGCTTACGCGCCGTCATTGCGAGCGCCTCCGGCGAAAAAGCTAGTTTCCGGCCGCGAAATGAAAAGGCCCGGCCGCTTTGAGCGACCGGGCCGTCCCTGCTGAAAACTGCACTGAAATCGCCCCTTAGATTTGCCCCTGAAACAGTTGCATCGAACACAAAGAGAGTGACGCTTTCTTAACCTCCGGTCAGTGCGCTGGCGCACAGCGCAAGCGCACGCCCGGTTCCTGCGCCGCCACGATTTCGCCATCTCGCCGTGGCGACTTATGAGAAGTGATTTGTCGGGGCGGTTTGAGAGGAAAGCTTAAGGGAATGAAATCAACCGCTTGCGCCATGACCTTGGCGGCGCTCGCCCTGGCCGGCTGCACCCAGACGGGGTCCCCCGTCGCTTCCGCGCCCGAGTCCTACCTCAATGAGCCGCGTCCGGAGGAAACGCTTCACGGAAAAGACGCGCTCCACGCGCGCATCGCCCATTTCGCGCGCCTTTACGACATTCCCGAGTCGCTTATCCATCGCTCGGTGCGGCGCGAGAGCAATTACAATCCGGCCGCCCGCCACGGCCCCTATTGGGGCCTGATGCAAATCCGGCACGATACGGCCAGGGGAATGGGTTACAGGGGGCCGGCGCATGGCCTCCTCGACGCCGACACCAATCTCACCTATGCGGTGCCCTATCTCGCCAACGCCTATAAACTTTCGGGCGGCGACGAGTCGCGCGCGATCCAGCTCTATGCCGGCGGCTATTATTATGAGGCGAAGCGCCGCGGCATGCTCGGCCTGCTCCACAGGGAAGCGCTGAGCCCGGAATAATCCTCGCAGCCGGCAAGGCCGCGCGCGCGTCTCGGCTTACTGCTTCGCCGAGCCCGGCATGAAGGTCGAGCGCACGCGGCCGCCCTGCGCGGCGCCGCCCTGGATGCTTGCGACGCCGCTCGTGACGTCATAGACGAGCCGATCGCCTTTCACGATATTCTCGCCCTGGGTCAGCGTGACGTTGCCCGTCAGATAGACCTTGTTTTCCGCCTTGTCGTAAACGCCGCGATCGCCCGTGCCGATCTGATCCTTGGAGACGAGCGTCACGGGCCCGTCGGCCTCGATATGTTTCACGCGGTCGTTGCTCGTGGCGCCGGCCGCGGCGGCGCCCTTGCCTTCGAGGAAGATCGTGATCCGCGAGGCCTTCAGGGTCGACGGCCCATTGGTCACGATGACGCTGCCCGAATAGACGAGCTTCTGCTCCTGGTCGAAATAATCGAGCTTGCCCGCGTCGATATTGAGCGGGTCCTTCGCGGTGGCGCCGGGCAGAACGCCGCCCGAGCGTCCCTTGGCGAGAGCCGGCGCGGCGCCGGCGAAAAGGAGAACGGCGACGAGAGCGTAAGTCTTCTGGCGTGTCATCTGCTTCTCACTGCGCCGCGCGCAAGGCGTCCTGCTTTTCGCCGTCCGGCTTCGCCCCGTTCTGCGCGGCGTCGTCCTCCCCGTAGAGCACGGAATGGACATTGCCGGCGAAAGTGGCGCGGCGATCCTTTTGCGAAAATTCGACGCCGTCCGCAACGACTTCGCCGCCTTCGATCTTGAGAGTGACCTTTCTGTCGGAAGTCATCACGCTCGCCCTGAAATCCATGACGGCGGAATCCATCCGCATGTCGAAATTCTTGCTGTCCGAGACCTTCACGCCGCCAGTCAGCGTGCCGCGATCGTTCTTGGTGCTGTAATTCGCCTTCGCCGCCGTCAGCACGATCGGGTTGACGCCCTCCGTCTCGACGCGCACGTCGAGGCCGTCCAGATCGAAAACGTCCGGCGTGGAAATGTCCTGAACGCCCACGCGGGCGCGAATCTCATAGGGCTTTCCGTCCTTGCGATAGCCGACGAGCTTCGGCGTCTCGATGACGATGCGCGTGCCCTTCAGCGCGACGCGGGACAGATTGAGGTCGATCGGCAGGAAGCGCAGCGAACTCGCGGCGAGGCCGATCCCCACCAGCGCCACCGTCCCGCCGACGCCCCAGAAAATCCAGCGCCGCAGCCGCGTGACGCGCGCCGTATGGCGCAGCGCCTCGGGAAAGGCGCTCTCGCGTCGCGCCGTGAGCGCGGCGAGCCGGTCGCGGCCCCCGGTCGGCGGCGGTCCCGCGCGCCGGCCGTCGCCCGACGGCCGATCGCCGGCTCGGTGCGTCGATTGGGAAGGAGTGGCGGCGCTGCCGTCTGTCATGTTGCGATTATCGGGCCGCGGCGTGGCGAATTCGGGGCCGCGCACACTTTATTCGTGTGAGAAGATGTCGACCTCCGGCCAGCCGACGAGATCGAGCTGCGCCCGCGCCGGCAGGAAGTCGAAACAGGCCTGGGCCAGTTCCGTCCGTCCCTCGCGGGCGAGCATGACGTCGAGCTTTTCCTTGAGCTGGTGCAGATATAGCACGTCCGACGCGGCGTAGTTCTGCTGCGCGTCTGACAGGGTCGCGGCGCCCCAATCGGAGGACTGCTGCTGCTTGGAGATTTCGACGCCTGCAAGCTCCCGCACGAGATCCTTCAACCCGTGGCGGTCCGTATAGGTGCGGGTGAGCCTGGAGGCGATCTTGGTGCAATAGACCGGCGCCGGCGTGAAACCGAAGGTCTTGGCTAGAATCGCCAGGTCGAAGCGGGCGAAATGGAACAGTTTCAGTACGCCCGGGTCGGCGAGCAGCTTTTCGAGATTGGGCGCGCGCGTCTGGCCCCTGGCGATCTGCACCAGCTCCGCGTCGCCATTGCCGAAGGAGAGCTGCACGAGACACAGCCGGTCCCGGTGGGGGTTGAGGCCGAGCGTTTCCGTGTCGATGGCGACGATGTTCGAAAGGGCGACCTCCGAAGGGAGATCGCCCTGATGCAGTCTGATGGTCATGACGTCCGATTCGTTTACGAACTGATGCCCGCCATCTTAGCCGAAATGCGGAAAGCTTGTCGAAGCGGCCCTATTTCTTCCGCCCCGGCCTGCGTGGCGCGGGGCCGCTGAGGAAGGGGCGCTCGCCGTCCTGAAGCCGGTCGCCCACGAATCGCGCCCAGCCGATCAGCAATTCGCAGATCGAGCCGGTGATCGCGGCGTAGCGGAAATTCCTGTTGGCGGCGAGCGCGCGCAAGGACAGGCCGAGATAATGGGCCTCCACCAGCGCCTGCTCGAGCCTGGCGCTTTCGTTTTCCGGTTCGGCGCCGCTCTCGGCTTGGTCAATCTCGTTCATTCAAAAAAGCTCCCAACCCGGCGTCCGGACCGCGTTCCGACGGAGGCGAGATTGTCGTAGGCTTAGATGAAAGACAGGCACGTGCTAGGCGTTAACATGAGACCGTAACGCCGTGTTTTCCGAGGAGCGCTGAATTTTAATGAGTTTTGTCGCGAATGGGCCGGAGCTGAAGCTCATCGTCCTGGAAGAGCTGCACCGCGCCTTCGACAGCGGGCTGGACGGCGTGAGCGAACGCCAGCGCAATCTCCTGACCTATCTGGCGACGGAGGAGCTCGAAGGCCGCGGCGACCGGATCAAGGCATATTCCATTGCGACGGAAGTCTTTGGGCGACCAAAGAATTTCGATCCCCAGCAGGACAGCATCGTGCGCGTCGAGATGGCGCGTCTGCGGCAGGCGCTGGAACGCTATTATTTGACCGAAGGCAAGGATGCGTCGGTCGTCATTTCCATCCCCAAAGGCCAGTACCGCCCCGTTTTCACGCGCGCCGAAGGCCCCGCGGCGCCGCCCCCGATGGTTGAAATCGCGCCGCGGAAACGCAAGCTCGGCAAGGTCGCCTTGTTCGCAGGATTAACCTTCGCCGGCGCCGTTGCGGGAGTCGCCGCGTGGCGGTTCGCCGCGCCCGTTCCGCTTGGCGTCCAGGTCGCGTCGGGGGCGCGCAGCCCGATCGTGGCCATCCCCCCTTTCGAATTCCATTCGGACAGGGAGGGGCAGGATTTCGTCGCGGGCGGCCTTCAGGCGGACCTCGCGGATACGCTTTCCGATTATCAGTGGCTGACCGTCATCCCCCTCAACGAGGAAAGCGGCGCCGGCGCCCCGCCGGAGGTCGCGAAACCCGACTTCATCATTCGCGCCTCGCTGCGGCTGCTCGGCGATCAGGTCAAGGCGACGGTGTTGCTGCTCGACGCGCGCTCGGGCGCCGCGCGCTGGACCAACCGTTACGAAATGCGGCTGTCCGCAGGCGACGTCATGGCGATGCAGCGCGACCTCGTGGCCAAGATCGGCCGCGACGTGGGCAACCCTTTCGGGATCGTCGCGGACATCGCCCGCGCCCAGGAAGGCGCGATCCGGGCCGCGAGCGACGAGGCGCTCTCCTGTCAGCTCCGCGCCTTCCATTACTGGAAGACGTTCAAATCGCAGGATTACGCTCCCGCCTGGCGCTGTTTCGTCGACGCCGAGGCGCGCGGCCCGCTCGACGCCGAGACGCTGGCGATCGGCGCCCTCCTCTCGCTCGACCCGCTGAATTTTCCGCTCACGAACCGCACGCTCGCAGAGGCCCGGGCGCAAGCGAGCCTCATGGCGGGGCGCGCGGCCCAGATGAACGAATCGGACTTCCTGACCCGCGTCGCCAATTACGCGGTCGCGCTTTGCGGCGGCGACATTGAGGCGTTCCGCGCCCAGGCCCGGGAGACGATCGAGCGCTTCCCCAATAATCCGCTGGGTTTGGCGGATGTCGGGGCGCGCTTCATTCTGGGTTCGGGCGATTATACGGAAGGAAGCGCGCTTATCGAAAAGGCGCGCGCGATCGCCGCCGACCTCACGCCGGTCGATACGATCGCCGTCGCCGTCGACGCCCTGCGCCGCGGCGCCTACGAGGACCGGCCGGGCCTGCGGCGGGCGGCGGCGCGCACGGACTCGGCCGTGGTGCTCGTCGTCGAGCTCGCGCTCGCGGCCGCGCGGGGCGACCATGACCGCGCGGCGAACATCCGCCGCCAGCTGGCCGAGATCGGCTTTCCCGACCAGAAAAGCGCCGGAGAGGCGCTCGATTCGACCTGCTGGTCGCAAAATATCCGCGACCTCGTGAAATCGAAGGTGACGCTCGCCTTTGTCGAAGCGCGCGCCCAATAAACGCATTCTCGCCTCGCCTCTTGCCTCGCGGCGGGGGTGCGTCCACTCTCGCGCCAATGCAGCGCAACATGAGAACTCCGGTGGCCGACGAGACGCCCTCCTTCAACAGCGACGAACGCCGCTTCAACGCCCTCTTCATCGAAATATCGATCCGGCTCTTCGTGATCGGCTTCCTCGCCTACTGGACCTTCGTCATCATCGCGCCCTTCGGGGCGATGATCGTCTGGAGCGTGGTCCTCGCCGTCGCGCTCTATCCGCTGCTCGACCGGCTCGCCGGCCTGCTGGGCGGCCGCGAGACCGCCGCTGCGGCGCTGATCACCGTCGTCGCGCTCGCGCTCGTCATCGGTCCCGTGACCTGGATGGGCCTGGGATTCGTCGATCCGGTCAAGAGCGTGATCGCGGGCTTCGACAATGGCGACTTCGCCATCCCGCCGCCGCCCGCCGCGGTCAAGGCCTGGCCGCTGATCGGCGCGCAGCTTTATTCCTTTTGGGAGCTGGCCTCGACCAATCTGCGCAGCGCCCTGACCCAGATCCTGCCGCAGCTCAAGCCCGTGGGCGAATATCTGCTCGGCATGGCGCGCAACGCCGGCGTCGGCACGCTGAAATTCCTTCTTTCCGTGATCCTCTCCGGCTTCCTGCTCGCCTATGCGCAGCAGCTCCTCGTCGGCATGCGGGCGCTGGCCCGCCGGATCGATCCGAGCAATGGCGAGAACTATCTCAACCTCGCCGGCGCCACGATCAACGCCGTCTCGCGCGGGGTCATGGGCCTTTCCATCATGCAGGCGGTGATCGGCGGGGTGGGCATGTTCCTCGCCGAAGTCCCCGGCGCGAACCTCCTGACCATCGCCATCCTGGTCCTCGGCATCGTCCAGATCGGGCCGCTGCTCGTCGTCGCGCCGGTCGTGTTCTGGGCCTGGACGACCCTCTCGACGCCCGCCGCGATTGGTCTGACGATCTGCATGCTGACGGTCAATTACATGGATAACGTGCTGAAACCTTTCATTTTCGCCCATGGCCTCGCAACGCCGATTCCCGTCATCTTCATCGGCGTGATCGGCGGCGTGCTGGCGCATGGCGTCGCCGGCCTCTTCGTCGGGCCGGTCGTGCTCGCCGTCGTCTGGGAGCTCGCGACCGCCTGGATCGCCGACGAGATGGTCGCGGGAGAAGGCGCCGCCGCGGTTTCGAGGAGCCAGATTGCGCCGCTTGTGGAGAGCCCTACCGTCCCCGCAGAGCGTTGAGCACCTTGAGGCTCGCGCGGCCATTGCGGGGCAGGCCGACGCGGCCCTGATAGTCAGCGATGGCCTCCCTGGTCTTGGTCCCGATCACGCCGTCGGGATCGCCCACGTCATAGCCGGCGCGGATCAGCAGGGCCTGCAATTCGCGCCGCTCCGCGCGGGAAAGCCCCGGATCGTCCGTCGGCCAGGGCGTCTGGATGCCAGGGCGCCCGCGCAGCCGGTCTGAAAGCACGCAGATGGCAAGCGCATAGGATTCGGCCGCGTTGTAAGCGTAGATGGCGTCGAAATTCCTGGTCACGAGGAAAGCCGGGCCGTTTTTGCCGGCCGGCAGCATCAGCCCCGCCGAACCGCTCCCGAGCCCGCCGCCGTCGAGCCGGGTGATTCCCAGCGACGCCCAATGGGACATGGGCATTTTGCGGGTCCGGCCCCAACCGCCATTATAGTTCTCGGGCAACCGCACTTCGAAACCCCAGGTCTCGCCGGCGCGCCAGCCGCTCTTGCGCAGATAATTCGCGGTCGAGCCAAGCGAATCGGCGGCCGAGCTGGCGATATTGCGGCGCCCGTCGCCGTCGAGATCCACCGCCGCGCCCAGGAAGGTCGAGGGCATGAACTGCGTATGGCCGAAGGCGCCGGCCCAGGAGCCGAGCATTTCGTCCTTGGCGACGTCGCCGTTGTCGAGAATCTTCAGCGCGGCGATAAATTCCTTGCGCCAATAGTCGTTGCGGCGCGGCGCCTCGCAGGCGAGCGTCGCGAGCGACTGCACGACGTAGCGCTTGCCGAAGCTCTTGCCGAAATCGCTTTCGACGCCCCAGACCGCGACCACGGTCGCGGGATCGACGCCGTAATGCGACTGGGCGGCGTGCAGCGCGCTCGCGTTTTTATGCATCATCGCGCGCCCTTCCTCGACGCGCTCCTCGTCGACGAGGCCGGCGACGTAATCCCAGACCGGCGTGGTGAACTCCGGCTGCTTGTCCATGAAGCTCACGGCGTCGTTCGGCTCCATGCCGTCCGTCGCCGAGGCGATGGTCTGCTGGCTGACCCCCGCCCCCGACGCCGCGTGACGCAGGCCGCCGAGGCAGGAGGACCAATCCGCGAGAGCGGGATGCGCGAGAAGCAGAAGCGCGGCCGCGGCCAACGCCAGTTGATTCGCTTTCATGCGGGCCACCGTAACGCAACGCGTAAAATTTTTCATGAGCCTCCGCGGGCGGCGGCTGCCCCGCAGGCGGGATCGCGCACGCCGCCGCGCTTGAAGGCGACCTGCGCAACCCTATCACTTCCTTCCACCGCAAATCCCTGGAGGCGTTCGCCATGGCGCATATCGGTCGCAGTCTTCTGCTCGCTTTGGCCGCCGGAGCCGCGGGAGGCGCCGCGGCGACGCTCTTAAACCGGGATAATGGCCAAAAGCGCTCGTTCACGAAAAGCGCGGTTCGCGCAGGATTGCTGGCCTATGACCGCATCCGCGGGGCGGTGGGCGAAGCGGCCGAAAGCATGAGCGACGTCATAGCGGAGGTTCATTCCGAACTCGAAGAGGAAAGAGGCGGCGCGAAGGCGCATGGCCAGGAAAGCGCTCAGGCGCAAGACGCGCAGGAGAATGTGGCGCCTTTCATGGCCAAAGCCGAGGCCGAGAGGAAGGCGCATGGCTGAGAAGCCGAAAGCGCATGTCGTCCACCATACGCCGTCCCGCGTCAGACTGCGCATTCCAGCAAAGCGCCATGACAAGGCGTTTTTTTCCTCTGCGTCGCGCCTGCTCGAGGAAGCGCTCGACGCGGCGATCGAGACTAATCCCGCGACGGGAAGCATTCTCGTGATCGCAGCCGACGCGCCGAAGGCCGTCCGTTCGCTCGGCGACGCCTCGCCTTTCGACGTCGTCGACGAAAGACAGGACGGCCAGATCAGCCTGCCGCAATTGCGCGAGCAGGTGGAAAGCGCCAATGCGCGCTTCTCGCGCTTTTTCGGCGGCGACGCGCGCAGCTATGTCGTTCTGGCGCTGATCGGCGCGAGCCTTCTCCAGGTCGCGCGCGGCAGGACGCTTGCGCCCGCCGTGACGCTTCTCTGGTACGCGAGCGAAGGATTGCGGCTCTGGTCGCCGAGCCGGGGTCAGAGGCCACGTTGACCAGCCTCGAACCGCAGGCCGCGAAGGACGGCGCACGGCCCCTGGTGACGCTGGCGCATGACGCGGTTCCGGGGCGGCTCAGGCTGCGCGTGTCCGGATTGAAGGGCGTCAACGGGCTGAAACGGGCATTGGAAGGCGCGCTGCGCAACGCGCATTCGATCACGCAGGCCGATGCGAGCGTCGCGACCGGCTCGCTTCTCCTGCGCTTTGATCCCCTCGTCCCGACGGCCACGATTATCGGCGCAGTCGAGGACGTTCTGCTTCGATATTTCTCCGGCCGCCTGAGCGGCGGCGCGCAGCCCCGCCTCGCGCCCTGGCACACGCTGCGGGTCGAAGAGACGCTGAAACGGCTGCGCAGCTCCTTGCGGGGCCTTTCCATAAAGGCGAGCGAGCGCCGGCTGAAGCGGTACGGCGAGAATGTGCTCCCCGTCGTTCCCGGCCGGGACAGGATGGAGATCCTGCTGGAGCAGTTCCAGAGCTTGCCCGTCGCGCTTTTGATCGGCGCGGCGGCGCTGTCCGTCTTTACCGGCGGCGCCGCCGACGCGGTCGTCGTTTTGTCGGTCGTCGCACTAAATGCGGGGATCGGCTACGCCACGGAAGTTCAGACCGAGCGCGCGGTGCGCGCCCTTTCCCAGCCGGCCGGCGAGAGCGCGCCGGTCATTCGCGAGGGCGCGCGGGAGACGATCCGCATCGCGCATGCGGTTCCCGGCGACATGCTCGAACTGCGTCCCGGCGTGATCGTCGCCGCCGACGCGCGCATTGTCGCCTCGGACGGGCTGACCATCAACGAAGCGACCCTCACGGGCGAAAGCGCGCCCGCGCCGAAATCCGCGGGTCCGCTGGAGCGTCGCAACGTCGCCCTCGCCGATCGCGCGAACATCGCCTATCGGGGAACGATCGTCACTGGCGGAAGCGGGCGCGCGGTCGTCGTCGCCACGGGCGCGGCGACGGAAATCGGCCAGCTGCAAAATTTTCTCGCGGGCGCGAGCGCGCCCGAAACGCCCTTGCAGAAAAAGCTCGGGCGGCTTGGTCGGCAGCTCACATTGATCGCGGGCGGCGCCTGCGCCGCGGTTTTTCTTCTCGGTCTCCTCAGAGGCTTCGGCCTGTTCGCGACGCTCAGGAACGCCGTCGCCCTTGCGGTCGCCGCAGTGCCGGAAGGCCTGCCGACGCTCGCCACGACGACGCTGGCGCTCGGCGTGCGAGAAATGCGGCGCCAGCGCGTCCTGATCCGGAAGCTCGACGCCGTCGAGACGCTCGCTTCCGTCCAGGTCGTCTGTCTCGACAAGACCGGCACGCTGACCTTCAACCGCATGTCGGCGGCCGAAGTGAGCTGCGACGGCGTCGCCCATCGCTGTGACGGCGGGCGGCTCCCGACGGCTCCCCCGACGGCGCTCCGCAATCTCGCGGAGATCGTGGCGCTCTGCAACGAAACTCCGGCGGATGACGACGAGCCGCAAAACGGAGCTGCGCCTTCGGCGACGGAAACGGCCTTGCTGGATTTTGCGAAGAAGGCCGGCGTCGACGTCCGCCGCCTGCGGCGCGACTATCCTCTCAGGCGCATCACCTATCGGTCCGAGCGGCAGCTCTTCATGACCACGCTGCACGCCGCGCCGCGCGGCGGCAATCTTGCCGCGGTGAAGGGAAGCCCGGAGGAAGTTCTGGGCCTCTGCAGCCACATTCTCCATCGCAATGAAACGGTCGCGCTGTCGGACGAGACGCGCCGCCGCGTCGGAGCGGAAAATGCGCGGCTCGCCCGCGACGGCCAGCGCGTGCTCGGCGTCGCCTATCGCGTCTTCGAGGGCGAGGAGGCGCCCGTCGGCGGCCTCGTCTTTGTCGGCCTCATCGGCCTTGCGGACCCTTTGCGCCCCGGCGCCGCCGAGTTGCTCCGCGCGCTCAGGCGCGCCGGCGTAAATCCCGTGATGATTACGGGCGATCAGAGGATGACGGCCGAGGCGATCGCGCGCGCGCTTGATCTCGGCGACGGCGGCGCCTTGCGGATCATCGACGCCGACGCGATCCCGGATCTGGAAGACATGTCGGACGGCGCGGCGATCCCCCATGTCTTCGCCCGCGTCACGCCGGGACAGAAGCTCGAGATCGTGGAGGCGTTGCAGCGGGCGGGCCATGTGGTCGCCATGACGGGCGACGGCGTGAACGACAGCCCGGCGCTCAAGGCGGCGGATATTGGCGTTGCGATGGGCTTCAGCGGCAGCGAGGCGGCCCGCGACGTCGCCGACATCATTCTGCAGGACGATCGTCTCGAGTCCCTCATTCCCGCAATCCGGCAGGGTCGCGCGACGCATGCGAACATCCGGCGCGCGATCCACTATCTGCTGGCGACGAATATGAGCGAGATTCTGCTCATGCTGCTCGCGCCCGCGTTCAATCTCGGGCAGCCGCTGACGCCGGCGCAACTGTTGTGGATCAATCTCGTCACGGATGTCGGTCCCGCGCTCGCGCTCGGACTCGAGCCGCCGCATCGCGACGTCATGAACGGCCCCCCGGCGTCCGCGCGGGAGGAAATCATCGGCGCCGGGTCCGCGCGCAGGCTCGGCCGCGAGGCGGGACTCATCACGGCGGGATCGCTCGGGGCCTATCTTTACGGCGTTTCCCGGCACGGATTTTCTCCGCGCGCCCGAACCATCTGCTTTACCAGCATCGTCGCCGCGCAGGTGCTGCATGCGCTCGGAGCCCGCTCAGAAAAGCAGAGCCTGTGGAGCACGGACCTTCCGAAAAATCCGATCCTCTCGGGCGTCGTCGCCGGTTCCATCGCCTTGCAGGCCTTGGCCATGGCCTTCGCGCCGTTGAGGCGTCTGCTCGGAGTCGCGCCCATCGGACGCTTCGATATCGCCGTGGCGATGGCCGCCGCCGCCGCGCCGCTCCTTGCGAACGACTTCTTCAAGCTGGCGGCCGCGCGGTCGGAAGCTCGGACGAGCGACGCGCCGCCAGTTGAGATAAATCCGTCACACGCGCCTTGAAACGCATGTCCGCAGGCCGACTTTCCGCAGGTCAACTTGCTTACGGAGGAAGAAATGGCGCTGCTGGAGGATGTCGTAAAATTGGAGGGAGCGGGCCCGGTCGTGCTCGGGATCGGCGCTCTCATGCTCGCGCCGTCATTACTGCCTGCGGTGGGGCGGGTCCTTCGGCCGGTTGTGAAAGGGGTCATCAAGACCGGGATGACGATCTACGACGAAACCTATGCGTCTGTGCGGGAGGCGACCACCGACCTCATCGAGGAAGCGCGCGCCGAGCTTCGGCACGAGGCGCAGGCGCATGACGGCCAGGCGCGCGGCGGCATGGCCCCCGAGAACCAGCGCGGACACGCTCACGCGTAAGAATGCCGCGGACGCCGGCGGCGGCGTTGCTGGCGTCCGCACGAAAGATTCAGACAGGCCGGTTGGCGTTCCGGTTGCGCACCGGGCCCATGCGCTCCACGCCCTGCGCGTAGCTGATGACGTCGAATTTCGCGTTGAATCCTAAAGCCGCGTCCGCGACGGCGTCGGTCTTGCCGGCGGTGGAGAGCTTCTTGAGATCGCCCTTGTCCAGATAGAGAAGTTCGAGAAGCTCGTTATAGACCGTGGCCTCGTCGATCGGCAGCACGTTGTAGGTGATTCCGTCGATCTCGACCTCATATTTCGAGAGGAGGTCGATATTGTTGCAGAAGATGAAATACTTGCCTTCCGGCGAAAAAAGACCCTTCGTCACCTGGGCGAGATCGGTCAGCCACTCGAAGGAATGAAGGTAACAGGCGAAGAACGGAATTGTCGGTTCTCCGACATTCGCGACCGCAATCACCTGATCGACCGAGCGCTCCGGCGGGCGCTTTTCGTCGGCGAGCTGCTCCTGGAAGATGAGCGCCAATTCGCCGCGAAACCCGAAGCGGCCAGGCTTCTCCGTGGGTCCCTTGAGAACCGCGTTGAGGAGGCGGCCCTGCTCTTCGAGCGTCTTGAAGGCGGTGTCGGCAATGCTGGTCATGTGGTCACTCTTCGCCGTTTGAATTCGAACGGCGAGGGTCGAGCAACCGACATGCCATGTAGAAGAGACAATGCGCCGGCCGGCCGTGGCGGACCGACGCATGCGTTTTTTCCGTTGCGATTTATTGGCAGATGCGGCGCGGCTGCGAGCCGATCTCGACGCCGTATTCGTCGAAGATCGGACGACGCTCCACCCAGCACCGCGGCGGAGGCGGCGGCGGGGGCGCGTAATAGACCGGCGGCGGAGCCGGTTGGGCGAGCGCGCCGCCGGCGATGGCGCCGAGCGCGAAGCCGCCAATGCCGGCCGCGATGGCGGGGCCGGCCGAATCAGCCTGCGCGGGCGCGGCCGACAGCGTCACGGCCCCGATCGCCGAAGCGGCGAGGATCGTGGCGAGGGTTTTTCTCATCTCAACTCTCCAGAAGGCGATGGGCGGGTGGAAGCCTCATGACATCGCGACGTTAACCGTCAGAGAGTCGATGAAGCGTAAATGAACGGCGAAAACTTGACGTCCCGTCGTTCAGCGCGTTCAGAGGGCGGAGATCTTCGCCTTCTGCGTCGCCTTGACGCCGGGACTCGCCGAAGGCTTGCCTGCGTTGGCGGATGGATCCCTCAGGCTTTCCCAGCCGCCCTTGGGAGGGAGAACGTCGTTCGCCTCGCGACGCGGCTCCTTGGGCTTGAAGCCGGCCGCGAGCGACTTGGCCGTCGAGAGATCCTTGGTGTCCAGCCGGGCGGCGACCTCGTCGCGCTTCTTCGCGGCGTCGGCGTCGCCCTGATCGGCGGCGGCCGCGAACCAGAGATAGGACTGAGTCAGGCTCTGAGGGACGCCGAGGCCGCGCGCAAAGAGGATCGCCAGATTGTATTGGCTGTCGCGCACGCCGAACTCGGCCGCCTTGCGGAACCATTCGGACGCCGCCGCGTAGTCCGGCTTGCCGCCGTCGCCGCCTTCGGCCAGCAACACGGCGAGATTGTGCATGGCGCGGGCGTTGCCCGCTTCGGCGGCCGACTGGTAATATTTCTTGGCGCGGGCGTAGTCGCGCTCGACGCCGACGCCCTTCTCGTAGAACGAGCCGAGGCGATATTGCGCGGGCGCAAGCCCTTGCGCCGCCGCCTTTTCGAACCACTGCGCCGCCGTCTTGGCGTCGCGGGCGACGCCCCGTCCGTCCGCAAGGCGCACGGCGAGCTCATATTGCGCAGAGGGATCGCCCTGCTGGGCGAGCGACTTGATGACGCCGATCGCGTCCGGCGCCGAGAGCGGGTTGAGCCCGCCGATCGAACCGACCGGCGTCGAGTCGACCGGCGCGTTTTCCGTGTGCGGCGCGATCATGCGCGGCGGCGGCGCATTGTTGGGGCTCGCCGGCGGCGGGGCGACGAGAGACGGCGGACGGACGACGCGGACCGGCTCCGCCGGGGCGGACGAAATCGGCGGAGCCGGCTGGATCGGCGCTTTGGCGGGGGTCGCGGCCGGCGCGGCGGCGCGGGCCGGCGCGACGTCCTTCGGCGCGGCCTCGGGAGCGTCGGCCGCCGAGCCCGGCGCCGCGGGGACCGCATCCGTCTCAGCCGGCGCGGCTTCCGTCACCTGATGGTCCTGATGCTCGCCGCCGCGGCCCTGCAGCGCCATGCGCGTCATGCCGAACGCGCCAGCGAGCAGCACCACGCCGGCGAGGCCCAGCAAAAGCGGCCGCTTGCGATCCTCGAGCGTGGCGGCGAGGCCGCCGGATTTTCGCGCGCCGGCGCCGGCGTCGGGGCGCCCGCTCGCCCGGCGCGCCTGCTGCGCCCTCTCGGCGGCCTCGGCGTCCATGGCCGCCTGCTGGGCGGCGCGACGCGCGGCGGCGATGAAATCCGTCTGGACGGCGTCGCCGCGCGGGGCCTCGGGGACCGCGGGCGCAAAGCCCGGCTCGCGACGCTGCGGGCGCGGCGCGCCGGGCGGCACGAGGAAATCCACCAGATCCCCGTCCTCGTCGGCTTCGGCGCGCGGCGCGCGGCGGGGCTCGACCGCGGGTTCGGGCGCGCGCAAGGCCTGCGGCGCGTCGTCGAGACGGCCGGCGAAAGCGGGCTCGACAGCCGGCGCGGCCTGGGCGGCGGCCGGCGCGCTGCGGATTTCCGTGAGCTCGTCCTCGAACATGGCGAGGCGGTCGACGACGCGCTCCAGCGTCTCGTGCACGGCGAGCAGCGTCTCATGGGTGCGCTGGCCGCTCTCGTCCTGAATCTTGCGAATGTCGGTCAGCTCGCGCTCGAGCGCCTCGCGCAGCGCGCCCGGAACCGGGTTCGCCTGACGGAGAATGTCCTGGGTCGCGCGGCGGACGGCCTCCTCGGCCGCGAGCGTCGTCGCGGCTTTGGTCTCCTCCATCTGCGCGACGAGCGCGGCGATGCGGGCCTCGACGCCCGCGAGCGCGGCGCCGTCCTGGTCGTTTCGGTCGAGCCGCTGCGAAAGCGCGCCGATCTGCGCCTCGAGCGCCTTCAGCGCGCCGGAATCGGCGCGCGGATCGAGCGCCTGATTCATGCGCGCCGCGAGCTGCTCGACCAGGGCGGCGAGATCGTTCTGCCGCGCCTCGACGCGATCGCCTTCCTCGGCGCGCTGCGACAGGGCGGCCTGCATCCGCTCGAGGCGCGTCGCGATCTCCTCAAGCTGCGGATGGTTCTGCGGCTCGAAGAGCATGGCGCCGAGGCGCGAATTGGCGCTCGCGTCCTCGAGACGGTCCACCTTGTAAAAGAGCGCCTCGAGCTGGTTCTGGATCGCGCCGAGATCCGGCGCCTTCGACGTGGCCCCGAGCGCGGCTTCGACCTTCTGGTCGAGCCCGCGCACCATCTCCTCGATGAAGCGAACGTCGGCGGCGGGGGCCGCGGCGGCGCCCTGATCGAGACGCTGCGCGAGGGTTTCGCGCACGAAATCGATGCGCTGGGCGAGTTCGGCGAACTGGCGGTCCGCGACCGGCCGCCGCAGCATGGCCTCGATGCGCGCCATGGACTCGGCGGCGACGGGATCGCCCATGCGGTTTTCAAGCCGCTCGATCTTCCGTCCGATCTCCTCGAAGCCCGGATTATGCGGCCGCCCGTCGAGCGCCGAGTCGATCTTGACGGCGAGACTGGCGATGAGCCGTTCGAGCGACCCGGTGTCGACGGGTTTCTGCGCGACGGCGCTGTCCTCGATGCGGCGCGCCAGCGTGCGGCCGAGCTCGTCGATGCGCTCGCCGAGTTCGTCGAAGCGCTTGGCTCCCGCGCTGAGGACGGCCTCGTCCAGCTTCGCCGCGACCTGCTCCAGCCGGCGGTTGAAAGTGTCGAAGCCGGCATTGGTCTCGGCCGCGACGATGGACCGGATGGAGCGCGCCAGTTCGCCCATGTCGAGCGCGGCCGCAGCCCTGGCGGCGCCGACGCCGGCATGGGCGAGAGCGTCCACGCGCTGGGTGAGATCGAAGAGGCGGGTCTCGATTTTTTCAATCGGCAGCGGCCGCGACGCGATCGCCGAGAGCTGCTCGCGGATTTCGCGCGTCTGCGCGGCTAGCTGCCGGATGGCCGCGGCGTCGGCGGCGTTGGGCTGCTGCATGGCGTCGAGCCGGCGGCCGATGGTCTGAACGTCGGCGTGCAGATTGCGCACGATCGGGCTTGGATCGAGATCGCGAATGACCGCGCGCAACTCGCCGGCGATGCGCTCGGCGGGCGCGAGCAGGTCGTCGGAGACGCCGCGATTGCGCTGCACGTCGACGCGATGGGCGAGATCGCGCAGGGCCGTCTCGACGGCGGCGACCGAGGCGCGCGGGGCGAGGTCGCCGACGGCGCGCGACATGTCCTCGACTTCGCGGCGCAGCCCCTCGATCTGGCGCATGGCGACCATCTGCTGGTCGGAGCGCTCGGTGGCGTCCTGGCGCACGGTTTCGAGCCGCTCGGAGAGCGAATCGAGCGAGGCGTGGAGCGCGGCGAAGCGCGTGGCCGGCGGATCGCCTTCCGACAGATCCGGCGCGCGCGGCGGCTGCGCGGGGATTTCGTCCAGGGCGCGCTGGCGCCGGGCGATCTCGGCGATCGCGTCGACCAGCGGGCGGCGGGTCAGCGGCTCGGTCCGGCGCAGCCCCTGATCCAGCGCGGCCGGGCTCGCGCCCGTCAGATCGGCGCCCGTCAGATCGGCGCCCGGCGCCGGAAAAGCGGGCTGGCTCTTTGGCGCACGCGCGTCCTGAGATGCGCTCGCGTCCCGATCGAGGCGGCGGGAGATGTCCGAGAGGCGCCGATCGAGGCTCGACAGCGCCTGTTCGAAATCGGGGCCGCGCTCGCCGGCCGACAGGCGGTCGAGACGCGACTCGAGGCGCGCGAGGGCGGAGCGGATGGGCTTCACGGCGCCGCCCGCCGCGGGTTGCTCCGCAAGGCGTGATTCGATGCGGCCGAGGCGTTCGGCGAGAAAGGCGAGGCCCTCCTCCGCCGTCTCGCGGCTGCGCTGCCCCTCTTCGAGAATGCCGGCGAGATTGTCGAGCGCGCGCGCCGTATGGCGCTCGCTTTCCTCGGCGCGCTGGGCGAAGGCGGCGACGGCGCGCTTGACCGCGTCGCCCTCGCCGCGGCGCTGGCCGCGCTTGATCAGATCGGCGAGGTTTTCGAAGGCGCGGGCGGTCTGGCGCTCGCTCTCCGCAACCCGGCGCTCGACCATGGCGGCCGCGTCGGCGACGATCGCCTTCGGATCGAGACGCGCCTCGTCGCGCCAGCGGCGGCGGGCGGCTTCGGCCTCGCGGCGTTGACGGCCGCGCTCGTAGCGGGCCTCCATGTCGGGTTTCCCGGAGTCGCGCCGGCCGCGCGGGGCGGAGTCGATACGGTCGTCCCGATCGTCGAAACGGTCGTCGCGATCGCGCCGGGACGCCGCCCGCATGTCGTCGGCGTCGTCGCGCCAGCGGCGCGGCTGCCGGTAATCCTCGTCCTCGCGGCGGCGGTCTTCGCTCGCCCCGGCCGGCCGCGCCAGGCGACGCGCGACGGCGTCCAGGCGGTCCTCGTCCGCGTGGTCGGGCTCTTCCTCGACGCGATCGTCCTCGCGAATCGCGTCATCGAGCCAATCGCCCAGGCTCTTTCCCGACCGGCGCGCCTCGGAACGGGCGGATTCGCGCATGTCGAAATCGTGACCCCGGGATTTGCGGGAAAGAGCCTTGGTCATGTCTGTGTCCGGCGAATCCGGCTTGCGGATAGCTCGAGAGAAACTGGGGGAACCGACTCTGGGCCGCGCGAATCGCGCGCTCTACTCTCGACGCCTTGGCGCCGTTAAGGCCGACTTTCCGTCAATCAAGGTAAATAACCGGTTAAGGTTCGACCCGAGCGCACCCCTTTCGTTCACGATTTGGCGAAATCCGGCGCGCCGGCGACGAATCGCCTCCTTCGGAGGAGAACATTGATCGCGACGACCCTTCAAGGTCATTTTGAGCCGCGTTCAAGCCCCTATTGCGCCCACTCGCGCGCCTCTCTACCTAAGACGCGGAAGACGTCGCTCCGGCCCGTGACGCGAATCGGGCGCGACCGCAGTGGAGATCTCGATGCCGAGCTACAGAGCGCCCGTTGACGACACGCTGTTCCTCCTCAACGACGTTTTGCAGTTGCAGCGCTACGGAAATCTGAAGGGCTTCGCCGACGTCTCGCCGGACGTGACGGGCCAGATTCTCGCCGAGGCCGGGAAGCTCTGCGAGGAGGCGTTCGCGCCGCTCAACCAGTCCGGGGACGCAACCGGCTGCAAGCGCGGCGCCGACGGCTCCGTGACCGCGCCGGCCGGGTTCAAGGCCGCTTATCAGGCCTATGCCGGCGGCGGCTGGATCAGCTTGCCCGTGCCGGAGGAATATGGCGGCCAGGGCCTACCCTATACGCTCTCCATGGCGATGAACGAATTCGCCTCGTCGGCCAACATGGCGTTCGCCATGTATCCGGGCCTGACCCAGGGCGCGCTGGCGGCGCTCCTCACGCACGGCTCCGAGGAGCAGAAGAAGCTGTATGCGCCCAAAATGGCGGAGGGCCGCTGGTCAGGCACGATGAATCTGACCGAGCCGCAATGCGGCACGGACCTCGGCCTGCTGACGACGAAGGCCGTCCCGCGCGGGGACGGAACCTATTCCATCACCGGCCAGAAGATCTTCATCTCCGCCGGCGAGCACGACCTCGCGGAGAACATCGTGCATTTCGTGCTCGCCCGCGCCGAGGGCGCGCCGGCGGGCGTAAAAGGCATTTCGCTTTTCATCGTGCCGAAGATCGTCCCCGGCGCCGACGGCTCGCTGGGGGCGCGCAACGGCGTCTCCTGCGGCTCCATCGAAGAGAAGATGGGCATTCACGGCAACGCCACCTGCGTGATGAATTACGACGGCGCGCAGGGCTTTCTCATCGGCGAGGAGAATCGCGGCCTCAACGCCATGTTCGTGATGATGAACGAGGCGCGGCTCGGCGTCGCGGTGCAGGGCCTCGCGCAATCGGAGGTCGCCTATCAGAACGCGCTCGCCTACGCGAAGGAGCGCCTGCAGGGCCGCGCGCTCACGGGGCCGAAATATCCGGACAAAAAGGCCGATCCGATCATCGTGCATCCGGACATTCGGCGGATGCTGCTCGAGATCAAGGCCTTCAACGAGGCGGCGCGCGGCCTCGCGCTCGCCGCCGCGCTCGACAGCGACGTCGCCCATCGCTCGGGCGATCCGGCCGCGCGGCAGGCGGCGGAGGACCGGCTCGGCCTGATGACGCCCGTGCTCAAGGGCATGCTGACGGATGTCGGCTTCGAGAACGCCGTCAAGGCTCAGCAGGTCTTCGGCGGCCACGGCTATATCCGCGAATGGGGCATGGAGCAGTTCGTGCGCGACGCGCGGATCGCCATGATCTATGAGGGGGCAAACGGCATTCAGGCGCTCGACCTCGTCGGCCGCAAGCTGCCGCGCGAGGGCGGCCGCGCCATCATGGCCTTCTTCAAGGAGAGCGCGGAGCTGCTCGGCGCCCACGGCGCCAACGAGGCGATGAAGCCATACGTCGTTCCGGCGCAATCGGCGCTGGGCGATTTGCAGAAGGCGTCCATGTGGCTGATGCAGAACGCCATGGCGAAGCCCGACAACGCCGGCGCCGCGTCCTATGATTATATGCATCTTCTCGGCCGCGTGGCGCTCGCTTTGATGTGGGTGAGGATCGCCGCCGCGGCCATGGAGAAGAAGGCGCGCGAACCGGAGACGGCGGCGCTGATGGACGCCAAGCTCGTCACTGCGCGCTTCTATATGGAGCGCATGTTGCCGGAAACCGCGCTGCGGCTCGCCCGCATCGTCGCCGGCGCGGACACGATGATGTCACTGGCGCCGGAGATGTTTTAACGACCGGAGGAGCAATGCGGTCGTGGACGCCTGTAGGGACAGATCGAGGCGCGGCCTTGCCCCTCGCCCCAACCCTCTCCCCGCTGGGCGGAGAGGGCGCGCGCTCGCGATCGGCTTCGCCGCGTGGCCGTGATCCCGCTCCTCTCCCCGCTTGCGGGGAGAGCCTGGGTGAGGGGCAAGGCCACTGATACGAAAAAGAATCGCAGCACGGGCTGCCGACGCGAGAATGAATAGAGAGGAAACGTCATGCCCGAAGCCTTTATCTACGACGCCGTCCGCACGCCGCGCGGGCGCGGCAAGCCGGATGGTTCGCTGCATGAGGTCTCCTCGCTCGGCCTCGCCAATACGGCGCTCAAGGCGATCAAGGAACGCAACCATCTCCAAGGCCCCGAGGTGGACGACGTCATTCTCGGCTGCGTCGATCCGGTCGGCGAGGCGGGCGGCGACATTGCGCGCGCTTCGGCCATCGCCTCGGGCTATTCGTACAAAGCGCCCGGCGTGCAGATCAACCGCTTCTGCGCCTCAGGGCTGGACTCCGTGAATTTCGCGGCCGCCGAGATCATGTCCGGCCAACATGATCTCGCAATCGGCGGCGGAGTCGAGAGCATGAGCCGCGTCGGCATCGGCGCCTCGGGCGGCGCCTGGCCGGTCGATCCGACCATCGCCATCCCCTCCTATTTCATGCCGCAGGGCGTCTCCGCCGATCTGATCGCGACGAAATACGGCTTCTCGCGCGTCGACGTCGACGCCTACGCCGTTGAATCGCAGAAGCGCGCGGCGAAGGCTTGGGAGGAAGGCCGCTTCGAGAAGTCGGTCGTCCCCGTGAAGGACGTGAACGGGATCACGATTCTCGATCGCGACGAGCATGTGCGGCCCGACACCAACATGCAGGCGCTTGCGAGCCTGAAGCCCTCCTTCGCCTTCTTCGCCGAGCAGGGCGGCTTCGACGCGGTGGCGATCCAGGCCTATCCCGCAATTGAAAAGCTCAATTACGTCCACCACGCCGGCAATTCATCGGGCATTGTCGACGGCGCGGCCGCCGTGCTCGTCGGCTCGAAGGAAGCGGGAGAAAGACTGGGGCTGAAGGCACGGGCGCGCATTCGCGCCTTCGCCAATATCGGCTCGGAGCCGGCGATCATGCTCACCGGCCCGATCGACGTGACGAACAAGTTGCTTGCTCGCGCGAAAATGACGCTCGACGACATCGACCTCATCGAGATCAACGAGGCTTTCGCGGCCGTTGTGCTGCGCTATCTCCAGGCCTTCGACCTCGACCCTGCGAAAGTGAACCCGAATGGCGGCGCCATCGCCATGGGCCATCCGCTCGGCGCGACCGGCGCGATGCTGGTCGGCACGGCCGTGGACGAGTTGGAGCGCACGGGCAAAGAGACCGCGCTCGTGACGCTGTGCATCGGCGCCGGCATGGGCACGGCGACGATCATCGAGCGGGTGTGACGCAGCGTTTCCTCGTCCTTCGAGACGCGAGCTTCGCTCGCTCCTCAGGATGAGGAAACACGAGAGCCTCATGCTGAGGAGCCCGCGAAGCGGGCGTCTCGAAGGACGGGGCTCGAAAGCGGGCTTGAGAAGAATTTCGGGAGCGAAACAATGAACCTCGCCAATTTCCGCTATGAGACCGGCGCCGACGGCGTCGCGCTCCTTACCTGGGACATGCCCGGCCGTTCGATGAACGTCATCACGCCGGAGGTGATGAGTGAGCTGGAGCAGGTCATCGACACGGTCGTCGCGGAGGCGAACGTCAAGGGCTGCGTGATCGCCTCCGGCAAGAGCGCTTTCTCCGGCGGCGCCGATCTCACCATGCTGCAACAGGGCGCGGCGCAATATGCAAGGGCGCTGAAGGAGCAGGGCGAGGACGCCGCGAACCGGCTCTTCTTCGAGAATTCGCGCAAGCTCTCTTTGCTCTATCGCAAGCTCGAAACCTGCGGAAAGCCTTTCGCTATCGCCATCAACGGCGTGTGCTTGGGGGGCGCCTTCGAACTCGCGCTCGCCTGCCATTATCGCGTGATGGCCGACGACGACAAAACGAAGGTCGGCCTGCCCGAAATCAAGGTCGGCCTCTTCCCCGGCGCGGGCGGCACGCAACGCGTCTCGCGCATCATGCAGACGGGCGACGCGCTCCAATTCCTGTTCCGCGGCGATCAGGCGAAGCCTAGGGCCGCGCTCGGCGCGAAGCTCGTGCATGAAATCGCGCCGAAAGCCGAAATCGTGGACCGCGCCCGGGCCTGGATCGTCAATGGCGGCAAGGCGCAAGCGCCCTGGGACGCGAAGGATTTCAAGAATCCCTCCGGCAAGGTGTTCTCGCCGACCGGCATGATGATCTGGCCTGCGGCGAACGCCATTCTGCGCCGCGAGACCTACAATAATTATCCGGCCGCCCGCGCCATTCTGCATTCGGTCTATGAAGGCCTTCAATTGCCGATGGATCAGGCGCTCACCGTCGAGTCGCGCTGGTTTGCGCATATCCTCCGCTCGAAGGAAGCCGCAGCCATGATCCGCTCGCTCTTCATTTCGAAGAACGAGCTGGAGAAAGGCGCGCATCGTCCGCCGGAAATCCCGCTGACCAACCTCAAAAAGATCGGCATTCTCGGCGCCGGCTTCATGGGCGCGGGCGTCGGCTATGTGTCGGCGCTGAACGGACTCGACGTGGTGCTGATCGACCGCGACCAGGAAAGCGCCGACAAAGGAAGAGCGACGATCGACAAGCTCATTTCCGGCTCCGTGGCCAAGGGCCGCGCGACGCCGGCGGAGAAGGACGCGCTGATGGCGCGCATCGTCGCCACCGCCGATTATGCGGCGCTTTCGGGATGCGATCTCCTTCTCGAAGCCGTCTTCGAAGACCGCGGCGTGAAGGCCGACGTAACCCGGCGCGCGCAGGCGGTCGTGGGCGGCGACGTCGTCTTCGCGTCCAACACTTCGACCCTGCCTATCACCTCGCTCGCCGAGACTTCGCTCGTTCCCGAAAACTTCATCGGCATCCATTTCTTTTCGCCAGTGGAAAAAATGCTGCTCGTCGAAGTCATCATGGGCAAAAAGACCGGCGACCGCGCGCTCGCCACGGCGCTCGATTTCATTCGCATCATCAAGAAGACGCCGATCGTCGTGAACGACACGCGCGGCTTCTACGCCAATCGCTGCGTGCTGAACTTCGTGCGCGAAGGCCAGATCATGCTGACCGAAGGCGTGCCGGCGGCGATGATCGAGAATGTCGCAAAAATGGCCGGGATGCCGGTCGGACCGCTCTCGCTGAACGACGAAGTGGCGCTCGATCTCGGCTGGAAGATTCTGCAGGCGACGAAGAAGGATGTTGGCGACGCGGCGATCGATCCGCGCCAGGAGCGCGTGCTCGGCTATATGGTCGAGAAGGAGGGCCGCTTCGGCCGCAAGAACGGCAAGGGCTTCTACGACTATCGTCCCGACGGGGGGAAGAGTCTCTGGCCCGGCCTTTCCGCGCTGGCCGAGGCGCAGCTCGATCCCGATACGCTCGACGTGACGGAGCTGAAGCAGCGCTTTCTCGTGACCCAGGCCGTCGAGGCCGCGCGCACCATCGCGGAGGGCGTCGTCACCGATCCGCGCGAGGCGGATGTCGGCTCGATCCTCGGCTTCGGCTTCGCGCCCTTCACCGGCGGCACGCTCAGCTATATTGACGGCATGGGCTCCAGGGCTTTCGTCGAACTGTGCGATGCGCTCGCCGCCAAACACGGCCCGCGCTTCGAGCCGCCGCAATTGCTGCGCGACATGGCGGCGAAGGGCGAAACCTTCTATGGGCGGTTCATGCCGCGGCAGAAGGCGGCGTAGAAACGCGGCCGATCGGGGCGTTGCGCGCCCGAAGGCGCGCGGGCCTGGAGCGCGCGCCTTCAGGCGCGCTTGCGACATTCGCGCATGCTCCATCGCCCATAGGGACATGACATCCCCCTTGACGGCGGCTAAAACACCAATGCGGCGCGGGGTCCGGCTCGCGCTTCCGGACCCATTTTGATGCCTTTCTTCGTGCTGCCCTTCCCCGTCGTCGATCCGGTCGCCGTCAATCTCGGCCCCCTGCCGATCCGCTGGTATGCGCTCGCTTATATCGGCGGCTTCATCTTCGGCTGGATCGGCCTGCGCCTGCTCGTCGGGAAGGATGCGTTATGGGCGCCGGGGCAACCGCGTCCGACGCGCGAGGGGGTCGACGACCTTCTCGTCAATGCGGCGCTCGGCGTCATCATCGGCGGGCGGC
Organism: Methylocystis sp. JAN1; assembly: GCF_052186135.1. Taxonomy (GTDB): domain Bacteria; phylum Pseudomonadota; class Alphaproteobacteria; order Rhizobiales; family Beijerinckiaceae; genus Methylocystis. The sequence continues at coordinate 1,383,718 of NZ_CP181499.1, read as the reverse complement.
TGGGCCATGTGCTGATCTACGATCCGGGCTTCTACCTCGCCCATCCGCTTGAAATCCTGCAGACATGGAAAGGCGGCATGGCTTTCCACGGCGGGCTGATCGGCGCGATCGTCGGAATGTGGCTCTTTGCGCGCAATCATGCCGTGTCCTTCCTCACCATCACAGACATTTGCGCCACCGTCGCGCCCATCGGGCTTTTCTTCGGAAGGCTCGCCAATTTCATCAAGCCGGAGATGTGGGGGCGTCCCGCAGACGTTCCGTGGGCCATGGTCTTTCCGCCGGCGGGCGACGCGCCGCGGCATCCAAGCCAGCTCTATGAAGCGGGCCTCGAAGGCGTCGCGCTTCTCGCGCTGCTCGCCTTCGCGGCGAAGAGCGGCGCCCTGAAGCGGCCCGGCCTCGTCACGGGGCTTTTCGGCGTCGGCTATGGCGCCGCGCGCATCTTCTGCGAATTCTTCCGCGAGCCCGACCCCGTGCAGGAGGCGCTGCCGGGCGGCCTCACCATGGGCATGGTTCTTTCCCTGCCGCTCGTCCTCACCGGCGCGGCGCTTCTTCTTCTCTCCCTGCGCCGCCGGAGCGCGCCCGCATGAACGCGCTAAAACAGGAAATCGCCGCGACCATCGCCCATGAGGGACCGATGACGCTGGAACATTACATGGGCCTCTGCCTCGGCCATCCGCGCTACGGCTATTACATGACGCGCGATCCCTTCGGGCAAGCGGGCGACTTCGTCACCGCGCCGGAGATCAGCCAGATGTTCGGCGAGCTTCTCGGCGTCTGGATCAGCGAAGCCTGGCGCATCGCGGGCGCGCCTTCTCCCGCGCGGCTGATCGAACTCGGCCCCGGACGCGGCACGCTGATGTCCGACGTTTTGCGCGTCGCGCGCATCTCGCCCGCCTTTCTGAACGCGGTCGACGTGCATCTCGTCGAAACCAGCCCGACGCTGCGCGCCGTGCAGCAGCGGACGCTCGCCGATGCGGGCAAGCCGGCGAGCTGGAACGCCGACGTGACGGACACGCCGCCCGGCCCCGCCTTCATTCTCGCCAATGAGTTCTTCGACGCGCTTCCGGTGCGCCATTATGTGAAGACCATTCCGGGCTGGCGCGAGCGGCTGGTCGGGCTCGATCCGTCAGGCGAACTCGCCTTCGGGCTTTCCGAGGCGGTCGAGACGTCGCTGAAGGTCCAGGCGCGGGAAGGCTCGATCATCGAGGTGAGCGCGATCGCGCAGCGGATCATGGGCGAGATCGCGGCGCGGCTCGTGCGTGAAGGCGGCGCGCTGCTGCTCGTCGACTATGGCTATACGGAAACCTCGCTCGGCGACAGTCTGCAGGCGGTCGCAAGACACGCTTATGTCGATCCGCTCGCCGAGCCTGGCGAGGCCGATCTCACGGCGCATGTCGATTTCGCCGCCCTCGCGCGCGCCGCCAGAGGAGCCGGCGCCAAGGTGATGGGACCGGTGACGCAGGCGCATTTCCTGCTACAATTGGGGATCGAACGCCGCGCGCAGTCGCTGATGAAGCGCGCCACGGAGGAGCAGGGACGGGACATCGTCGACGCTTTCGAGCGGCTGACCGGCACGCAGGACCCGCGCCGTCATATGGGCGAATTGTTCAAGGTAATGGCCGTGACCCATCCCGACATGCCCGACATGCCGGGTTTTATTGAGTGATTAGCCCCCTCTCCCCGCGAGCGGGGAGGGGGTTGGGGTGAGAGGCAAGGGTTCGTAAGGCGGCCCGCCCTCACCCTGGCCCTCTCCCGGTAAACGGGGGGAGGGAATGAGCCGGAACGCCTGATGACCATCCCTCCCGCCCTCACCGCATCCAATCTCGACCTGCCCGGCCTGCGCCATGCTTTTTTCACCCGCGAAGGCGGCGTGTCGGAGGGCGTCTATGGCTCGCTCAATGGCGGCGTGGGCTCCAGGGACGCGCCCGAGCGCGTCGCCCGGAATCGCGCCCGCATGGCCGCGCGGGTGGGCGTCGCGCCGGAGCGGCTGCTGGTGCCGTTTCAGATCCATTCCGCCGATGCGCTCGCCGTCAGCGAGCCCTGGGCGCCCGAGGAGAGGCCGCGCTGCGACGGGCTCGTGACGCGAGAGGCGTCGCTGGCGCTCGGCGTCACGGGGGCCGATTGCGGCATGCTGCTCTTCGCCGACGCCAGAGCGGGCGTCATCGGCGCCTGCCACGCCGGCTGGAAGGGCGCCTTAACCGGCATGATCGAGGCGACGGTCGCCGCGATGGAGGCGCAGGGCGCGCGCCGCGCCGACATCCACATCGCGCTGGGACCGGCGATCGGCCCCGAGAGCTATGAAGTCGGGCCGGAATTCTACGCCCGCTTCGTCGAGGAAGACCCAGGTTACGCGCGCTTCTTCACGCCCGCCTCGCGCCCGGGACATTTCATGTTCGATCTCCAGGGTTTCATCGCCATGCGCGTCGGGCGGCTGGACGCCGCCTCCTTCGAGGCGCTCGGCGTCGACACCTATGCCGACCAGGAGCGCTGCTTCAGCTATCGCCGCAGCGTGCATCGGCAGGAGCCGGATTACGGGCGGCTGGTGTCGGCGATTGCGTTGATTTGATTTGCGCTCGCAACCCGGGCCCCCACCCGGCGCCGCCCTCCCCGCAAGGGCGCCGCAAGGGGGAGAGATCGGAAACCGGCGCCAGCCTCGATCACGACATTGCCCCGGTTTTCGGGCGCGAGCCGTCTCCCTCCCCCTTGCGGGGAAGGATTGAGGGTGGGGGTCAGCCGCATCGACAATGAATAATCTTTTCGCCCCGCCGCATCCGCGCTTGGCGCCGCCAATCATTTCGTCGCGTAAGTGAACAGCATCGAATGCGGCAGCCCCCTCGGCGGCGGGGGAAACGGCGCGGCGCTGCGGACGGCGGCGAGCGCGGCGGCGTCGAGGTCAGGCAGGCCGCTCGACTTGTAGACCGCCTGATGGGTGAGATTGCCCAGTTCGTCGATATAGAAGGCCACCACCCCCTTCGAGGACATCTGCATTTCGCGCACGCGCGACGGAATGCGCATATGCGGCATGATGAGGCCGTAGAGGATCGTCAGATAGGTCGTCTTCGCCTGTCCGCCGCCGACGGGCGACGGCTTGGGCGGCGCCGCGAGCTTGAAGTCGGGCAAAGGCGCGAGCGCGGCCACCTGATCGGCGATCGAATTCGCGTCGCCCTTCTTGGCGGGCTTCGAATCCTTCGTCTCGGGCTTGTCCGTGGGCGTGGGGACTTTCTCCGCGCGCTCGATGATCTCGGCGTCGGGCTTGTCCTCCACTTCCTTCTGCTCGGTCGCCTCGGGCGGCTTTTCGCCTTCAGCGTCGTCCGGGGCGTCCTTGAGACCCTGCGGCTTCTCGTCCTTCGGCGCGAATTTCTCCGGCTCGTTGCGCTTGGTCTTGGCCTGATCGGCCTCCTCCGGCGCGTTGACCTCGCTCTTGGTCTTGCTCTCGGCCTTGGGCGCGTCGAAAGCGGGCTTCTCCATCTCCGTGGGCGGGGGCGGAGGCGGCGGAGGCTTCTGCTGTTCTTTCTGCTCGGGCGGCGGAGGCTCCGGCGGCTTCGGCTCCTCCTTCTTCTCCTCCGGCGGCGGAGGCTCGGGCGGAGGCGGCTCGGTGATCACCTCGACCGGAATTTCCTCGGCCGGCGGCGGCAGATAGGCGTTGCGCTTGTCCTCCCATAACAGGAAGGCCAGCAGCGCAAGATGCAGCAGCAGGCCGAGCAGAACGAAGGCCAGGAAACGCGGGCGCGGCGCGCCGCCGCCGGGGCGCGGCTCGAACAGCCGGTCCATGGCGACCGCGGCGAGGATTGCGCCACGCGGCTTTTGTCTGACCGTTTCGTTCATCTCGATGGAGGGACCCGTCCGCGAGCCGGGGCAACCTGCGTGCCAATCACAGGGGTGAAATCACGGCGGAATTTGCCACATACGCCGCCCCCTTCGCAAACCTTCTGGCGTTTTTTGAGGCGAAGCGTTCCGAACAGCCGCAATGTCGCCTTATGCCGCAGGGTTTTCCCACCGACCAGCGATTATATAAGACACAACTAATAAAAGGCGCGGCCGGCCGCGCGAGGGGGAGAATCAATGCGCAGCAGCCTCGATCTCACGCGGCGCGGCTTTTTGCTTTCGTCGGCGGCGGCCCTCGCCGCCCCGCCTTTCGCCCTCGGACAGACCAAGCCGCATGCGGCTTCGGAGAGCTTCAATCCCGACGTCGATGTCGAGCTCGTCTGCAAGCGCGATTCGGTCGCCATTCTCGACGGCGCCCGGACCTCGGTCTGGCGCTATGCGGGCAATCTCCTCAACGGCCCCGCCAACACGCTCACAAATCTGCCCGGCAGCTATCTCGGGCCGCTGATGCGTTTCGCCAGGGGCCAAAAGATCCGCATCCGTCTGCGCAACGAATTGCCGGAGCGGACCATCACCCACTGGCACGGCCTGCATGTGCCGATGGAAGCCGACGGGCATCCCATGTCCGCGATCGACCCCGGCGAGACTTACGTCTACGAATTCGAGATGCGCAATCGCGCGAGCTTCAATTTCTATCATCCGCACACGCATGAAGCGACGGCGACGCAAGTCTATCATGGCCTTGCCGGCGGCATCGTCGTGGAGGACGACGAAGAGCGCGCGCTCGGCCTGCCCGCCGGCGAATATGAAATTCCGCTCGTGCTGCAGGACCGCTCCTTCGACGACAACAACCAGCTCGCTTACTGGGGCGGCATGCATCGGGACATGTTCGGCTTCTATGGCGAGCGCATTCTCGTCAACGGGCGGCCGGACTATCAGCTCGAAGCGGCGAGCCGCGCCTACCGGCTGCGCATCCTCAACGCCTCCAACGCCCGCATTTACAAGCTGCGCTGGGACGACGGAACGCCGCTCACCGTCATCGGCGTCGACGGCGGCCTGCTGGAGAAGCCGGAAACACGCCCCTATGCCATGCTCGCGCCCGGCGAGCGGCTCGACCTATGGGCGGATTTCTCCGGCCGCAAGGCGGGCTCGAAGCTCGTAATGCGCAGCGGCGAATTTGACGGCCTCGTCCCGCCGATGGCGCAGCGCATGGGCGGCGGCGGACTCATCGCCGGCGACGATTATCCGCTCTTCAGCGTGACGGTGACGCGCGAGATGAGCGACAGCCCGAAGCTTCCCGAGAAGCTCTCGACTTTCAAACATTACCGGATGGAAGAGATCGCCAATCGCGACAGGCCGCGGCCGATCGCGCTTTCCATGAGACCGATGGAAGTTGCGATCAACGGCCGCAGCTACGGCCATGGCGACGTCATGGACATTGAGCGCGCGCCGGTCGATACGGTGCAGCTTTTCGAGATCTTCCACGAACATGGCGGCGGCATGGGCATGGGAGGCATGGGCATGGGCGGGATGGGCATGGGCGGGATGAGTCGCGGCATGATGGGCGGGGGGATGGGAATGATGGGCATGATGAACATGGCCCATCCGATTCATCTGCATGGCCAGCAATTCGAGGTATTGAGCCGCAGCTACAATGGCGACGACCCTGACGCTTACGCGACCATCCGCGACGGATTGATCGACAGCGGCCTGAAGGACACGGTGCTCGTCGCCCATGGCGAACGCATTCGCATCGCCAAGCCGTTCGGCGACTTCAAGGGCCGCTTCATGTATCACTGTCACATCCTCGAACATGAGGACATGGGCATGATGCGCGAATTCTCGGTGGAATGATCCGGCGCGCGCCTATTCTTCCGCGTCGGTGAAGAGGATCACCTCGTCCGGGAGCCCGGCGGCCGCGCTCTTTTCGAGATTCAGGCCGGCGACGCGGGCGAGTCCCCCGTCGGCTTCGAGCAGGACGACGGCTTCGCTCGGCATGAGCCGGAGCTTTTCAATTAATTCCGCGACGGTCATGGGCGCTCTCGCTGTCGCCGACCGGCGAAGCAAGCGCCGAGCCATTCGGCGTCGCGCGCCCATATGACCAGCTTAAAGGACGCCGGGACGCGACTCAGATGTTGCAGACATAGCTGAGTTCGCTCCTGCTGATCTGATCGGTGACCCAGGCCGCGCCCTTGCCGCGGTTCGCTTCGATGAAGGCCGACGCCTTGTTCAGTTGATCGGCGGATAGCGACATGTTGCACATGCGCGCAACCTGGCGGCCGATCTCCGCCTTGCGCGCGACCGGCGTCGGGCGGGAAAGAACGGCGCCGACGGCGTCCGCGGCGGGAGACCTCGCAAAGGCCGGGATGGCCGCCATCACAAGCGCGCAGCACGCGAAAACGCGGATCTTCGTCATCTCTGTCCTTTTGGTTGGCGGACGCGGCGCAGACGCCGGCAAGTCCATTTCGCCGCGGCGGGAAAATCATCCGCAAGGCGGCCGCCCCATTTAAGCAATCCTCATTGTGACGACTTTAGGGCCGGCGCCTTTCGGCCTGCGATAAAGCCAAAAAGACAAGCGATTATGATGCTGCTCCTTCAACCGCCGCAAATGGCCGCGCTCGCGCGGCGACAAAAAAAGCCCCGCATCCGAAGATGCGGGACGTGCGATCGGAGCGCCGGCTTCAGTGCTGCATGCCGCCCGAGCCGCCATGGCCCATTCCACCGCCCATCATGCCGCCCGTTCCGCCCATCATCATACCGCCCGTTCCGCCCATCATGCCGCCCATGGACATGCCGACTTTCATGATGTGGGTCATGGTCTCGCTCGCAATTTTCCTTTGCTCGTCGGAGAGCGCCGTAAAGAGCGGTTCAATCGCGGCTTTCTGCGCACGCACAATGTCGAGATGGTCGGACATGTGCTTTTCCATCATGTCGAGCTTGCGCAGCACCGCCGGCTTGTTATGGTCCGCATGCTCTTCCGTCGGCGCGCATTTGGCCTGCGCCTTTTGCGCCGCGGCGCGCCACGCCTCTGCAAAATTGTTCCACGGGGAGAGCTGCTGGTCGGTGAGTCTCAGCTCCGCCTTGAGATAAGCAAGACGTCCTTCGAGATGCTCGGCGAAGCCGCACATCATGTGCTGCATCATTCCGCCCATGCCGCCGCCCGCGCCATGATCTATTCCACCGCCCATCATGCCGCCCATGCCACCCATCATGCCGCCGCCACGATGGCCGGCGTGTTCGTCAGCCTTCGGCGCCGCAGCAGGCGCGTCGGGCTTTGCGGCCTCGGCGGCCGGGGCCGGCTGCGCCTTGCCGGGATCAGCCCATTGCGTCGTCGGCGCGGCGCCGGCGCCATGCGTCGAGTGGTCCATCTTGCCGTGATCCATCTCGGGCGCCGGCTCAGCGCGCGCGAGAACAAGACCGGAGGCCAGCGCTAGCGCCGCAATGCTCGTCGTGTTGAAGATGGCCCGAACGATCATGTCTTTCTCCCTCGAAATTATCATTTTTGCTGCGTCTGCGATATGCAACGCAATCGCCGCTTCGTCCGCAACATTGTCACAGAAGCGGCGCGGAAGCACCCCGCCAATTGTCGCGCGTCGGACAAACGACGCCCGCTGGCGCGCAGCGAGCGGCCATGCGTGCGCCGCACAAAAGCAATGCGGCCGCGCAAGAGCGGCCGCACGATGCTTGTGGCGGAGTTTACCCCCCGTTCAGTTTATTTGGCGTCTTCAGAATGCCTGGCCTGATAGCTGCCGCCATATCTCGGATCCGCCTTGACCGGACGGGGCGCGCGCACCTCGTCGACTTTCGGCGGCTCCTTATAGCCAGGTTGGCCGGGCACGTTCGGGGCGCCCCATTTGGCGTCTTCCGCCACCGCGTTTCCGACGGACAAAACAGCCGGAACCGCAACAAGAGCGACAAGCGCCGAATGCTTGAAAGCCATCGTTTCCCCCTTGCTATTGAGACTGCGTCGTATGGAAGCTCTCGCTTCCACCTCGAATTATAGGCAGCGATCTTTTCACGCAGGCAACAAAAAATTTACGCGACGGCGACACGTCGCGGCGTCGGGGAAAACGAGCCGGCGAATTGAACGCTAAGCGGACTTTTTCTCGGCAATATCGACCAGCGCGCGCAGAATGCGGCGCGTGCCGGCCAAACGCTGCTTCATCGTTTCGAACTCGCGGATGAAGACGATGCGCATGTCCGGCCGCACCTTCGCAGAGACGCCCTGTTCGGCCACATAGCGCACCAGTCCGGCGGGATTGGCGAAATGATTGTCGCGGAAGGAGACGATGACGCCCTTGGGCCCCGTATCCACCTTCTCGACATGGGCGCGGCGGCAGAGCGCCTTGATCGCGACGATTTCGAGGAGCTGCTCGACCTCCGGCGGGATGGGGCCGAAGCGGTCGATCATCTCTGCGGCGAAGGCCTCGATGTCCTGATCCGTTTCGAGCGTGGACAGGCGCCGGTAGAGCTGCAGCCGCAGCGTGAGGTCGGGGATGTAATCCTCCGGGATCGTGACCGGCGCGCCGATGGCGATGGTCGGCGACCAGGCTTCTTCCTGCGGCTCCTCGACGCCCGCCTTGAGCAGCGTGATCGCGTCGGAGAGCATCTGCTGATAGAGTTCGTAGCCGACCTCCTTGATGTGGCCGGACTGTTCGTCGCCGAGCAGGTTGCCCGCGCCGCGAATGTCGAGATCATGGCTGGCGAGCTGGAAGCCCGCTCCCAGCGTATCGAGAGATTGCAGCACTTCGAGACGCTTCTGCGCCTGCGGGGTGATGGCGCGGTTGGCGGGCGTGGTGAAGAGCGCATAGGCGCGCGTCTTCGAGCGGCCGACGCGCCCGCGCAACTGATAGAGCTGCGCGAGGCCGAACATGTCCGCGCGCCAGACGATGAGCGTGTTGGCGGAAGGAATGTCGAGGCCGGATTCGACGATCGTCGTCGAGAGGAGAATGTCGAATTTCCCGTCATAGAAGGCCGACATCTTTTCTTCGAGCTCGGTCGCGGACATCTGGCCATGCGCGATGACGAATTTCCCTTCGGGCAGATTTTCGCGCAGGAAGGCGGCGGCTTCTTCGAGATCCTCGATGCGCGGACAGACGAAGAAAGCCTGTCCGCCGCGATAGCGCTCGCGCAGCAGGGCCTCTCGCACGATGAGCGGATCGAAAGGCGAGACGAAGCTGCGCACGGCGAGGCGATCGACTGGGGGCGTCGTGATGAGCGAGAGCTCGCGCACGCCCGCCATGGCGAGTTGCAGCGTGCGCGGGATCGGCGTCGCCGAGAGGGTCAGCACGTGAATTTCCGCGCGCAGCTCCTTCAGCCGCTCCTTGTGGGAGACGCCGAAATGCTGCTCCTCGTCGATGATGACAAGGCCGAGATCCTTGAAACTGACGCCCTTGCCGAGAATGGCGTGCGTGCCGCAGACGATATCGACCGCGCCCTCGGCCAGGCCTTTCTTGGTTTCGCGCGTTTCCGCCGCGCCGACCATGCGCGAGAGTCGGCCGATCCTGATCGGCAGCCCGGCGAAGCGCTCCGAAAAGGTCTTGAAATGCTGGCGCGCGAGCAGCGTCGTCGGCGCGACGACGGCGACCTGCTTGCCGTTGATCGCCGCCGTGAAGGCCGCGCGCAACGCGACTTCCGTCTTGCCGAAGCCGACATCGCCGCAGACGAGACGATCCATCGGCCGCCCGGCGGCGAGATCGTCCAGCACGGCCTCGATCGCCGCGAGCTGATCCTCCGTCTCGTCGTAGGGGAAGCGCGCGCAGAATTCGTCGTAGAGCCCCTCGGGCGGAACGAGCTTCGGCGCCGCGCGAAGCTGGCGCTGCGCGGCGATGGCGATGAGGCCTTTCGCCATTTCGCGGATGCGATTCTTCATCCGCGCCTTGCGCGCCTGCCAGCTCGCGCCGCCCATCCTGTCGAGCTGCGCCTCGGCGTCCTCGCCGCCATAGCGGCTCAGAAGCTCGAAATTTTCGACCGGAACGAAAAGCTTCTGGCTCTCGGCGTAATGCACCTCGATATAATCGCGGCGCACGCCGCCGCTATCGAGCGTGGTCAATCCGACGAAGCGGCCGATGCCGTAATCGACATGCACGACGAGATCGCCCGCCGTGAGCGCGGCGACTTCGCCGAGCAGGCTCTCGGTCGGCTTGCGCTTGCGCCGGCGGCGCACGAGACGGTCGCCGAGAATGTCTTGCTCGCCCACCAGCGCATAAGCGTCGGTCTCGAAGCCATGCTCCACGCCGAGAACGGCGAGAGCGACGGCGCCGACGCCCTTCTCCTTGCCCTTGGCCAGAGCCATGGGAAGCGAGTTGACGAGCGTGAAATCCTTGAGCCCGTGCTCCTGCAACACATGGCCGAGACGCTCGCAGGAGCCGTCCGACCAGCCTGCGACGATGACGGTCTTGCTCGCGCCGCGCAGCGCCTGCACGTGATCGACCGCCGCCTCAAAAACGTTCACTTCGGGTTCGTTGCGCTCCGGCGCAAAGTCGCGGCCGGGCCGGGCGCCGCAATCGATGGCGTCGGCGCGCTCGGAGACGAAAGGCGAGAATTGCGCGACGCCGCGCTCCTCCAGAGCGTCGCGCCATTCATCGCGCGTGAGGTATAGCGCGCTGGGCTCAAGGGGCTTGTAGCTCGAGCCCGCCGGATCGAGATCGTAGGCCTCTTTGCGCGCGTCGTAATAGTCGGCTATTTGGCTCAGGCGCTCGCTGGCCGCGTCTTCCGCCAGCGTATCAAGCATCAGGGGCGCGTCGCCGAGATAATCGAAGAGCGTGTCCATACGCTCGTAGAAGAGCGGCAGCCAATGCTCCATGCCGTGATGGCGGCGGCCTTCGCTCACCGCCTCGTAAAGCGCGTCGCCACGCGTCTGTCCGCCGAATTTCGCCGCGTAATTCTGGCGGAATCGGCGCATCGTGTCGGACGTCAGGCGCAGCTCGCTCATGGGCGTGAGGTCGAGCGCGCGAAGCTGTCCCGTGGCGCGCTGCGTCTCCGGATCGAAGCTGCGGATCGATTCGAGCGTATCGCCGAAGAAATCCAGACGGATCGGCGCGGGCAGGCCCGGCGGAAAGAGGTCGATCAGACCGCCGCGCTGGGCGTATTCGCCGGTCTCGCGAACCGTGCTGGCGCGCAGGAAGCCGTTGGCCTCGAGCCAATGCGCCAGCTCGTCGAGCTTCACCACATTGCCGGGCGCGGCCGAAAAGCTTTCGGCGGAGACCATCTTTTTCGGCGGCGCGCGCTGGAGCAGGCAGTCGGCGGTCGTGGTGACGACGCGCGGGCGCTCGGCCGAGGAGCTGGCGCGGGCGAGGCGCGAGAAGGCCGTCATGCGTCGCGCGACGATATTGGCGTGCGGCGAGACGCGGTCATAAGGCTGGCAGTCCCAGCCGGGAACGTCGAGAATCTCCGCGTCAGGATTGGCGAAACGCAGCGCCTCGCGGAACTGGGCGGAACGCGCGGCGTCGCGCGCGACATGAACGAAGACCGCCGGGCGCCCTTCGGCCTCGCGCGCCAAAGCGCGGGCGAGATCGGCGCAGAGGAAGGCGTCGAATCCTTCCGGCGCCTGGGCGAAGAGCAATTTCTCGCCCCTGGCGAGGCGCGCCCGCGCATTTTCGAGCGCGCCAGCCGCGCCCCTCGTCTTCACGGCCGCCTTGCTCAATGAATGGGTCCGTCGTGGGTGTGGAAGGCGATGATGGCTCTAAGCAGAGCCGTATCGCGCTCGGGCGGCGGCGGCGCGCCGCCCGCGAGCCAGCTCAGGAGCTCGGCGTCCGGAAGATCGAGCAGCGCCTCCATCTCGTCGAGCTCGGCGTCGCTCAGCGCGTCGACCCGCGCGTCGACGAAACCGCCGACGAGGATGTCGAGCTCCCGCATGCCCCGCCGCCACGCCCGAATTTTGATGCGGCGCCGGCGGATGTCGCTTTCGCTGAGACGGAACGCCTTGGCCTGTGAATGTTCGGGCATGGCTGGAATCGCTTCGAATGCGGCGCGCGAGACATTCGCGCGCCGCTCACGGGGCTGGATTATCGCAGCGGGCTTCGAAAGAAAAGCGCGGTGACGCGGGCGTTGCACAAAGGCGCTTGACTTACGAATACGGGCGCCCTATCCCGCAGTCCTCGCGCGAACGACGCGCCGCGCGGGGGAGTAGCTCAGTTGGTTAGAGCGCCGGCCTGTCACGCCGGAGGTCGCGGGTTCGAGCCCCGTCTCTCTCGCCATGAAATCAGCAAGTTAAGACATCGCCCCGAAACGCTGTTCCGGCGATTTTTCGGAAAAAGGCGTTCGATGAATTTCCCTCGCCTCTGGAGCCATGGCTTTCTCGGCATTGTCGCCGCGCGGCGCGGCGCTCAGTATTCTCCCCAATTGCGCGACGCATAGGGAGACGATGAAGTTACGCTGCCCGGCTTTTAAAGAAGGCTGGGTCGGAGCGGCTCGGCGTTGGATGTTTCCCAGCCAGGACTGTGACGCCGAGTCGCTCACGACGTCTAATTGGCGACTTGTAGAGACGCGAATTTCACAGATATAGACATGCCCGTGCCGGGGTTTACTTCCAAGGATCCACCTAGCTGCAATGCAAAAGCTTGCATGAGACCCATTCCGAGCGATTGTGAGCTTTCAGCGCTCGTCTCGACAGTCGCCCCCGGCCCATCATCTCGAATCTCGAGGCGGACGCCCCCGTCCGACTCCATGAACAACGAGACAAAGAATTGCGTCCCGCGCCCTTGGGAAAATACATGCTTCGCCGCATTGATCGCCGCCTCGTTGACGAGGAGCGCGATAGCGTTCATTTGATCGATCGAGAGTTCGGGCGCCTCGCCGACTTCAACGCGAAGCTTTACCGGCAAATTACAAAAGGCGTTGGCGAGCATCTCCCTTAAAAGCGGTTCAAGTCCGCGGTTAAAGGCCGTCCCATCATGGAGACGGCGGTGAAGGTGGGACATTGCAAATATGCGTCCCTCGGCGTCGTTGAGGATATCCGCCGCCGCCACAGGATCGCGCAAATTGCGCTTCGCGCGGCGTAGAAGGGAAATTACGAGTTGAAGATTGTTGGCGACGCGGTGCTGTAGTTCGGCGTAGAGCGTTTCCTGCGCGATCTTCGCTACTTCGAGCCGCCGAACGGTTTCCCGAAGCGCGGCGACGATGACGACCTCAAACCCTCCAACCAGGAGAAAACCGATAATCGAACCCACCGTGGAAGCATCCTTGATCATAAACGAATTGAGCGGCTCCATAAAGAAATACCAACCCGATAAACACCCCAGCGTTAACATGACGAGACCGTGCCGCCACCCGCAAAGCAAAGTCGCGACGGCGATTGCCGGATAAAAGGTAAGGAACTTCATTCCCACAAGCACAGGCGAAAACAGAAAGCGGATCGAGAGGCTCGCCGCAAACAGAGCGAGGGTGATTCCCGCTGAATGCAGCGCGCGTTTCGGCTGCGAAAGTTTACTGAGTTGGCGAACCCACGGCATGATGCGGAGTCCTAATTCGCCAGCGCCAGAGGCGGGATGTCGAACATATCTCCAACCCGGCACTCCGACTAAGGTTCCAACAAGCGCACATCCCTGCCCGTCAGAGGCTTGAGAACGACGGCGCACACGCTCGCCGGGACGCCGCTCGCCTCGTCCGCCTTTGACGCTGTCTCTAATCCTGTTCGAGCGACAGGCTCGGATAAACGCCGTCCAGGGCGACGCGAAAATGCTCGCGCACCGCATCCTCGCATTGGCAGGATACGCATTTCAGCGCGCCGGCGTTGCGAATGCTGATCGAACCTCTGCGTGTTTCGATCAAGCCGCTGGCCTTGAACGCGCTCTTGACGCGCGCCAGATAGCTTCGCCCAACGCCGAGCATCATAGCCAGTTGCTCTTGCGTCAGCGAGAAATCATCCGTCCCCGTTCGTTCCCGCGCGGCGATCAGCCACTTCGCCGTGCGCTGGAAGATCGTGTGGGTCGCGTTGCAGGCGATCGACTGAAGAAGCTGCGCCACCAGGCAATCCGAATAACGGACGAGGAGAACCCTGAGGGTTTTGGAGGCAGCTCTGGCCTCGTCGAGCTTTTCCGTTCGGATGCGCAGAAAGAAACCCGCGCATAGCACCTCCGTGCGCGCATAGGCCGGCGCCCGCCCTTCGCTTATGAGCCCCCCTATGACCCCCTCGCGGCCGACCATCCCGGCCTCGACCGCATGGCCGTCCTGGAGGATCACAAGGAAAGACGCAAGCGCGGGTCCGCAAGGGAAATAGGCATGCGTGACCTGGTCGCCCGGATCGTACATTTTTTCGCCGACGGCCCCCGACCAGATTTCGAGATTTGGACGGAGCAATGCGAAGTCTTCTTCACGAAGCCTTTCGAGAAGATTATTTCGCAGGCTTAAGGCTGATGGATCATGCATTTCAAGCGCCATGGGGAAACTGCCCCGATTAACCCGCGCCGCGCGTCTCTGTTCACTTGTGGACAGACAAAAAACGCCGCTTCCGTTGAAATGGCCTCGAAAACGCAGCGAGGCGGCGGCGATGCGCCTGATTTTGGTCGATGCAGTTTCAGACCTGATCCTGGCGGACTCTCTTGAGTTTACGAAAAGATGCCCGGAGTGGAACGAAAGGGCGCTTAATGGCGCGAGCACAGAAGATCTGGCTATGCTTGCCGCTCGTCTTTTTGATGAGGGCGAGGGGCGACACGGATGGTCCTATACATTTCATTTCTTCTGGCCAGAGCAGAAACTTGACGGTTATGACGTATTCCGCCTGCCTGAGCTCTATAATCCAGCGGATGGCTGCGCTCCGGATCATGCTGCGTTTGGGAAGAGTCGCCCAAACGCGCCCGGCTCCGGCCGGATCGGCGCGCCCTTTTCCGGTTTTGTCGATCATTCGCAATATGAGGGTTACGTAAAGTGTATCCCTCCCGGTTCAGATCGAAGCGCGCCGGCCTGAGCTGGCGGCGTCGGCGCGCCGGAAAGGGGAGGCGGAAGGACGACAAAAACCTGGCTCTTGTGCTGATGAGGCTCCGCAAGCCGCCCCGAAGCACGAGGGCGAACGTTCCGGATGGCGTGATAAGGATGAGGAAACCTTTGTCGCGCTGGCGGAGTGGGCGCTATTCCTTCACCCGATCGACAATCAGACAATAGACCGACGTAAGCCGTCTTTCTTCTTTTCCTTCGACGGCCATTTCCGACGAGGCCTCGACGGAGCTTATGTGCAAGACATAGCCGTTATATCTGAAATCCGCCGCGGTATTGAATTTGGCGGTTTCTCTTATCGCCTGAAAATACACCACGCCTTTCGCCTCGTCGACCTCGGCCCCTTCCATTGCGCCGACCTGTCTGTCGAACTGATAAACGCCGCGCGGGTCTTCCCGCGGATCGGCCAGAGATTGGCCATAATGCAAGGGGAGCGCGGCAATCTTCGACCCGATAAGGTAGGCCCCGGTCGCGCAGGCGAGGCCCACGGACAGAAAAACGAGCGGAGAAGTCTTGATCGCTGCCATGGTCAAAGCGACGTTTTAGATTTCAACTATCGACGAAAAGAATAACAGATTGTCACAATTCTTCAAAATTTCTTGACTGCGCCGCGATTTAAGTATGCGCGTCCTCTCCGGCGGGCGGGCCGCGAAGCGTTGGCTTTGGCGGAAAACGCCGGCGTCCGGGTGCGGGAAGGACGTCAGAGCAATCCCAAAAGCTCTTGCAGCGCCTCGAATCCGGCAGGCTTGGTAAGCTGGCGGTCGAATCCCGCCGCGCGCGCGCGATCATTGATCTGCTCCTGCCCCCATCCGGTCAGCGCGACGAGTTGCACGTCGCGGCCCTCGGGCATCGCACGGATGCGGCGGGCGGTCTCATAGCCGTCCATCCCCGGCATGCCGAGGTCGAGAAAGACGAGGTCCGGCTTGAAGGATGCGAACGCGTCGAGGCTCGCGGCGCCGCTATAGGCCACCTGAACCGTCGCGCCGAACGTCTCCAGGAACATGACGAGGCTGTCGGCGACGTCATGATCGTCGTCGATCACGAGAATACGACGCGTCGCGGGCGTCTTGGTCGAGGCCGTCGCCGGCATGCGTTCCTCCGTCGTTTTCTCCGGCATGATGGGCAAGCGAACAATGAAGGCGGCGCCGCGGCCGAGTCCGTCGCTCTGCGCCTCGACGGCGCCTCCATGCAATTCGAGCAAGTTTTTAACTAGGGCGAGCCCGATCCCCAATCCGCCTTGGGCGCGTCCAAGCGTCCTGTCGACCTGCGTGAACAGATCGAAAATGCGCGGCAGCATCTCCGCGGGAATGCCGACGCCGCTGTCCCGCACGGTCACGACAACCTCCGTCGCGCGCCGCTCCGCCGAAACCGATATGTCGCCCGCCGGTTCGGTATATTTCGCGGCGTTGTTCAACAGATTGGTGAAGACCTGCGCCAAACGCACGGGATCGACCTCGACCTCGATCGGCTCCGCCGGCATGGCGACGCGCAATTGATGCCGAGCGCGGTCGATCGAAGGCTGGGCGGTCTCAATGGCGTGTCGCAGGACATCGCCGAGATCGACGCGCTGCTTTTTAAGCTCGATCTTGCCGCGCGTAATGCGCGACACCTCCAGCAGGTCGTCGACAAGACGTATCAGATGTTCGGTCTGACGCTCGACCATCGCGAGCAAGGCGAGGTCGCGCCCGGTTCTCATCGTCGCGTCTGCGCCATGAAGCAGCACATGCACGGCGTTGCGGATCGGCGCGAGCGGATTGCGCAGCTCGTGTGCGAGGGTCGCAAGGAATTCGTCCTTGCGGCGGTCGGCGTCCCTCAGCGCGTCTTCCGCGCGCCGGCGCTCGGTGATGTCGCGGCTGACCGTGGCGTAGCCGATGGGTTCGTTGCGGTCGTCGCGCAAGACGAAGAGATTGTAGGACATCCAAAGCGCTTCGCCCGTCGCGAAATGCCGGAAGCGGATTTCCGCCGCGCCGTGGCCGTCGCGCCTCACGCGTTCGAAAAATTTCCCGACGAAGTCAATATCCTCGGGGAAGAAGAAATCCGCCACGCGGGGATGCGGAGCCCGCCCCCGCTCGAGCCCGACAAGCGCCGCGCCGGCGGGATTGATGTAGAGCGGCTCATAGTCCAGGCTGCAAATGCCGATGAACTCCCCGCTTTGCTCCGCAAGCGCGACGAATTTCTGGCGCTCAGCCTCCGCACGCTTACGCGCCGTGATGTCCTGCGCCGTCCCGACGATGCGAACGGCGCGATCTTCTTCGAAGAAAACCGCCCCCGTCGCCGCCACCCAGCGTTCCACGCCATCCGCGAGCCCCATCACCCTGCACTCGAACGAAACGTTCCTCCGCCCTTTTGGATCGAGCGCCCTGCCGATCGCGCGCTCGACCTTGCTGCGGTCGCCAGGATGTATCCCTTGCATGAAGACGCCGTAGTTGACGGGGACGTCGGGCGGCAGCCCCCAAAAAGCGCGCAGCCGCTCGTCCCAGATCGCCTCCCTGCTTTCGACGTCGGCCTCATAGATGCCGATCTTGCCGGAGCTCAACGCGAGCTGCAGTCTGAATTCGCTCTCGCGCAACGCGGCCAAAGCGCGGGCGCGTTCGACCGACGACCAGATGCGCTCGGCGACTTCGCGCACCAGCACGATTTCGAGGGGCCGCCAGGCTCGCGGTTCTGCGTTATGCGCGCAAAGCGTGCCGACCCATCGCCCCTGCTTGCTCAGGATGACGCTGGCGAGCGCGGTGATTTGTCCTGTCCTGAATCTCTCCAGCTCCGCCTCGGTGAATCCTTCCTCTGCGAACACATTGCTGATCGCGACGGTTTCGCCGCGGCCATAGCTGTCGACGAGCTTCGCCCCGAGATCCGCTATCGGCATTCGCACCAGAAAGGGATCGACGCCGCGCGCATATCCCTGGCGAACGATGAACTCGTCGCCGACAATATCCGCGTAGGCGACCCGGTTGACGCCAAGATATTCGCCGAGCAACCGGCAGGCCGCCGCCTGGATTTCGCCCGGATCGAGGATCTGCCGCAGCGCGTCGGTAAGCGTCAGCAGGAAGGCCTGTCGTTCCTCGCTCTCGCGCAGCGCCACCTCGTTGCGCTTTCTTTCGTCTATGTCATGCAGAAGGCCGAGCAGGCGCATATCCGCGCCCTCTCCCCGCGCCTCAGCCAGAGAAGACAGCCAGCGCAACGTCCCGTCCGGCTGCAGCGCGCGATACTCGACCTTGAAGGGCGCGCCCTTTTCGATCGAGGCCGCCAGCGCGGCCTGCACGCTGGGCCGATCCTCTGCATAAACGGCGGCGAGCGCGCGGTCGTAATCCATCGGCGCGTCCGGCGCGAGGCCATGCAGCGTCCGTGCGCGGGCCGACGCCGTGAATGCGCCCGTCGCGGGAACGAACTCCCACACGCCGGCATTCGCCGCGGCGAGCGCCTGCTCGAGCCGCGCCTCGCTTTCGCGCAGCGCCTCGTCGGCGCGCTTTCTCCCGGTCGTCTCCTTGGCGACGGCGCCAAAGCCGACAATGGCGCCTTGCTTGTCGAGAAACGGGCGCCAGCCCGTGTTCCAATAGCGGCGGCGCTCGCCCGACGCCGCGGGGGTCTCGCCCGAAAGCTCAATGTCGAGAGCAGGCTTTGCCGTCTTCGGAAGACGGCGGGCGATTTCCCTGGCGCGCGGCGTGGGCGCCGGAACGGCCTCGAAGAGGCTGCGGCCGACAGGCGCCTCGACCGGCAGGCCGTTTACCTCGGCCAATCGCCGGTTGATGCGCAAATAGAGAAGGTCACGATCGAGGAGACAGAGACCGATCGGGGAATTCTGATAGATCCATTCCAGCTCGTCGCGGCGGGAGAGAAGCTCGGCCGGGCTCTCACGCAAATTGCTGGCGGCCGCATCGAACGGCTCCCCGCCGGCCCGGGGGTCCGCCCGGCGAGACGGCCCATCGACGCCGTTTCTGAGGAGCAGCGCCCCGCCCAAGCCGCCTGGAAGCGCGCGCGCCTCTATCGAGGCCCAACGGCGATGGGAGCTTGCGTCACGCACGTCGGAGAGGGAGAAGGCGTCCGTCGCGCCGGCGACGACCGCTGCGATTCCATCGAGCAGGCGACGCGCCAGAGGATCGTCCGGGGCGCGGCTGCGCAGGAATTCCAGGAGGCTTTCTCCGATCTCGACGCCGTCGCCGCTCCGCGTCCAACGGGCGTTCACGGCGGCGACGATCCCATTTTCATCCAACAGCGCGGCTTCCTGCGGCAAGGCTTCAAAAATCCGCTCCCATAAGGCCTTGGCTTTAGAAGGCGCGGAAGTCATTATGAATCTTCAATTGGCGGACCCCTCGCGCGGCGCTTGCGCAGCTGTTATTTTCCCCCATAATTCAATAGGCCTATCTCTCATGGATAGCAAAGAGCTATCGCAGCCACGTTTTTTTTCTTAATTCCTTCGCCGACAAGCGTCCTATACTCAAACAGTTCAGGCAAAGGCTGGGCGAGCGTTCAAACATAACCCTTGCCTTTGGCCCGAAAAACCGTTTAGCCATCAAGGAATGCGATACCCCAAAATAAATTCCGCCCCATCCGCACGGCGTAACTACTACTCATGGTCCCGCCACCATCTCAATCGCTGCAGCGGCGCGCCGACAGCGCGCGAGGCTTCATTGCGCGGCCCTATGCCGGGCCCCTGCCCTTGCGGCCGTCGATCGCGGGGTTGGCCGTGACAAGCGCGGCGGCGCCCGGGGGACTGGCGCTTCCGGCGCCGGTCGGTCGGGAATTTGCAGGAACCTCCGGTTATCCAGCGGTCGCCACGTCCGGCCCGCAGGACGGCTTCCCTCGCAGCGCGTGCGCCGCGCTCGCCAGGGTTCTCGCATCGCGTCTCCGGCCCCCCACCTGCGCTCTGGCCAGCAAGACCTCCTCCGTCTTATATTTCACGAACGCCGCATCGGCGGTCAAAGAAGGCTTCCATCGCTTACGACGGGGGAACCCCATCAACGCCCCCGAGCGCGCGCAGATTTCGCAGCAACTCGCCAGCGTCGCCCTCACGACGCCGGGGGTGGTGGGGACTTTCTACGTCGATCAGAGCGGGCATGTCGCCTATCGCCATGTTTCGCCCAAGGCCAAGACGGTTTTCGGCCTCGATCCCGGCATGGCGACGGCGCTCGCTCATGAAATCAATCAACCGCTGGCCGCCAACGCGGCTTACCTGCGCGTGGCGCGGCCGGACAAGACTCTGCTCGGCCTGCATGACGTCATTCGCGAGGCCGCCAGCGAAGAACGCGAACGCACCGGCGTCAGGATCGAATTGCGATGCGAGGCCCCCCGCGACCAGATCGTGGCCGATCGAACGCATTTGCGGCGGGCGGTCGCGAATCTCATACGAACGGCGACGGAGGCGATGCAGTCCGCTGCGCGGCGGGAGCTGCTCATTTCGACCGCGAATCCGGGCGACGACACAATTTTCGTTCATGTGATTGACTCGGGCTGCGGACTCCCCGAATCCTCCACAGTTGCTTTTTTCGAGCCATTTAAGACCGCGAAGGCGAGAAGAATGGGAGTGGGCTTGTCGATCTCAAGATCAATCATCGAAGCTCATTACGGGCGGATCCGGGCGACGCCCGACAACGTAGGCGGCGCGGTTTTCAGCTTCTCGCTTCCATTGGAAGACTCGGGCGTTGGCGCATGACAAATCATCGCGTGGTACATGTCATCGACGACGACGCAGCGGTTCGCGACGCCGTTGGGCTCCTGCTCAGCACCGAGGGTTTCAAGGTTCACACTTACGCTTCGGCGCCTGCGTTCCTTAAGGCGAGCGCCGCGCATCATGAAGGCTGCGTGGTCACCGATGTGCGCATGCCGGAGATGAACGGGATCGAACTGATCGCAAAGATGAAGGAAGAGCGGATCACGACGCCGGTCATCGTGCTGACAGCGCATGCGGACGTGCCGCTCGCAGTGGAAGCGATGAAGCTCGGCGCAATTGATTTGCTGGAAAAGCCCTTCGAGGACGCGGCGTTGCTCGCCGCGGTCGACGCCGCGCTCCAGCGCCGCGACGCGGAAGAAACACGGTCCCGCGAATCCGCCGCGGTCAAAAGCCGCCTCGCGAGCCTGACGCGCCGCGAGAACGAGATCCTCGCCGGACTTCTCAAGGGTCTTTCGAACAAGGTCATCGCGCACGACCTCGGCATCAGCATCCGCACGGCGGAGGTGCATCGCGCCAATATCATGGCCAAGATGCGCGCCGGCAACCTCGCCGAATTGGTGAAGATGGCGCTTGCGGCCAGCAGCTCGACCGGCGAGCCCGAATAGTCCGAAAGGAAGTCGCGCAGGAACATTCAATCCGCCCAGCCGGTTCATCCTGCGCCCGACGACGTCCTTCGCGAGCGGGCGATTTCTCCAAACAGGATCGCGGAGAACCGTCTATGCGCGCGCGTCCTCTCGCCCTCGTCACGGGCGCTTCCACCGGCATCGGCTACGAGTTCGCCAAGCTCTGCGCGCAACGCGGCCACGATCTCGTCATCGCCGCCGATGAGGCCCAAATCATTCGCGTCGCCGAAGAATTGCGGGGCGGCGACGTGCGCGTGTGGGAGCTTCAGTGCGATCTTTCGACAATGGCGGGCGTCGAGGCGCTGTATCGTCTCGCGCAAGGTCTCGCGCGCCCGATCGACATCCTGATCGCCAACGCCGGGCGCGGACTCGGCGGCGCCTTTCTCGACCAGGACTTCGCGGCGATCCGTCGCGTGATCGACACCAACGTCACGGGCACAGTCTATCTGACCCAGCTTGTCGGGCGAGACATGCGTTCAAGGCGCGCGGGGCGCATCCTCATCGTCGGGTCGATCGCCGGCTTCATTCCCGGCTCCTTCCAGGCCGTCTATCACGGCAGCAAGGCGTTTCTCGACAATTTCGCCGCGGCGCTCGCCGACGAGCTGGACGGCGCCGGCGTGACGGTGACCTGCCTGATGCCAGGCGTGACCGACACCGAGTTCTTCCGACGCGCCGGCATGCTCGACACGCAAGCAGGCCGCTCGAAGAAGGACGATCCGGCGGAGGTGGCCCGGCAAGGCTTCGACGCGCTTATGGAAGGACGGCGAGAGATCGTCACGGGATGGCATAACAAGCTCTTGACGATGACCGCGCAGATAACCCCCGCCTGGCTCCTCGCACGGCGCAATCGCCAGCTCTCCACCCCCGACGCGCGACGCCGGTCGTAAAGGGAGCGCGCGATGAATGTGAGCGCGGAACGCAGCAGGGCGATCTGGAACGCCGTTGACTTTCCGGCGCCAACTCTGGAGGCCGGAATCACGACGGAAGTCGCGGTGATCGGGTCGGGCGTTGCAGGGCTCTCGGTCGCCTATGAGCTCGCGAAGGCGGGGAAGGATGTGGCCGTAATCGATCGCGGACCGATCGGCGGCGGCATGACGTCGCGCACGACCGCGCATCTCTCTTCCTACAGCGACGACGGATTCCGCGAACTTATCGACATGCGCGGTCTCGACATTGCGAGAGCCTGGCAGGAAAGCCAGGCCGCGGCCATCGCCCGCATCGAAGCGAACCAGAAGGCGCTCGGCGTCGACTGCGATTTCAGGCGCGTCGACGCCTATCTCTTTCTCGCCCGGGGCGGGGATCCCGCGATCATCGACAGGGAGCTCGTTGCGAGCGCGCAGGTCGGCATGATCGCGCTACGCCACGGCGGCGTTCCCTTTGCCGGATACGAGACGGCGCCGACGCTGCAATTCCCGCAGCAGGCGGCCTTTCACCCCACCAAATATCTCTCGGCTCTCGCCAAAGCCGTAAAGGACGCAGGCGGGCGCTTCTTCGCCGACAGCGCGGTCGTATCGATCGAAGAAAAAGACGCTCTCGTCACGGTCAAGACCGCCAAGGGCGAAACGATCGAAGCAAGCGCGGCCGTCGTCGCGACGAATGCGCCGATCAACGACCGCGTGGCGATCCATGGCAAGCAGGCGCCTTACAGGACATACGCCGTCGCCTTCGACATTCCACGCGGCAGCCTGCCCGACGCGCTCTATTGGGACACGCTCGATCCGTATCATTACGTAAGACTGCAACCGGGCGGAGACGAAAGCGACATCCTCATCGTCGGCGGCGAAGACCACAAGACCGGCGAAGCGAATGACGGCAATGCGCGCATCCTTTCGCTGACCCGGTGGATGCGCGAGCTGTTCCCCGATCTGGGACAGGAAATCACGCGCTGGTCGGGACAGGTTCTCGAGCCTGTCGATTATGTCGCCTTCATCGGCCTCAATCCGGGCAATGAGCGCATTTACGTCGCCACCGGCGATTCCGGCCAGGGCGTCACTCACGGCGCCGCCGCGGGTCTTGTGATTTCGGATCTCATCCTCAAAGGCGCCAGCCCCTGGCGCGAGGTCTATGATCCTAGCCGCAAGCCGCTAAAGACGTTCGGAGAGTTCGTGAAGGAAAACGCGACCGCCGTTAAGAACTTCGCGGAAAAGCTCTCGCCCGGCGAATTGTCGTCGCTGGACGAATTGGCTGCTGGCGAAGGAGCGATTCTGCGGGACGGCTTCTACAAGATCGCCGCCTATCGCGACGAGACCGGCGCGCTCACTTTACGATCCGCGGCCTGCACGCATGTCGGCTGCCACATTCGCTGGAACAGCTTCGAAAAATGCTGGGACTGCCCCTGTCATGGGTCGCAATTCTCGCCCGAAGGCGAAGTTCTGAACGCACCGGCGTTTTCGCCGCTCGGCGAGGCCGGGGGTTAGAGGGGGCAGGAATGCGCGTCGACCCGACGGCCGTGATGCTGATGTATTTCATCCTGCCGCTCTGGCTCCTGGCCGGCGTGGCTGACTGGCTCTGCCACAAGGCCACCCATATCGCACGCACCTCCGGCCCCAAGGAGTCCTTCATTCACCTGCTGATGTTCGCCGAGATCGGGCTTCCCCTTCTCGCGGCGATCTTTCTCGACGTAAACGCGCTCATCATCGGCTTGATGATCGTCATGTTCCTGCTGCATGAAGCCACCGCCTTGTGGGATGTCGATTATGCCGTCTCCAGGCGGCGCGTGACGCCGCTCGAACAGCATGTGCACAGCTTTCTGGAAATGATCCCCCTCATGGCGATCTTGCTGATCGTCGCGCGTCATTGGCCCCAATTCCTGGCGCTTTTCGGCGCGGGCGGGGAGACTGCCCGATTTGATCTCGCGTGGAAAGCCGACCCCCTGCCCCCGGCTTATGTCGTCGCCGCACTGGTGGCGGCCTTCGTCGTCGCTCTCCTCTATTTCGAAGAGCTTTTCCGAGGCGTGCTGGCGAAACGGCGCATCGCCCTCTCCCTCCAGAAGGCGAGTGGATGACGATAGAAGCGGCGTTCCGCGCGGCGATTGAAGAAGAAGCCGCCGATCTTGTAGAGCTCGCGGAGGGACTGCGCCAACAAACAGGATCGCAAAGCTTCGATCGGCTGATCGTCGAAATCGGACGCGTTCCCGCCCGCGCAAGAAGCCCCCGCGAGGCGGAAGACGCGCTGGAAGCCGGCGCCCTGAAGCTTCGTCGCCAATGGCTCGACCTCGCAGACGCCGAAACGCATCGGAGCTATCGATCGCCGCCTGCGGAACAAACCATCCAAACGCCGACGCGGCTGTTCGAGAATTTCGGCTACGAACGCGAGCTCCAGCCGGTGGCGCTCGAGGAGCGTTGCGGCCGCTTCTTCGGGACGCCGCCGGCGAGCTGGCGCGCCGACCATATTCTCTTTTCGAGCGGACAGGCCGCGATGGCGGCCTCCCTGCACCTTGCCGAACGGCTCATTCCCGCGACCGCCGCTCGCCCGCTGACCGTCGTTCACGTCGGCGCCTATTTCGAAACGTCGATGCTTCTCGGCATGCTGCCGACGCGCTTCGTCGCCCGCGCGGCGGGCCGCATGGCGCTCTCTGCGCCCTGGGGCGGCGCCGATCTCATCCTCGTTGAGCCGGTTTTCCACGAGAGGCGCTTTACAGCCGTCTCCCCGCCGGAGATCGCGGCGCGGCTTCAGGGCGTAAACCGCCCCATCGTCATCTTCGACGATACGCTGACCGGAGGCGCGGCCGACGCCGCGCGTGAGCTCTCGGAGCTCGAAAAGAACGATCCTCGCGCAGTGATGCGCGTCGCGTCCGGCCTGAAATTGCTCCAGGGCGGTCTCGAACTCGCGAATGTCGGGATTGTGAGCCTTTATACGAGGGCGCACGAGGCCGAAGCGTCTTCAATGATGCGCCGTCTACGCGCGCTGCTCGGACTTGGCCTGCGCCTTTCGGACGTCGCCGGCCTCGAAGCGCCCTGGTTTCTCGACCGCGATTATACGCGCCGCCACGCCGGCGCGGTCTTCGCGCATAACGCGGCGCTCGCTCGGGCGCTCGCGAAAAGCGCGGGCTCGATCGCAACGGTCTCGCATCCCTCTGTCGACGCATCGGGCGGGGTCGCCCCTTTCTGCGTGCTGCATCTCGCTTCGCCGGCGCTCGATGACTATGAGCGGCTCGCGGAGCGTATCCGGCGGGAAGCCTATCGAAGGGATGTCCTGTTCGAGCGAGGGGGAAGCTTCGGTTTTCGCGGGCACCGATACGACGTCGTCTCGCCGGAAAATGCGCCGCCTTTCCTGCGCGTCGCCATGGGACGGCGCCGCGGCTGGTCCCTCCACGGCGTCATCTCTCTTCTTCAAGACCTCTGAATCGTCAAGCGTTGCCGGACTGTCCCAGCTCCGCGCCTGTCCTTGGATCGGAGAGCGGGTTGGACATTGTGCGCGCCGCGAAGCTGGAAAGATCGCTCTGCTCCGAGCTCGTCAGTCCCACGCTGGCGTCGCCATTTCCACCGTCCACAGGAATACCGCCAAGGACGTCGTCCATCCTGCGCCATTGGTCGCCGCTGTTCCAGGGCCCTTCCGTATCTCCCTCGCCTTGCGACGTATTGACGTAAAGATTGGCGTATTCGGGAATGCCCTGAAGCTTGCCGGGCGGAAAATTGCTCTCGATCGCATAGAGCGCCTTTTCAAAGGACTTCTGATGCGCGATTTCGCGCGTCATCAAAAACCCCAGCGCCTCCTTCACGCCCGGATCGTCTGTGACGTTGATCAGCCTTTCATAGATGATCTTCGCCCGCGCCTCAGCCGCAATGTTCGAGCGCAAATCGCAAGCGGGATCGCCAATCGAGTCGATATAAGCTGCGGTCCAGGGCACGCCCGACGAATTGGTCAACGCCGGTCCGCCGCCGTAAAGAATGGCCTGCGTGTGGCTGTCGCCGCCCTGGGTGAGCGACCGATAAAGATCCGCTTCCGTCTGACTCGCTTCGGCGAGTTCGCCTTTCACACCTTTGTTCAGCATCGCGACAATGCTGCCAATGACCTCGAGATGGCTCATCTCTTCTGTCGCGATGTCGAGCAGCATGTCCTTACGGCCCGGATCGTCCTCCGCGAGCGCCTGGGTGAAATAGCGCATGGCTGCCGCAAGTTCGCCCTGCGGACCTCCGAACTGCTCCAAAATCAGGCTCGCAAGCACCGGGTTCGGCTCGGAGACGCGAACGGTGTATTGCAGCTTCTTGTTGTGCGTGAACATCAGGGACTCCTGTCGGAAGCGCTCCTCGCGAAACGCTTGCCGACCGGGAGAGTTCCGAATTCGTTCATTCGGCGGCGACAGGCGGATTGAAATCTCCCGCGCCCGAGCCTTCGATTTCCTGATTGATCCGGCGGAACGTCGAAAGCGCCTGTCCCACGACCTGATCCATATTGTAATATCGATACGTCGCGAGGCGCCCGACGAACCAGACGTCCTTCTGCGCGATCGCGAGTCTCTCATATCGCTTGTAAAGCTCCATGTTTTCCGCGCGGGGAACGGGATAATACGGATCCCCGGTATCGCAGGGATATTCGAAAGTCAGGCTGGTCTTCTCATGCTGCTGGCCTGTAAGGTGCTTATACTCGGTGACGCGCGTATAGGCCTGCGTCTGCGGGTAATTGACGACCGCCACCGGCTGATGCCGCCGCTCGTTTATCGTCACGTGCTCAAATCTCAAGGACCGGTACGGCAGCCTCCCGTAACGGAACTGGAAAAACTCGTCGATCGGTCCGGTATAGATCAGGCGGCGGAACGGGATTTGTCCTTTGATCTCGCTGAAGCGCGTTTGCAGCATGATCTTGATGTTGGAATGATCCAGCATGCGCTCGAACATCCTCGTATAGCCGCCCTCGGGCATGAATTGATAGGCGTCGCTGAAATAACGATCGTCGCGATCGGTTCGCGTTGGAACGCGTGCGGTGACGGACTTGTCGAGAGCGGAGGGCTCCACGCCCCATTGCTTTTTCGTATATCCGCGGAAGAATTTCTCGTAAAGTTCGCGCCCCACGGCGCTCACCACGACATCCTCCGAAGTCCGAATTTCAGACCGCTTCTCCGCACGGGCTTCGAACCACGCCGCAAGGCCTTCTGAATCGAGATTCAGGCCGAAGAGCCGGTTCACCGTGTCGAGATTGATCGGGATTGGCAGCAGCATCCCATCGACTTCAGCGAGCACGCGATGCTCATAGGGCCGCCAGCGCGTGAACTTGGAAAGGTAGTCGAAGATCGCTTTCGAGTTGGTGTGAAAGATATGCGGGCCGTATTGATGAATGAGGAGACCCGCCTGGTCGTATCGGTCATAGGCGTTTCCCGCGATATGCGGCCGCTTGTCGATGAGGAGCACGCGCTCTCCGCGCTGCGACGCGATGCGTTCCGCCAGAACGCTTCCCGCAAAGCCGGCGCCGACGATGAGCCAATCAAACACGACGCGCCTCCGCATTGACGTTACGGGCGGGGATGAAGGCGTCGAGATGCTGTTTCATGCCGGTCCAAGTATCGTCCCACGACATAGCGGAGAGACAATCGTCCACGGATCGAAGCCAGCGCATGCGCGGTCGCTTCAGCAAATACTCGATACGGTCGACAAATTCCTCGCCGCTTGAAGCGATCTCGACCAGGCCCATCGCGCCGTACGGATGCACGACATCCGTAATCGGCGTCGAGACGACGGGCACGCCGGCGGCGAGGAATTCGGGCGTTTTCGTCGGGCTGATGAAGCGGGTCGCCTCGTTTATCGCAAATGGCATGAAGCCGACGTCCCAGCCAGCAAGATATTGCGGCAGCGCTGAATAATTCTTGCATCCAAGCCAGTGGATGTTGGCGGCGCGAGGAAGCCGCGCAGGATCGATCTTCGCCGTCGGCCCGATCATAATCAGACGCCAGTTTGGTCGCAGCGCGGCGATCTCGGCCACAAGATTCGTATTCATGCGCTCGTCGATGACCCCGAAAAAGCCGATGCGCGGACGCCCGATCCCCGCCTGATCGCTCGGCGCGCTCAGCGAGTATCTGGCTTTTCGAAAATGCGCCACGTCGACGCTGCTCGGGAAAACGTGGATATTGTCGTGACGATCCTGCTTCGCCTCATAGAGCGAGCGCCCGCCGACATAGACGACGTCGCAGCGCGAAAGCAGTCGCCGCTCCCACTCGACAATGCCGTCCGGCGCGCCGGCGAAAGCCGAAAGCTCGTCCATATTGTCGTAAACGCAACGATCAGGCTCAAGTTCGCGCGTGAACTGAAGCGCCATCGGCGTGTAATACCAGGCGATCAGACGCTTGGGCTGCACCTTGGACAGCAGGCCGGCGAGCATGTCGCTCAGCGCCGCATTGGTTTCCTGCGCGGTCAAATGCCTTGGCAGAAGCGGGGTCACAACGGAGACGCCCGACTTGTCCGTCTCGATGCGGAGAAAAGGCGGACCTTCGAAATGCTCGGGCTCTTCGAAATACCAGGTCCTGAATTCCCGCGCGGCCCGGCTCATCAAGTGTTGCGGCCTTTGATAAACGAAGCTCCACCGAAGATGCGAAAAGCAAAAAAGATGCGTTGAAGCGTTCAAATAGCTCTGGCCGGCACGCGCCATGTGATCCCTCCCGGCGCGGCGATTTTCCGCGCCATACTTCCCAAAGACATGCTGGTTGTCTCCCTGGACGTAACGGGACTCAAAGCGTCTTTGTTCCAGCGTGACAGTGGTGGGGCTTGCGCGCCTGCACTTGGGGTGGCGCGCGCTAAGCCGCGCGCGCGAGATCAAACATGACCGCCGCAAGGAACCGCCCCGCTTCGCCGCCTGAAACGACGCGGTGATCGAAGGTGAGGCTGAGCGGCAACACGGCGCCGACGCGCATGTCGCCGTCCCGCGCGACCACTTCGTTCCTGATGCGCCCCGCGCCCAGAATGGCGACCGTTGGCGGCAGAACGACCGGCGCCGCATAGCGGCCGGCGATCGTGCCGAAATTCGAAAGCGTGATCGTCGCGCCACGAAGCTCTTCGGGCGGAATTTTTCGCGCAGCCACATCCGCGCGCATCCGGTTCAGTCCGTCGCGCAGATCGGCGGCGCTGCGGGAGCCCACGTCCCTTAGAACGGGCACGAACAGACCATCCGGCGTATCGACCGCGATCCCGAGATCGATCTTGCGGCGAAGCCGGCGCGACAATGTCGCGCTTTCAAACCAGCAATTCAGCACTGGCTCCGCTTCACAGCCCTTCACCAGAGCCCGGATAAGCCGGATGGTGACGTCGGCGCCGGGCTCCCAGGCGTCGACAGGCGCGTCATCCATGATTGTCGCGGGCGCGACTTCGGCCTGTGCGAAGGCCATATTCTGCGCCATGGCGCGACGGAAGCCGCGCAAAGGCTCCGCCGGCTCGGCCTCGCTTAGAACTCGGGCGACGCGCTGGACGTCTTCCGCCGTGATCGTTCCGTCGGGTCCCGAGGGCGTGACGATGCTGAGATCGACGTTGAGCTTGCGCGCGAGCGCCCTGACAGCGGGAATGACGCGCGCCGGAACGGCGCCGCGCCCGGGAGTCGTTACGTCCCGCAGCACAGCAGCGCTGGTCTCGACCACGCCAACGACCGTGCCCGCATCCTCTTCCTGAGCGCCGTCGAATTCGACCAGCGGAGCGCCGACACGCACGATATCGCGCGGCTCGGCGAAAAGCCGTTCGATGCGGCCCGCGCGCGGCGACGGAATTTCGACGACGGCCTTTGCGGTTTCCACCGCGAGAAGCGGCTGATCGATGGAGACTTCGTCGCCGGGCTTGACACGCCATTCGACGAGTTCCGCCTCTTGCAAACCTTCGCCAAGATCCGGCAAACGGAATGTCTTCATGACCCCTCCATGACCTCCCGAACGGCGGCGACGATGCGGTCGACGCCGGGAATGAATTGGCGCTCCAAACGATAAAGGGGAATCACCACGTCATAGCCCGCCACGCGCTTGACGGGAGCCTGGAGAGAGTAGAGCGCGCGCTCGGCGATCTCCGCGGCGATCTCGGCGCCGAACCCGGCCGTGCGCGCCGCTTCGTGCACGATGACGCAACGACCGGTCCGCTCCACCGAGCGCAGGATTGTTTCCGCGTCGAAAGGCTTGATCGTCGCGACGTCGATGATCTCCGCGTCGATTCCCTGCTCCTCCAGGACGTCCGCGGCCGCATTTGCCTCCCGGACCATCGCGCCCCAGGCGACGATCGTCACGTCGGCTCCTTCCCGCGACAGGAAGCATGTATCGAGCGGCAGCGCTTCGCCGTCGTCGACGACGTCCTGCTTGAACAGCCGATAAAGCCGCGTCGGCTCGAGAAACACGACCGGGTCTGGATCGCGCATCGCCGCCAGAAGCAGACCGTAGGCGCGCGCGGGCGTCGACGGAATCACGACCCGCAAGCCGGGCACATGAGCAAAGAGCGCCTCCGGACTTTCCGAATGATGTTCGGGCGCGTGAATTCCGGCGCCATAGGGAGACCTCAGCACCATGGGGCAAGTCAAACGCCCGCGCGTGCGGTTGCGCAGGCGCGAGGCATGATTGATCATCTGGTCGAGCGTCGGATAGATGAAACCGGTGAATTGAATCTCCGCGACCGGCTTCAGGCCCATGGCGGCCATGCCGACAGCGACGCCCGCGATGCCGCCTTCCGCAAGCGGCGTGTCGATCACGCGCTCGCGTCCGAAGCGCGCCTGCAGGCCGCTCGTCGCGCGAAAGACGCCGCCATTCAGGCCGATGTCTTCGCCGAGAAGCAGCACGCTTTCATCGCGCGACATCTCGCAGGCGAGCGCCGCATTGACGGCTTCGACGAGATTGAGTTCAGCCATGCCCGCTCCCTCCGCCTGAGAAACGACGCGCGCAGTCGCGCTGCGCCTGGAGAGAAGCCGGCAACGTCTCGTAAAGATAGTCGAACATGGCGTCGCAGCTCTGAACAGGGGTGGCGAGATAGGCGGCGACGGCGGCTTCGACCTCCTCTGAGCATTGCTTGAGAAGCGCCGCCTCCCTGTCCTTTGACCAAAGGCCCTTCGCGATGAGATAGGCGCGGAGGCGCGCAATGGGCTCGCGCGTCCATTCGCGCCGAACGACTTCTTGGTCGCGATAGCGCGTGGCGTCGTCGGCCGTCGTGTGGTCGCCGAGGCGATAAGTCAGCGCCTCGATCAAAGTCGGCCCTTCGCCCGCACGCGCCTTGGCGACCGCCCGCCGGGCGATCTCATAGACCGCGGCGACGTCGTTGCCGTCGACCTGTCGGCACTCCACGCCGGCCGCGACGCCCTTTTGCGCCAGCGTTTGCGCCGCGCTTTCGAGCGATCTCGGGGTCGAGATCGCCCAGCCGTTATTGTTGATGACGATAACGACCGGCACGTTCCACACGCCCGCCATGTTGAGCGCTTCGTAGAAGGCGCCGTTCGCCGTGCCGCCGTCTCCGACGAAAGTTACGACGACGCGGTCTTCTCTCCTGAGCTTGAAAGCGTATGCCGCGCCCACGGCATGAGCGATCTGCGTCGCAACCGGCACGCAATTGGGAAAATCGAAACGGGGCGCCTGAAAGTCGCTGCCGCGCTCGTCGCCGCCCCAGTACAGCAGGCATTCCGTCATGCTCATGCCGCGGACGAACTGCGCGCCGTGATCGCGATAGGATGGAACGAGCGCGTCGCAGCGCTCCATCGCCGAGGCGACGCCGACGCCGACCGCTTCCTGCCCGAGCGCAGAAGCGAAAGTTCCGAGCTGGCCGGTTCTCTGCAGGGCGATCGCCTTGCCGTCGAAGACGCGCGTGCGCGTCATCGCGAAATAGAGTTTCTCCAGCGTCTCGTCGTCCACCGGCAGCGACCCGGAAAGAGGCGCGCCCTCGGGCGACAAATAGCGCAGGAGATCAATTTGCGGGTCGATGCTCGTGTGAAGGCCCATGGCGAAGCTCGAGCTGGTGAGGCTTAGCGTCCCGATGCAGTCAGCAGTTAGCGCGGGCGCGCCGGAAGTCACGCAGGCGGCGCCAAAATTGGCGCGGACCCGCTCGCGCCTCTTGCGCATGGCCGCCTGCATGAGCAGACCTTGAAAGCACGGCCATGCGTCCAAACTAGAATGCATGGCGACTGACTCTTTTACGGACCCTTTCGCCTTAGGCGACGAAATCGGCCCTTCCAAAATCGTCTATATCCGCACGCCTTCCGTCGGCCTTCGCGCCGTTGTCGTGATCGACAACGTCGCTGCGGGACCGGCCATCGGCGGAACGCGCATGGCCCCCGACGTCAGCGCGCGCGAATGCTTCCGGCTCGCCCGCGCGATGACGCTGAAGAACGCCGCGTGCGGTCTGAGGCACGGTGGCGCGAAGTCCGTTATCTTCGCCGACCCGACCATGCCGCGGCCTGACAAGGAGCAACTGATCCGCGCCTTCGCGACTGCGATCGCGCCGCTCGCCGACTATATTCCGGGACCCGACATGGGCACCGACGAGACGGCGATGGGATGGATCCACGACGAGATCGGCCGCGCCGTCGGACTGCCCGCCGAAATCGGCGGCATTCCGCTCGACGTTATCGGCGCGACGGGTTTCGGCGTTGCGATCTCCGCCGAGGTCGCCGCGCCTTTCGCGGGATTGTCTCTCAAGGGCGCGCGGGTCGTCGTGCAAGGCTTCGGCGCCGTCGGAGAGCACGCCGCCCGCTTTCTGGAGAAGCGCGGCGCGCGGCTCGTCGGCGTCGCGGATATTGGCGGCGCCGTCGTCAATCCGGATGGGCTGGACATAGAAGCTCTGGCGCAATTGAAACGGCTTGGAAAGAGCGTCGCAGCCTATCGCGGCGGTCGCGTCATCGCCAATGAGGCGCTTATCGCGACGCCTTGCGATATCTGGATACCGGCCGCGCGGCCGGACGCCATTCGCGCCGACAATGTCGAGCGGCTGGATTGCAGGCTGGTCGTGCAGGGCGCCAATGTTCCGGCGACGCGCGACGCCGAAGGAATCATGTTCCAGCGCGGCATTGTCAGCGTGCCTGACTTCATCGCAAACGCCGGCGGCGTCGTTTCGGCGGCTGTCGAATATAGCGGCGGGGCGCGAGCGACGGCATTCGCGATGATCGAGGAAAAGGTCGGGGGAAACACGCGGCTGACACTCGAGCGCGCGAGAGCGATGAGCGTCCCTCCCGTCGAGGCCGCGTCGCAGCTCGCGATTGACCGGCTTCGCAAGATGATGGAGCTGAGGCGCTGGCGCTAGCTATGGCGCATTCCAAGGGTTACAGACTTTCCGCTTCTTGTGGTCCGCCGCGACCGCCTAACGGAGACGCTCAATCGCGATGGCGGTCGCTTCACCCCCGCCGATGCAGAGCGCCGCAACGCCTCTCGTGAGATCATAGCGCTCCAGGGCCGCTAACAAAGTGACGATGATGCGCGCGCCGGAGGCGCCGATCGGGTGGCCGAGCGCGCAGGCGCCGCCGTGAATATTCACCTTGTCGCGTGGAAGGCCAAGGTCGCGCATCGCCGCCATGACCACGACGGCGAAGGCTTCGTTGATTTCGAAGAGGTCGATGTCCCCAAGAGTCCAATCGAGCTTTTCGACGAGCTTCCGGATGGCGTCGATGGGGGCCGTTGGAAAAGCGGCGGGCGCGCCGGCATGCGTGGCGTGGCCCATAATGGCGGCGCGCGGCGTAAGCCCTTCGCTTTCCGCATGGCGCGCAGTCGTCAGCGCGAGCGCGGCGGCTCCGTCGGAGATCGCGCTGGAATTCGCCGCCGTCAGGGTTCCGTTTTCGCGAAAGGCGGGCCGAAGCGCGCGGATCGCGGCGGGATCGGCCTTCAAGGGCAATTCGTCATTCGAAAGATCCAGAGCTTCGATCTCCGCGTCGAACAGCCCTTCCTTTGTCGCGTATTGCGCGCGCGCGAGCGACGATAACGCGTATTCGTTCTGCATGTCGCGCGTGAATTGATAGGCCGACGCGCAATCCTCCGCGAAAGAGCCCATCAGGCGGCCTTTCTCATAGGCGTCCTCCAGCCCGTCCAAAAACATATGATCGAGCACGCGACGGTGTCCCATGCGGTAGCCCGAACGCACGCGCTCCAGCAAATAGGGAGCGTTGCTCATGCTCTCCATGCCGCCTGCAACGATCACGCCTGCGCTTTCGGCGCGCAGCCGGTCATGCGCGTCCATGACCGCCTTCATGCCCGAGCCGCACATCTTGTTAATCGTGACGCAGGCCACGCCTGCGCTCAACCCCGCGCCGAGCGCCGCCTGTCGAGCAGGCGCCTGGCCCAGCCCACCCGTCAAAACGCAGCCCATGACGCACTCGTCCACGCCTTCCCGGGACAGGCCGGATCGCGAAACGGCCGCCGCGACCGCACGCGCGCCGAGCGCCGGCGCCGGAACATCCTTCAATGCGCCGAGAAAGGCGCCGATGGGCGTGCGCGCGGCGCCGAGGACGACCACTGGATCATGCATGACGCGCCTCTCGAAGCTGAAAGCCGTTCTGTTACCTGGCGCGCGTCCTTCCCTGAGAAAGAGGCCTTAGGAGAGGCGCGGAAATCGCGGTTCGGGCGCCCCCGCGCCCGCGAGTATTTCACGGACCGTCGCGTCATCGACCTCGTCAAGCGTCGAGGGACGCCATTTGGGCGACCGATCCTTGTCGACGACCGCCGCGCGAATGCCCTCGTAAAGGTCATGCGTCCGGAGAAGCCCGCACGCCGCGCGAAATTCGTTGACAAGGCACGCCTCGAGATTTGGAGCCGTCATCGCCCGCTTCAGGAGCGCAATCGTCACCTTGAGGCTTGTGGGCGATTTGCTGCGAAGCTCCTTTGCGGCTTTTTGCGCAAAGTCCGAGCCGGTCGAGTCGAGCGCCGCAAGAATATCTTCAACCCGAGGCTCCGACATGACGCGCTCCAGCATCTCGCGATGTTGCGCGTATTCCCCGGGCTCGACCTGCCGCGCCAGGCGCTGCAACAAATCCTTGGCCTCCGGAGCGTCCCCGATGATCGACAAGCGGCGGATCAGCTCGCCCAGATGCCGCGAGTCGATGAAAACGTCCGCGAGCCCGGCATGCAGCGCGTCCCCGGCGGAGATCGCCGCGCCGGACAAAGCGAGATAGACGCCGACGCCGCCAGCTCGCGTGAGCAGCCATGTGCCGCCGACGTCAGGGATAAAGCCGATGCCCGTTTCCGGCATGGCGAGCCGTGTGCGCTCCGTCACGATGCGGCAATTTCCATGCGCGGAAATTCCCACGCCCCCACCCATCACCAGACCGTCCATCACGACGACGTAAGGCTTTTGATAGCGGGCGATCATGGCGTCGAGCTGATATTCCTCACGCCAGAAATCCTCGTAATAGGTCTTGTCGCCGTCGCGGAGGTCATAAAGCCTGCGAATATCGCCGCCCGCACAAAGGCCGCGCTCGCCTTCTCCAGTCACAAGAACGGCGACGATCTCGGGATTTGCTGCAAAGTCGGCGAGCGCGCGCGTAAAGCCGCGGACCATGTCGAGCGTCAGGCTGTTGAGCGCCTTCGGCCGATTAAGCCGTATGCGGCCAATCCGGCCCTCGCGCGAGACGATCAGCTCCGCCGACGTCATCATCCGTCCTTCAATAGATCGCGCGCGACGATCACGCGCATGATTTCGTTGGTTCCTTCGAGGATGCGGTGCACTCTCAAATCGCGCAACAGCTTCTCGACGCCATAATCGGAGAGATACCCGTATCCCCCGAACAGTTGCAAAGCGTTGTCCACCGCCGCGAAGCCGGCGTCCGTCGCGACGCGCTTCGCCATGGCGCAGAGCCGCGTCGCATCGGCCTCATGCGCATCAAGAGCCGCCGCCGCGCGCAACAGCAACGCCCGCGCGGCCTCCAGCTCCGTCGCCATATCGGCGAGCCGGAACTGCAAAGACTGGAAGTCCGCGATCGCGCGCCCGAAAGCCTTCCGCTCGCGCGCATAGGCGACCGCTTTTTCCAAAGCGCTTTGCGCGCCGCCGAGCGAACATGCGCCGATATTAAGACGGCCGCCGTCGAGCGCCGCCATAGCCATGCGAAAGCCGTCTCCCTCGGCGCCAAGGCGATTTTCAACCGGAACGGGGCAGTCGTCGAAGCTCACCGTTCGCGTGGGCTGCGCGTTCCATCCCATTTTCCGCTCATTGGCGCCGAACCTCAAACCCGGCGCGCCGCCATCGAGGAGAAAGGCGGAAATTCCCGCGGGCCCAGCCTCGCCGGTGCGCGCCATGACAATGTAAAGATGATTCGAGCCGCCCGCGCCGGCGCCGGAAATGAACTGCTTCTCGCCCGTGAGCCGATAGGCGTCTCCGCGGCGGACCGCGCGTGCGCGCAGCGCCGCCGCGTCCGAGCCGCTGCCCGGCTCCGTCAGGCAATAGCTCGTCAGGGTCTCCATTGTCGCCAGACGCGGCATGAAGCGGCGGCGCTGATCGTCGGAACCATAAGCGTCGATCATCCAGCCGCACATATTGTGGATCGAGAGATAGGCCGAGACGGACGGGCAGCCCGTCGCGAGCGCCTCGAAGATCAAGGCGGCGTCGACGCGCGACAGGCCCGCCCCGCCGATCTCCTCCCGCACGTAAATCGTCGCCATGCCAAGCGCCGCCGCTGCGCGCAGCGTCTCAACTGGAAAAAATTTATCCTTGTCCCATTCAAGCGCAAAAGGCGCGATCCTCTCGCGCGCGAAGGCCAACGCCATATCTCGAATGGCGCGCTGCTCCCCGGTCAGGCCGCTCAGCGAATAGAATGACAATGCTGGTCTCCCTCATCCCCGCTTCCAGATCGCTCACGCCTCGCGCGAAGCGCACGCGCCGCGCGCGACTCAGGCGGGCGGTCAAGCTGCTCGCAGACAAAGCTGCTCGCATCCAGCAGACGGTCGAGATCGACCCCTGTATCGACGCCGGAGTCGCGAAACATATAGACAACGTCCTCCGTCGCGACATTGCCGGTGGCGCCGGGCGCATAAGGACAGCCGCCGAGCCCCGCGACCGAGCTGTCGAAAGTCGACAGGCCCACCTCCAGGCAAGCGAAGATATTTGCCAGCGCCTGTCCGTACGTATCGTGGAAATGCCCGGCCAGACGCGCGATCGGCACATGCTTTGCGACGGTTTCGATCAGCGTGCGGGCGGCGAAAGGCGTACCGACGCCAATCGTGTCGCCGAGCGAGATCTCGTAACAACCGAGTCGGTCCAGCTCTCGCGCAAGGGCGACGACGCGCGTCGGATCGACCCTTCCTTCATAGGGGCAACCCAAAACGCAGGAGACATATCCGCGCAGGGCGACGCCATGAGCTTTCGCCGTCGCCGCGAGCGGCTCCAGCCGCTTCAAATTCTCCGCGATCCCGCAATTCAGATTTCTGAGCGAGAAGCCTTCGGAAGCGGCCGTGAGAAGGGCGACCTCCCGCGCCCCCGCTTCGAGCGCCGCTTGAAGTCCAACCATATTCGGCGCCAGCACGCACAAGCGCGCGCCGTAGCTCTGGCGGATCGCCGCGAGCACATCGGCGGTTTGAGCCATCTGCGGAACGGCGCGCGGCGACGCGAAGCTCCCGGCCTCGATCGTCTTCAAGCCCGCGCTTGCAAGAAGCTCGATGAGGCGGGCGCGTATTTCTACCGGCAGAATCGCGGGCTGGTTCTGGAGTCCGTCTCTCGGACCGACTTCGACGAGGCGGATACGCTCAGGCAATGTCATGTGTCGACCGCCAGGCGAGCAATTCCTCGCCCTCCCGCACCGATTGCCCTTCTCCGCAATAGACGTCCTTTATCACTCCTTCGTGCGGCGCATTGATCGGAATTTCCATTTTCATCGCCTCGAGCAGGATAAGCGCGGCTCCTTTCTCAATATGGTCGCCGCGCTTGACGAGAACCTTCGCGACCCGCGCCGGCAAGGGCGCCGTGAACGGCCGCTCGAGCGCGGCAGGGCTCGGCGGCGGCGTAAGCGTCTCGACCCACTCCAGGAAATGGTTATGTCCGTCGACGATCACGACCCAGCCCGAGGCTGAAGGCGCCAAGCCGACCTCGCGACGACGGTCGTCGACGAAAAGCGCCAGGCGGTCTCCGGCGCGCTTCGCAGCGACGACGGAAACGCCCCGGCCGGTCGTCATCTCGAATCGATGCGCGTCGATCGGAGCGATGTCGCATTCCAGCAATCGTCCTTCGTAGCGAAAAGCGATTTTTTGCGCGGCTCGCCCATAGAGACGCCAGGCGTCCGGAACGGCCCAGGGCGACAGCGGATCGTCGCCGGCGGCCGATGCGCTCTCGCGCTCACGCCAGCCCGTGACGGCCGCAGCGAGAAGCAGCATTTCATCTTCTGGAACGATGGACTGAAAAGCGTCCGAAACGATCTGCGCGACGCCGGTGTCCGCGCGCCCGGCGAGGAACGCGTCATTGCACAGGAGCGCGCGCAGGAAATCCAGATTGGACGCGACGCCGACAAGCTCGACCTCGTCGAGCGCCCGCGCAAGCAGGCGGATCGCTCCGTCTCTTTCCTCGTTCCACACGACGATTTTCGCGAGAAGAGAGTCATAATGAGACGAAACCGCATCTCCTTCCCTCACCCCGACCTCAAGCCGCAAACCGGCGCGCTCTGAAGGCAGCCTTAGATGCGTGATCACGCCGGAAGACGGCCGAAAACCTTGCGTGGCGTCTTCCGCGCAGACCCGCGCCTCGATGGCCCAGCCGCGACACACGATCTCATCTTGACGCTTCGGCAGCGATTCTCCGTATGCGACGCGAAACTGCCATTCGACGAGATCAACGCCCGCAATCATTTCAGTGACCGGGTGCTCGACCTGCAGCCGCGCATTCACTTCGAGAAAATGA
This sequence comes from Methylocystis sp. JAN1, assembly GCF_052186135.1. Lineage (GTDB taxonomy): Bacteria > Pseudomonadota > Alphaproteobacteria > Rhizobiales > Beijerinckiaceae > Methylocystis. Next base: position 1,344,932 of record NZ_CP181499.1, on the reverse strand, counting down.
AACGTGTCTCGATCAAGAAGAAACTCCGCCGTGCCGGCCCCCAGATAATCGGCGGCGTGGGCGATGCGGGTCGTCGCCTCCCGCAGCGCCGCGCGCACTTCTTGCGAGATGCGCGGACCGGGGCTCTCCTCGATCACCTTCTGACGCCGCCTTTGGAGTGAGCAATCGCGCTCGGCGAAGGTCACGACATTTCGGGAACGGTCGCGGAAGAACTGGATTTCGACATGCCTCGGCCGATCGACGAATTTCTCGAGCAGAAGACGCCCGTCGCCAAACGCAGCCTTGGCCTCCCGCGCCGCGCTCTCCATCGCGTCCCGAAGTTCGTCTTCCGCCTGGACGACCCGCATCCCTCGCCCACCGCCTCCCGCAGACGCCTTCACGACGACAGGATAGCCGATGTCGCGCGCAACGCGCGCGAAGACGCGCGCATCCTGCGCGTCGCCGTGAAAGCCAGGAAGAGACGGGACGCCGATCTCGTTCATCAGTCTCTTGGCCGCAGCCTTGTCGCCAACCATTCGCATCGACCCCGGCGACGGCCCGATAAAGACAAGGCCGGCGCGCGCGCAGCTTTCCGCGAAGGCGGCCGACTCGGCCAGAAACCCGTAGCCCGGATGGACGGCCTCGGCGCCGCTACGTCGTGCGACGTCGATCACTTTGTCGATCGAGAGATAGCTGTCGCGCGCCGGAGCCTCGCCGAGCCGCCAGGCTTCGTCCGCCATTTCCACATGCGACGCAAAAGCGTCCGCGTCGGAAAAGACCGCGACGGTCGCGATCCCCAGGCGACGCGCCGTCCTTGCGATGCGGCAGGCGATTTCCCCGCGGTTCGCGATCAGAACCTTGCGAAACATGCTAGGAGCCTCGATGCGCGCGCCAGCTCGGCGCGCGCTTTTCCAGGAAGCCGCTCAGACCCTCGACCCCCTCCGGCGAGGCGCGACGCTCGGCGAGAAGCCGGGCGGTCTCCTTCAAGAGGGACGTATCCGGCGCAGGATCCCGGCATGTCCGGATCAGCCGCTTGACCTCGGCCTGCGCGCCCGGCGCGCCGAGGAGGAGCGCTTCCACGATCCGGTCGCGCGCGGCGGCCAATCCGTCTTCGCGCGCCACCTCATGCACGAGCCCGATGTGAAATGCGCAATCCGCGCCGACGATCTCGGCCGACAGGGCGAGCGCGCGCATATTGCGTGCGCCGATCGCGCGCAGGACGTACGGTCCGACGACCGCCGGTATCAGGCCGAGCCGAACCTCGCTGAGACAGAATTTCGCGCTCTTGGCGGCGAGGGCGATATCGCAACAGGCGACGAGCCCGAGAGCGCCGCCAAACGCGGCGCCCTGCACCAGCGCGACGGTGGGCTTTGAGAGCTGATCCAGCGCATCGAACATTTCGCCGAGGGCGAGCGCATCCTTCTCGTTTTCCTGCTCGGACGCTTCCGCCGCGCTCCTCATCCATTCAATGTCCCCGCCCGCGCAAAAATTTCCGCCGGCCCCGCTCAAAACGGCGACGCGCGCTTTCGGGTCCGTCCCGATCCGGCGAAGCGCATTGGAAAGGCGCGCGACAAGGCCGCGGTCGAGCGCATTGCGGCGCTGCGGGCGGTTCAAGGTCAGCGTGACCACCCCTCTGTCGTCGATCGTCTCGATGAGATCCATGGCGCCTCACATCCGGAAAAGGCCAAAGCGCGTTTGCTCGATCGGCGCGTTGAGACTCGCCGAGATCGCGAGCGCAAGGACGCGCCGGGTGTCAGCAGGATCGATGACGCCGTCATCCCATAAGCGCGCGCTCGCATAGAGCGCATCGCTCTGGCTGTCATATTGGGCGCGAATCGCCTCGGCGTAAGCGCCCTCTTCGTCAGGCGTCCAACTCTCGCCGCGCGCCGCGCGGGCGTCGCGCTTCACGCGCGTCAAAACATTGGCCGCCTGTTCGCCGCCCATCACCCCGATGCGCGCATTCGGCCACATCCAAAGAAACCGGGGAGAATAGGCGCGCCCGCACATGGCGTAATTGCCGGCGCCGAAACTGCCGCCGATGATCACGGTGAATTTCGGCACGGCCGCGGTCGCCACGGCGGCGACCATTTTCGCGCCCTCCTTGGCGACGCCCTGCGCTTCATATTTCTTGCCCACCATAAAGCCGGTCGTATTCTGCAAGAAGACGAGCGGCGCGCCGCGCTGCGCGCAAAGCTCGATGAAATGCGCGGCTTTCAAGGCGCTTTCGGGAAAGATGACGCCATTATTGGCGAGGATGCCGACCTCGAAGCCCCAGATGCGGGCGAAGCCGGTCAGGAGCGTCGCGCCGTAAAGGGCGCGAAATTCGTCGAAGCGGCTGTCGTCGACAATGCGCGCGACGACTTCGCGCGCATCGAACTGCTTGCGCGCGTCGCTGGGGATCACGCCGTAAATTTCCTGCGGATCGCATCTCGGATCCAGCGCGGCCTCGGCGCCGCGCCGATTGCTCGCCGGCAGATGACCGACAATGCCGCGCGCGAGCGCGAGCGCATGGGCGTCATTCTCGGCGAGATGGTCAGTCACCCCGGATTGCCGACAATGAACCTCGGCGCCGCCGAGATCGTTGGCTGATACGCGTTCGCCCGTCGCCGCCTCGACGAGCGGCGGGCCGGCCAGAAAAATCGTTCCCTGGTCGCGCACGATGATCGTCTCGTCGGACATGGCGGGCACATAGGCCCCGCCCGCCGTGCAGGAGCCCATGACGACCGCGATCTGCGCCACGCCGTCCGCGGACATGCTCGCCTGATTGTAGAAGATCCGGCCGAAGTGATCGCGATCGGGAAAGACGTCTTCCTGGGTCGGCAGATTCGCGCCGCCCGAATCTACCAGATAAATGCAGGGCAGCCTGTTCTGCGCCGCGATCTCCTGTGCGCGCAGATGCTTCTTCACAGTCATCGGAAAATAGACGCCGCCCTTCACCGTCGCGTCATTGGCGACGATCATGCATTCCCGTCCCTTGATCCGGCCGACGCCCGCGACGACCCCGGCCGACGCCAGATTGCCGTCATACATCCCGTATGCGGCGAAATGACTGATCTCCAGAAAGGGCGACAGCGGATCGATCAGCGCCGCGACGCGATCCCGCGCAAGCATTTTGCCGCGTCCGACATGCCGCGCCTGCGCCTCGGCGCCGCCTCCCTGTCGAATGACCGACGATATCTCGCGCAGCCTAGCCACGCGGTCCGACATCGCGTCTCGGTTTCGTTGGAACTCCGCCGCGCGCCGATCGACCGACGTCTCGATGACCGCCATCGAACCTCCTTGCGGCGTCAACTTGTCTCTTGAAACAGGTCGCGACCGATGAGCATGCGCCTGATCTCACTCGTCCCGGCGCCGATTTCGTAAAGCTTTGCGTCCCGCAACAACCGGCCTGCCGGATAATCGTTTGTATAACCATTGCCGCCGAGGCATTGGATCGCCTCCAGCGCCATCCATGTCGCACGCTCGGCGGCGAAGAGAATTGCGGAAGCGGCGTCCTTGCGCGTGGAGCGGCCGAGATCGCAAGCCTTGGCGACGGCATAGACATAGGCCCGCGTGGCGCCGAGCGCCGTATACATGTCCGCGAGCTTGCCCTGCATCAGCTCGAATTCTCCGATCGGGCGACCGAATTGCTTGCGATCATGCACATAGGGAAGGACGATATCCATGCAGGCGCGCATAATGCCGACCGGCCCTCCCGCCAGCACCGCACGCTCATAGTCGAGGCCGCTCATCAGGACGGCGACGCCGCCTTCCGGCGCGCCGAGCACATTCTCGGCGGGCGCCCGGCAATTCTCGAAGACGAGTTCGCTCGTATTGGAGCCGCGCATGCCGAGCTTGTCGAGCTTCTCGCTGGAGTGAATGCCGGGGAATGTCTTCTCGACGATAAAGGCCGTGATGCCGTGGGCGCCGGCGGAGGGTTGCGTTTTGGCGTAGACGATCAGCACGTCGGCGTCGGGGCCGTTCGTCACCCACATCTTGCGGCCGTTGAGAACGTAGCTGTCGCCCCGCTTCTCCGCGCGCAGGCACATGCCGGTGACGTCGGAGCCGGCTCCGGGCTCCGACATGGCGAGCGCGCCAACGCGTTCGCCCGCGACAAGCCCCGGCAGATAGCGGCGCTTCTGTTCGTCGGAGCCGTTACGATGAATCTGATTAACGCATAGATTGGAGTGCGCGCCGTAAGAGAGGCCGACCGACGCAGAGGCGCGGCTGATTTCCTCCATGACGAGGACATGCTCGAGATAGCCGAGCCCGGCTCCGCCATATTCCTCCGAGACCGTCACGCCGAGAACGCCGAGCTGGCCCATCTTGCGCCACAGATCGTCGGGAAAGGCGTTCTGCGCGTCGATCCGCGCCGCGCGCGGCGCGATTTCTCTTCTCGCGAAGGTTTCGACTTCGTGACGCAGCATTTGCGTCGTTTCGCCGAGATCGAAATCCATAGGCGGCGTAAAGTGGCGCATTGCGCCTCTCTCCTGACTGCCAGACGGCGGCATAGCGGCTATATTTGCCGATGCGCGGACGTTTCAAGGCGCCGGCGACGTTGGCTCGGCGTCCGGTTGCCTGCTTGGGTGCGCGGCGGCGAAAGCCGGATGTGCGGCGCAGACATCGGCGACCTGACGTATCTTCGGATAAGGCTCAAGCAAGACGCCGAAGCGCTCGGCGTTGAAGACCTGCGGCGCGAGACAAATGTCGGCGAGGCTCGGCGTATCCGTGAAGCAGAACGGCGCCGGCGCGATCATCGCTTCGATCGCCTCGAAGCCGGCGGTGATCCAGTGACGACGCCAGGTCTCGACAGATTCTCTGTCAAGTTTGAGCTCGCGGCGCAGATAGTCCGTCACGCGCAAATTGCCGAGAGGATGAATTTCACATGCGACGATGAGCGCGACGGCGCGGGCTCGGGCGGCGACCACCGCGTGAGAAGGCGTGAGCGGGGGCTGCGGGCGGATGGCGTCCAGATAGTCGATGATCGCCAAGGATTGCGTCAGCACGCGGCCATCGTCGAGCTCGAGCGCCGGCGCCAGCCCTTGCGGGTTCTTTTCCCTGTAGGCCGCGCTCCGCTGCTCGCCGCCGTCGCGCAGCAGGTGCACGAAGCGCCGCTCCACCGCGAGCCCCTTCAGCGCAAGGGCGATGCGTACGCGATAGGCCGCCGAGGAGCGCCAGTAATCGTAAAGGATCATGAGAAAGGCCTCCCGATCGGCGCCAACCGAAGTTGCAGATAGGGCTACACGCGCGAAACCGCCGCCATATTTTTTGGTTCACCAACCTCGCGAGAGGCAAAAGGCGATGACGGCCCTGTCCATGGAAACGCCCCCTGTCGTTTCGACCGACAATCCCATGGGGACGGACGGGTTCGAGTTCGTCGAATTCGCCCATCCCGATCCTGCAAAGCTCGCGGCGCTTTTCGAGACGATGGGCTTCGTCGCAGTGGCGCGGCACCGTTCCAAGGACGTGACGCTCTACCGTCAGGGCGACATCAACTACGTGCTCAACAATGAGCCGGAGAGCTTCGCCGCGGCCTTCGCCCGCGAGCATGGACCCTCGGTCTGCGCCATGGGATTCCGGGTCGCCGACGCGGGCCTGGCGCTTAAACGCGCATCCTTGCTCGGCGCGAATATCGTGTCGCACAAGCCCGGACCGATGGAGTTGCATATTCCGGCGATCGAGGGCGTCGGCGGCGCGCTGATCTATCTCGTCGACCGCTATGGCGGCAAAGGCTCGATCTGGGACATCGACTTCCGCTGGACGGGCGCCGCCGATCCGAGGCCGGAGGGCGCCGGTCTCCTCGCCATCGACCATCTCACCCACAATGTGCGGCGCGGCCGCATGGACGCGCTGGCGGACTGGTATGCGCGCCTCTTCAACTTCCGTCAGATCCGCTATTTCGACATTGAGGGACGCTTCACCGGCCTGCATTCGCGCGCGATGGTGAGTCCCTGCGGCAAGATCCGCATTCCCATCAATGAAAGCGCCGACGAAACCAGTCAGATCGAGGAGTTTCTCGATGCTTATAACGGCGAGGGCGTGCAACATATCGCCTGCGCCTGCCGCGACATTTACGACACGGTGGAGCGGCTGCGCCGAAACGGGCTCGATTTCATGCCGGCGCCGCCGGACACCTATTACGAGGCGATCGAGTCGCGCCTGCCGGACAATGGGGAGCCTGTTCACCGGCTGAAAGAGCTCGGCGTCCTCATTGACGGGGCCAGCGCGCCCCAGGCGCAGCCCAGGCTCCTGCTGCAGATTTTCTCGAAGACCGTCGTCGGGCCAATCTTCTTCGAATTCATTCAACGCAAAGGGGATGAGGGATTCGGCGAAGGCAATTTCCAGGCGCTTTTCGAGTCGATTGAAGAAGATCAATTGAGGCGCGGCGTCTTGAAGCCGGAGGCCGGCGCATGAGCTATATGAGCGGCTTCGGCAATGAATTCGCGACCGAAGCCCTGCCCGGCGCGCTGCCGGAAGGACGCAACTCGCCGCAGCGCTGCCCTTATGGTCTCTACGCCGAACAGATCTCAGGCTCGGCCTTCACCGCGCCTCCGCCCGCCAACAGACGCTCCTGGCTTTATCGCATTCGCCCTTCCGTTCTCCATGCGCGCCGCTTCGCGCCGCAGGATTTTCCGCTTTGGCGAACGGCCCCCGCTCGCGCTCCCGAGGCGCCGTTCAGCCAATTCCGCTGGGGACCGACGCCCATCCCAAGCGGGAAGCTCGCCTTCGTCGGTGGCATGCGCACGATCGCTTGCTGCGGCGACGCAGATGCGCGTGCGGGCATGGCGGCTGGCGCCTATGTCGCGACGGCGGATATGGTCGACGAGTATTTCTACGACGCCGATGGCGAACTTCTCCTTCTTCCGCAGGAAAGCGCTCTGCGCATTGACACGGAGTTCGGCCGCATCGACGTCTCGCCCGGCGAAGTCTGCCTCCTTCCACGCGGAGTGAAATTTCGCGTCTCGCTGAAAGACGGTCCCGCGCGCGGCTATTTTTGCGAGAATTACGGCGCGCCTTTCACCCTGCCCTATCGCGGCGCCATCGGCGCGAACGGCCTCGCCGCGCCTCGTGACTTCCTTACCCCTGTCGCGGCCTTCGAAGACGTCGAGCGCGCGAGCCGGGTCACGGTGAAATGGGGCGGGCGCTTTTACTCGTCCGAGATCGGCCATTCGCCGCTGGACGTCGTCGCCTGGCATGGCAATTATGCGCCTTTCAAATACGATCTTCGCAAATTCGCGCCGATGGGCGCGCTGCTCTTCGACCATCCCGATCCCTCCATATTCTGCGTTCTCACGTCGCCCTCTACGCAGCCCGGCGTCGGCGAGGTGGACTTCGTGATCTTCCCCGAGCGCTGGCAGGTCGCGGAGGATACGTTCCGTCCGCCCTGGTTTCACATGAATGTGATGAGCGAATTCATGGGACTTATCTTTGGCGCCTATGACGCCAAGCCGGAGGGTTTCACGCCAGGCGGCATGTCCTTGCACAACGCCATGCTGCCGCACGGGCCCGACGCCGCCGCCTTCATCGCGGCGACGGAAGCGGAGCTGCGACCGTCGAAGCTGGAGAATACGCTCGCGTTCATGTTCGAAACGCGATTGCCGCAGCATCCTGTGGATTACGCCCTGTCGCTGGAAACATTGCAGCGGAACTACGCCGACTGCTGGTCGAACCTGCCGAAACGTTTCAGCGGAAAGCCATGAGGCGCATATGAAGCTTGCTTCTCTCAAGGGCGGACGCGACGGACGGCTCGTCGTCGTGTCGCGCGACCTGACGCATGCGACGCTCGCCGATGACATCGCGCCGACGCTTCAGGCGGCTCTCGACGACTGGGAGAGCGCCGCGCCGAAGCTGACGGCGCTTGCGGAACAGGTGGAAGCGGAGACAACCGCCCTCTTCCGCTTTCGCGAACGCGACTGCGCCTCGCCTTTGCCGCGCGCTTTTCAGTGGGCGGACGGCTCGGCTTATGTCAACCATGTCGCCCTGGTCAGGCGCGCGCGTGGCGCCGACATTCCCGAAAATTTCTGGACCGACCCGCTCATCTATCAGGGCGGGTCCGACGCCTTTCTCGGGCCGCGCGACGCGGTCCCGCTCCTTGACCAGGCATATGGTCTCGATCTCGAGGGCGAGATCGCCGTTGTCACGGACGACGTTCCCATCGGCGTGACGCCCGAAGAGGCCCGCGCGCACATAAAGCTTGTCATGCTCGCCAACGACGTCACCTTGCGCGCCCTCGTGCCGGGCGAACTCGCCAAGGGCTTCGGTTTTTATCAGTCGAAGCCGTCCTCCGCCTTTTCGCCTGCCGCCGTCACGCCCGACGAACTCGGCGGCGCCTGGGATGGCGCCCGGTTGTCTCTGCCGCTGCTGACCTCCATCAATGGAGCGCCGCTGGGCCATCCCAACGCCGGCATTGATATGACCTTCGATTTCGGCCAACTTATCGCACATGCCGCGCGCACGCGGCGATTATCCGCGGGCGCGATCGTCGGCTCGGGCACGGTTTCGAATCGCGCGGCCGATGGCGGTCCGGGGCTTCCCATTTCGAAAGGCGGCGCGGGCTATTCCTGCATCGCGGAGCAGCGCACGGTCGAAACGCTGCTGACCGGCGCGCCGGTCACGCCTTTCCTGAAGGCAGGCGATGTCGTGCGGATCGAGATGCTCGACGGGAGGCGCCATTCGATCTTCGGCGCGATCGAGCAAATCGTCGAGGCGTGGTGACTCAAAAGCTCAGGCGGCCGCGCCCTTGCTGTTGAAGTAGCGATGATCGCCTCTCGTGATCACCCGGTCGCCCGCGACGATCTCATGCGCCTCGATATCGGGCTGCCCGCGGAGAGCGTCATAAAGAGCGCCGAAATCCTGATAACATTCGTCGAGCAACTGATCGAAACTGTCGACGACGAAATAGCTCTGCTGAAAATCGCTGATGATGTATTTCGTGCGCATGACGCGCATGAGATTGAAACCGATGCGGTTCGGCGACGAATCTTCGAGCGAGAACGCTGTCTCTCCCGGCGAGGAGAGAATGCCCGCGCCGAATATGCGCAAGCCCTGCGCCGTTCGGATGAGGCCGAACTCCACCGTGTACCAGTAGAGCCGAGCGAGGTTATGAAGCTGGCCGCGCTGCAGGGCGCGCGCGCCGCCCTTGCCGTAGGCTTCGAGAAAGCGGGCGTAGACCGGATCGGCGAGCAGCGGGACATGGCCGAAAACGTCGTGAAAGACATCGGGCTCGGAAAGATAGTCAAGCTCGCGCTCGGGCCGGATGAAGGCGCCCGCCGGGAAGCGGCGATGGGCGAGATGGTCGAAGAAGGCGTCGTCCGGGATAAGCCCGGCGACGGGCACGACGCGCCATCCTGTCAACGCGCTAAGCCGATCGCTCAATTCCGAGAAATTCGGAATGCCGGCGCGCGACAGTTCAAGCTTCTGCTTCGCGGCGATAAAGGCGTCGCAAGCGCGGCCGGGCAGAAGCTCGGCCTGGCGCGCGAAGAGCCGGTTCCAGCGATCGTGCTCCTCGGCCGTATAGGACGCCCAGTCCTGGTCGATCGTCCAATCGTCCTTGCGCGGCGCGCGCGCATAGCGGTTCTTTTCTTGCGATGCTACGGCCATGGCGGACCTCGCTCGTTGAGACATATGTATGTCGGCCGCCTTGCGCTTGAAGTCGTCAACGGGCGGCTACGGGCCTATCCGCTGCCGCGTTGCGCTCTAACTACTTTCTCATGTCAGATATCGCGCACTTTATCGACGGCCGCCGCGTCCCGGGAAGGAGCGGCCGCTACGGCGACATTTTCAATCCGGCGACCGGCGCCGTGGTGGCTCAGGTTCCGCTCGCCTCGCGCGACAAGGTTCGCGAGGCCGTCGAAAGCGCCAGGCATGCGCAACCCGCATGGGCCGCCGTCAATCCCCAGCGCCGCGCGCGCGTGCTGCTGAAATTCCTCGAGCTGGTCGGGCGCGAGCATGAGTCGCTTGCGAAACTGCTTTCGAGCGAACATGGAAAAACCATCGCGGACGCGCGCGGCGACATACAGCGCGGCCTCGAAGTCGTGGAATTCAGCGCGGGCGCTCCGTATCTTCTCAAAGGCGCCTACACGGACGCGGCGGGGCCGGGCATAGATCTCTATTCCATGCGCCAGCCCCTCGGCGTCGCGGCCGGCGTCACGCCGTTCAATTTCCCCGCGATGATCCCGATGTGGATGTTCGCTCCCGCCATCGCCTGTGGCGACGCCTTCATCCTTAAGCCCTCGGAACACGACCCCGGCGTGCCGCTGCGTCTTGCCGAGCTGATGATGGAAGCGGGCCTGCCGGCCGGCGTGCTCAATGTCGTCAATGGCGATCGCGAGGCCGTCGACGCCCTTCTCGACGACGCCGACGTGAAGGCGATCGCCTTTGTCGGCTCCTCGCAGATCGCCGAATATGTCTACGCGCGGGCCTGCGCGTCGGGAAAGCGCGCGCAATGCTTCGGCGCGGCGAAGAATCATATGGTCGTCATGCCCGACGCCGACATGGATCACGCCGTCGACGCGCTCATCGGCGCGGGCTATGGCTCGGCGGGCGAGCGTTGCATGGCGATTTCCGTCGCGGTCCCCGTCGGGAAGGAAGCGGCGCAAGCGCTCCTCGCCCGCCTCGTCCCGCGCGTCGAAAGCCTGAAGATCGGCTTGCCCGCCGACGCGAGCGCCGATTTCGGTCCGCTCGTCACGAGAACGCATCTCGACCGGGTGAAGAACTATGTCGCGCTCGGCGTCGAGGAAGGCGCGAAGCTCCTCGTCGACGGACGCGGCTTCAGGATGCAGGGCTACGAAGACGGCTTCTTCATGGGCGGCTGCCTCTTCGACGACGTGACGCCGCAGATGCGCATCTACAGGGAAGAGATTTTTGGCCCCGTGCTCTCCGTCCTTCGCGCGCGCGACTACGAGGAAGCGCTCGCGCTCGTCAGCGCGCATGAATATGGCAACGGCGCCGCGATCTTCACGCGCGACGGCGGCGCCGCGCGCGACTTCGCGACGCGCGCGCAGGCGGGCATGATCGGCGTCAACGTGCCGATCCCGACGCCACTCGCCTATTATACATTCGGCGGCTGGAAACGCTCGGCCTTCGGCGATCTCAATCAGCACGGCGAGGACGCCTTCCGCTTCTACACCAAGACCAAGACCGTCACCTCGCGCTGGCCGGGCGGCGTGCGGGAGGGCGCGAGTTTCGTCATGCCCACAATGTCCTGATCGCGGAGCAAGTCATGGGCCGCATCGCCTTTATCGGACTGGGCGCCATGGGCGCGCCGATGGCGCGCAATCTCGCCGCCGCAAAGCTCGACGTCGCAGGCTTCGACAGCGCCGAGGCGGCGCGCGAAAAGGCTGCGGCTTCCGGTCTCGACGCGCGCGCGTCGCTCGCGGAGATTGCGACGGGCGCGGGAGCGGTCGTGACGATGCTGCAGAATGGCGAGCAGGTCCTAGCCGTGTGGCGCGAAGCGCTCCCATTGGCGCGTGAAAACGCGCTCTTCATCGATTGCTCTACAATCGACATCGTCGATGCGCGCGCGGCGCATGAACTCGCCCGCAAAGCCGGCGCGCTGTCGGTCGACGCGCCCGTTTCGGGCGGCGTCGCGGGCGCGGAGGCTGGAAGCCTCACCTTCATGTGCGGCGCGACAGGCGGCGCCTTCGCGGCGGCGACGCCGATTCTCGAAAAGATGGGCGCGCGCCTCTTTCACTGCGGCGGCCCCGGCCTCGGACAGGCGGCGAAACTTTGCAATAATCTGATGCTCGGCGTCGCCATGATCGCGACGGCGGAAGCCTTCACCCTTGCGGAGCGGCTTGGACTGCCGGCCCGGACCCTTTTCGAGGTCGCCGCCGCGTCCTCCGGCCAATCATGGTCGCTGACGACTTATTGCCCCGTCGCCGGGCTCGCGCCGGCCTCCCCGGCCAATAAAGATTATGCCGCAGGCTTCGCCACGAAGCTCATGCTGAAGGATTTGCGGCTTGCGGAAAGCGCGGCGGCGAAATCCGGCGCGGTCACGCCGCTCTGCGCCGCGGCGGCGCAACTCTACGCCCTTTACGAAGCCCGAGGCGGCGGGGGGCGAGACTTTTCCGGCGTCATCCAGATGCTTTCGGGAAAAGCCTGAGCCGCGGGCGCGGCCATTCGGCGCGCCCGCGACGCGTCAACGCTTCTTCTTTTTGCCGCTGGTCCTCGGCGAATCGGAAGCCTGCGAAACAAGTCCCATCTCGGCGCGGCAGTCGTCGGTAAGCGAAACGGCGGCGGCCCGAAGGCAGCTCTCGATCGCGACAACATCCGGAATTTGCGCCTGGCACAAACGCTTGGCGTCGTCCTCACAGGCCTCGCGCTGAGCGGCCGTGCCTTGAGCGAAAGCCGGGGCGGCCACGAACAGCGACAGCAAAGCCGAGAGCCGGATAAAGTTGCGCATTCACACGTCCCTTCTTGATGTTCGGTTCCTGCGGACGCAGGCTGAGCAGATCATACGTGACCCGCGCCGGCCAAGAAACCGCCTTGGCCTTCCGGATCGCGCTGCGATCGGACGAACCGGCCTGTCGCGGAAAGGTCGATCCTTTCCACAGTTCGCAGCACGCCACTTCGTAAACCGGTTCACATTTTTTCGTGGCGCGCTCTAGGCTGGAAAACGTCGTTCCGGCCAGTTCTCCACAGGCAAGTTTCCCGACTCCGGCGGTTATGACAAAAAAAGAGCCGCTGGTCGGCCAGCGGCCCAAGTTCAGGGAGGAAATGCCCAAGGAGAGCACGGAGAGAGTGGAGGCGCAGGGTGTGGCGAAACTGTGTTCGACGCCTGGTCCCGCGCGCAAACGTGAAAGCCTGTGGCAAAAGGGCCACAGTCTCGCTCAAGCCCGGCAGCGTCAGCGCCCCTTGCTGCCCTCGATCGTGCGCAGTTCGGCCGTGGAAGGCGCCTTGATGCTCGCGTTGAGCTTGCGCAGCATCGTCAGGCAAAGCTCCTTCACCGCCTCGTCCTGCACCGTGTCGGTCAGCCGGGCCACATGGTAGAAGGCCATGGCGCGCTGGGAAACGAGGTCTTCATAGCTGAAGGGATCGGCAAGGCCGTCCATCTCGTCGTCTATATTGTCAGTCATGGAACTCCCGCCTTCCGGTCGCGATAGGCCTCATATTGGGTTTTCCGCCAGAAAATTAAAGGCGCGCGCCGGAGCGTTTGGGCGCCGCGGGCGGCTGGGCGCCCCATATGGTCAAGGCCGAGGGCGCGGCCGCGCCATAGACGGACTGGCGCGCGGCTTCGTGCGGGCTGAGCGCGTATAGGAAATAGGATCCCACCGCCGCGGCGGTCGCGGCGACAACCGTGCCCACAAGCGAGCCCCGCAGCCGCGGAGAGCCCTGCGCGGCCGCGCTGTAAAGGGCCAGCAGCGCGACAATGCCGATGAAGGCGCTGAGCATGGCGAGAAGAAAGAGCGTCTCGACGGCGACGATCATCGCGACCTCCAGCGCATGTCAAGGCGACGCGCCCGCCCCTTCGTAACGCCGGGGCGCGAAAGAAGGTCCGCGAACGGTTATGAGATGCGCCGGCGCTTCTCGGGCGCGGCGCCGTCCGGGTCGGCGGCTGTCGGCCGGGTTTGCGGGCGGCTGAACCGCAGGAGCGTGTTGACAAAATCGGCATAGACGCCGCTCGCCCTCACGGCCTGCTCGAAGAAGTCCTGATAGGGCAGCCGCGCCGGCTCGGCCGCGGCGCGCCCGTCCGTCGCCGACGCCTTGTCGCGCAGCCGCGCGCCGATCGCCCCCCAGAGCGTCGCCATCTCCCGGGCGGCGGCGCCTTTCGGATTGAGCTCCACGACGCCCAGACCAAGGCGCACAGCCTCCTGATAATCGACGCGGGTCGAAACCATCGGCGCGAGCAGCGCGCCCATCTCCTGCAAGGCCTGTGCGCCGCGCGCGACACGGGCGCTCTGTTGCGCGGGCGGGCACTGGTTGAGGAGAAACGCAAAGGCCTTGCCGGACGCCCTGACCTTGGCGAGCGTCGTCTCGCTCGCCCAGATGTCGAGCGTATTGGGCCGCGCCGGGATGACGCAGAGATCGGCGGCGCGGATCGCTTCGTCGGCCTGGGGCGTGTCGCTCGCGGGCGTGTCGACGATGACGAGCGTCACGCCCTCGCGTTCAAGCTGGGCCAGCGCGCGTCCGAGCTTTTCCGCCGGCATGTGCTCAGCCGGAACGTCGAGCGCCTTGCGGGCGCGCGACCATTTGACCAGCGATTGCAGCGGATCGAGATCGCAGACGAACACGCGTTCGCCGGCCTTGCGCGCGGCGACCGCGACATTGGAGGCGAGCGTGCTTTTGCCGGCCCCGCCCTTCTGCGTGACAAATGCGACGATATGCATGTCTTGATGCTTCCCTCGAGCCTGCCTCGGGGACCGAACGCGAACGCGACGAAAACGCGAGAGGAAACGCTTACGCTTGGGAAACGGGGCCGACGCCCCGTCGCTCACAATCAGAGGTTTTGTGACGTTACTATCAAGGACCGACGCGACAAAGCGGTTTTGCTGGTCAGGATGCGGAAATGGGCGACCGAGAAAGAGTCGGCCGGCATTGTGCAAGGGGCCTCCGGGACGCTAACGGTTCTGCGGGCCGATGGCGGCCCGCGAGCAGGAGACAGGGATGAGCGACGTCGTCGTCAGGGACAGCAATGGAACCGAGTTGAAGGACGGAGACTCCGTCACGCTGATCAAGGACCTGAAGGTCAAAGGCTCCTCCATCGTCCTCAAGCGTGGAACGCTGATCCGGAACATCCGCCTGACCGACGATCCGGCCGAGATCGATTGCAGGGCCGAGAAGGTGAAGGACCTTGTCTTGCGGACGGAGTTTGTGAAGAAGGCGTGAAGCTTTCGCTTCGGCCCCGGCGGGCGCCTGCCGGGGCCGGAGCGGCCGCGCGCCGCCGAAGCGGATGGAATGGAAAATGAGCGACATCCTTTCAGATCATGCTTCTCGCCTCGACGCGCTGGAGGCGCTGATCACGCATCAGGAGAGGATGCTCGCCGAGCTGAACGAGGTCGTCACGTCCCAATGGCGAAAGATCGACGTTCTGGAGCGGCAGGTCGCTCAACTTCGCGATGAAATGCAAAATATCGGCCCCGCCCGCGAAGCTCCCGAACCGCCGCCGCCGCATTACTGAGAAGCCGCGCGAAGCTCGCCATTTCGGGCGACGGCCCGGGAGGCGCGACGAACGGCGTCGCTCCGCTCTCGGGCCCCTGCCGCATTCACCACTTCTCGCCGAAGGGACGGGCTTCCGCCTCGAAGCTCCATGCCGAACGCTCCTGACGCGTAAGGGCGAGAGCGATGTCCGCAATCGCGGCGGGCTTGATGAAGAAGTCGTCGGGCTTGTCGGAAAGCATCTTCCGCGTCTCCGGACCGCCAACCACCCCATCCACGATAATCAGCGACACATGCACGCCCTTCGGCCACAAATATCGGGCGAGCGACTGCGCCAGCGACCTCTGCGCGGCCTTGGCGGAGGCGAAGGCCGCCGTCCCCGCCATGCCGCGCAGCGAGGCCGTGGCGCCGACGACGACGATGCCGCCGCGTGCGGAGGCCGCCATGCCCGGGATGACGCGGCGCGACGCCAGAAACAGGCCGAGCGTATTGACGCGCCAGGCCTCCTCGAAATCCGCTTGCGTCACCTTTTCCACATCGCCCCAGACGCCCTTGCCGGCATTGTAGATCAGAACCGCGGCCGGTCCCTGTTGCGCTTCTATGGCGGCGAAGGCGGCCTCCACCGAGGCGGCGTCGGTTAAGTCGCATCCGAACGCCGCGCCCCGCAATTCGGCCGCAAGCGGCTCAATCCGATCCTTGCGCCGGGCAAGCAGCGCAACGGAATAGCCTTCGGCCGCAAAGCGGCGGGCGAAGGCCTCGCCGTTTCCTGGCCCGACGCCTGCGATGACGCAGACCGGACGGCGTTCGGCGACTTCGCTCATGGGCTGGCTCTCCGACATGTGGCGGATAAAATCGCGGCGAACGACTCTCTCGCGTAGATTTGTGTCCGGAACGAAGGCCGCCAAGCCTCGCGCGGGCCGCGAATCCAAGCGCGACGGATGGCTTACACGTAGCCGAAGATGCGCAGGAACAAGGTTGCCTCCGCCGCGAAGCCGATCAGGAAAGCGACGGTGCGCAGGATCGGGACGCCGAGGGCGTAAGCGACGGCATGCGCGAGTCGGCCCCAGAAATAGAGCGCACAGGCGAGCGCCGTCGCCGGCGAGGCGAGGCCAAGCGCATGCACGACGAGCGCCAGCGGGGCAAAAACCACAAAATTCTCGACGGCGTTACGGTGCGCATTGACCAGCCGATACGCCCACTCCGCTTCAGCCTGCATGTTGCGCTCGGGGGTCTTTAGCGTTCCCCAGACGCCGAGCTCGCGAAAGCGGTTAAGCACGATCGGAACCCACAGCAGGCCGGTCAGAGCGGCGGAAAGGGCCACATAGGTCAATTCGGGGGGCTGATTTATCATTGAGCTTCTCCGGCTCGCCGGCGGCGCCGGCCTGACGGAGAAATGAGCTACGCCGCTGCGGCGATCTTATCTATGATCGAGACAACCGATTTCTTGACCGGAACGACCGTCGTGACGCTCGCGGACCCTTTGGACGACGCGCTGGAAGATCTGCGCATTTCCGGCTCCGTGCTTGTCCACGAGGCCTACAAGGCGCCATGGGCCGTCGACGTGCCGGCGGAATCCCGGCTTCGCGACCTTCTCGGCGTCGGCGCGGACATGCGGGTGACGCCCTTCCATCTGGCCCGCCGGGGCGGTTTCGATCTGGGGCGCGAGGGAGAGACGATCGGACGGGTGGAGGCTCCCGAGCTGTTGTTGCTGCCGGGCGGATCCCCGCATCGCCTGTCCGATGGCTCCGGCGCGAGCCCCGCGCCATTGGAGGCCATCCTGGGCGACGACAGGCGATATGGGGCGCCGAAGGACGAGCCGGGAGCGACGGAACTGATTTGCGGCGCCTTCGTCATGCGCGCCGCGCCGCTCAACCCGCTCCTGGGCGCCCTCCCGTCGGCGCTGAAAGTCGCGACTGGCGGAAGCGGGGCCAGCCGCGCCCTCGCGGGAGCCGTCGACATGCTGGCGGCCGAATGCGGCCGGCGCTCCCGCAACGGCTTCACCGCCCAGCGCCTGCTGGAGGTCCTGTGCGCCGAGGCGATCCGCGCCTTTCAGCAGGCGCGCCCGGGCGATGAGCCCGGCTGGTTCCGGGGGCTTGGCGATGCAAAAATCTCCGACGCCATCCGTTACATACACGCCGCGCCAGACGCCGATTGGAGCGTGGATTTGCTGGCCGCGCGCGTCGCCCTGTCGCCATCCCGCTTCGCCGCGCGATTCCGCGAAACCATGGGCGAGAGCGTCATGGCCTATGTCAGCCGCTGGCGCGCGAATGTCGCCTGCCGGCTGCTACGCGAAACCGATCTCTCTCTCGACGAAGTCGCGACGCGGGTCGGCTATGAGAGCGTCCCGGCGTTCAGCCGCGCGTTCAAGGCGCTCGTGGGCCGACCGCCCGCCCAATGGCGCCGCGCGGAGACGGCGATTGTCTAGTTTTGTCGCGGCAGGCGTCCGGCTAGGTTACGCGCGGCGGCGGCCGCCGCGATTACGGCATTTTGGATGTCAGCTCGATGAGCTCGCCGTCTACGGCGAACTTCCCAAAGCCCTGATGATGAATCGTTTTCGGATTTTCCTGTTCTGGATCGATCCAGGCTTTCACCCCTTCCAGAACAAAGAGCCCGTAACGGTTCACGAGTCGCGTATCGACAACCCGGCATTCGACGTTGGCGAAGCACTCAGCCACGAGCGGCGAGGCGACATGTTCCGCTTTTTTGGGCGTCAGATGAAAAACGGAAAACTTGTCGACGTCGCGACCGGAGCAATTGCCAATCGCTACAACCTTCTCCGCCAGTTGGACGGCCGGAATTGCGATCACGCATTCCTTCGTCGCTCTTAGCGCGACAAAGCTGTGATCGCGGTCGCTGACGATGCAGGCGATAAGGGGCGGCTCGAAATCAACCATCATGTGCCAGGACATTGTCATGACGTTGGCGCGACCTTTGCGGGACGTCGTCAAAAGGACCACAGGGCCAGGTTCAAGCAGTTGATAGACTTTGGATAAGGGCCAATTCCTCATCGGCGCCGTTCCTTCTTCGATCGACGATCAGGAAGGCTACCACCTGGCCATCCGTCGCGCGCCACTCATCGCGCCGTTCGCCACGACGGGCGAAGCTTCCACGCCAGAGGCGCGAAGGTCTTGCGGCCGCAATATTTATCTGTCATTCTGGAAATATGGATAATACCGATGCGATCGCCGCCCTCGCGGCCCTCGCCCAAACCACCCGGCTGGACGCGTTCCGCCTTCTGGTCGAGCGCGAGCCGAAAGGCGTGCCGGCCGGCGAGCTGGCGCGCCTTATGGCCGTGCCTCAAAACACCATGTCGGCGCATTTGAGCATTCTGGCTCGAGCCGGATTGGTGAGCGGGGAGCGGCGCAGCCGCTCGGTCATTTATCGCGCAAACCTCGCCCGCTTCCGCGAAGTCGCGCTGTTTCTTCTGAAAGACTGTTGCGGCGGGCGTCCAGACGTTTGCGCGCCGCTTATCGCTGATCTCACCCCTTGCTGCGCAAAGGCGGAAGCCAATGACTGACCGAGTCTACAACGCCCTCTTTCTCTGCACCGGCAACACGGCGCGTTCGATCATGGCGGAAAGCGTCCTGCGCAAGGACGGCGCCGGCCGATTCAACGCCTTCTCGGCGGGGAGCCATCCCAAGGGCGCGATCAACCCTTACGCCATCAAGACCCTTGAGGCCTACGACTATCCGACGGATGGCCTTCGCTCCAAAAACTGGGAGGAGTTCGCGGCTCCCGGCGCGCCTGTGATGGATTTTGTTTTCACCGTCTGCGACAACGCGGCGGGCGAAGCCTGTCCAATCTGGCCGGGTCAGCCGATGACGGCGCATTGGGGCATTGAAGACCCCGCGACGGCCGGAGGCTCCGATTTGGAGAAGCAGCGCGCCTTCAACCGCGCCTTCCAATACCTGAAGAACCGCATTTCGCTGTTGCTGGCGACGCCGATCGCCCGCCTCGACAGGCTGGCGCTGAGCAACCGCCTGCGCGAGATCGGCGAGTCTGAAGGCGCGACCCATGGCCGCACGGTAGGAGCATGAGCGTGACAATCCGCGATTGCGCCGGCGCTGGAAAAAGAGCCCCCGGATGGCGCGCCTGTTGGACTTGCGCCCCCGTCATCGAGTCCGTCCCATCATTTGAGAATGAGTAGCCGCCATGAGCGAAGCGACAACCATCCGGAGCGCTCCCAAAATCAATAAGGCCCCCGCTATGGGCTTCTTCGAGCGGTTTTTGACGCTCTGGGTGGCGCTGTGCATCGTCGCCGGCATTGTCCTTGGCCAAGCCATGCCCTCTGCCTTCCGCGCCATCGGCGCGGCGACGGTCGCCGAGGTCAACCTACCGGTCGCCGTGCTGGTCTGGCTCATGATCATCCCGATGTTGCTGAAGATCGACCTCCGCGCCCTCGGGCAGGTCAAGGCGCATTGGCGCGGGATCGCCGTGACGGTCGGGATCAACTGGCTGGTGAAGCCCTTCTCCATGGCGCTGCTCGGATCGATCTTCATCTCGCACCTGTTCAGGCCTTTCCTGCCGGCGGAACAGATCGACGGCTACATCGCCGGATTGATCCTGTTGGCGGCGGCTCCCTGCACGGCCATGGTCTTCGTCTGGTCCAACCTCGTCGACGGCGAACCGCACTTCACCTTGTCGCAGGTCGCGCTCAACGACGGCATTATGGTCGTCGCCTTCGCGCCGATCGTCGCGCTGCTGCTCGGCCTCTCCTCCATCACCGCGCCATGGAACACGCTGCTGCTGTCCGTTGTGCTCTACATCGTCGCGCCTGTCGTCGCCGCCCAGCTCTGGCGACGGGCATTGCTGGCGCAAGGCGGACCGGATACATTGAAGAAGACGCTCGCAAGGCTCGGCCCGCTGTCCCTGTCGGCCCTGCTGCTGACGCTGGTCATCCTGTTCGGCCTGCAAGGCGAGCAGATCGTCCGCCAGCCGCTCGTCATCAGCCTCCTTGCCGTGCCGATCCTCGTCCAGGTCTATTTCAATGCGGGCGCCGCCTATCTGCTGAACCGCGCTCTCGGCGTCGAATGGTGCGTCGCCGGTCCCTCCGCGCTCATTGGCGCGAGCAATTTCTTCGAGCTGGCGGTCGCGACTGCGATTACGCTCTTTGGCTTCCAGTCCGGCGCAGCGCTGGCGACGGTCGTCGGCGTCCTCGTCGAAGTGCCGGTCATGCTGTCCGTCGTCCAGCTCGTCCGCCGCTCCCGCGGCTGGTATGAGAGCGCAAAAGCGGCGTGAGGCGTCGCCGAGACACAGGCAGTGCAGACAGGTCTGTGATTTAATGGTGGGCGGCACAGGGATTGAACCTGTGACCCCTCCCGTGTGAAGGGAGTGCTCTCCCGCTGAGCTAGCCGCCCGCCGCGATTTCCGCGGAACGCTCTCCCTGTAAGAGAGGCGGCGCCGTTCCGTCAAGTGTGCGCGAAGGCGGAAGCCGGGAGAATCGCTTTGGCCGCCGTCCAAAGCTCGTCGAAATGCGAAATCACCCGGTCGGGCGCGAGCTCCGCCACCGGGATCTCGGTATAGCCGAAATCGACCGCCACCACGGGCGCGCCGGCGTTTCTGGCCGTATCGATATCGGTCTTGGAGTCGCCCACCATCACGGCGCGGCGCGGATCGCCGCCGGCCGCCTCTATGGTCAGCGCCAGCGTGCGAGGGTCCGGCTTGTGCATGGGGAACGTCCCCCGCCCGCAGATCGCCGCAAAGCGATCGGCGGCCTCCAGCTTCTCCAGCAGGAGTCGGGCGAGCGGCTCCGGCTTGTTGGTGCAGACCGCGAGCCTGAAGCCCGCTTCCGCAAAGCGGTCGAGTGCGGCGAGCGCGCCGGGGAAGAGCGCGCTTTCGTCCGCGATATGGGCCTCGTAATGGGCCAGAAAATCCCTGACCAGCGGGTCGACGCGCTCGGGCGGCGGCGGCGCGCCGTTGAGCGCGAAGCCGCGCTCGATCAGCGCCCGGGCGCCCGCGCCCACGAGACTGCGGGCGGCGGACGGCGCGACCGCGGGCAAGCCCTCACGGGCCAGCAGGACATTGAGCGTCGCGACGAGGTCGCGGGCGGTGTCCGCCAAAGTGCCGTCGAGATCGAAAACGAGAATGGGCGCGCGCTGGGTCATGGGGCCGGAGGTAAAGGCCGCGCTCGCCCAGATCAAGCCGCGGGCGGGAAATTCGGCTCGGGCGAAAATTCGCTTATGAGGCCCGCGGCGCGTGTAGACTGCCCCGACCGATTCGCAACAGGAGTGGCGAGATGCGTCTTTCGCAGTTTTTCCATGGGCGGCGCCGCCTGTCCCTCGCCGCGGCGCTTCTGGCCGCCGGAACGGCCGACGCGGCGGGCGCCCCCGGCAATTACGAGTTCCTCGCCGCGCCGCAGACCGACCTCAACCGCGTCTTCCGCCTCGACAAGGCCACGGGCGAAGTCGGCGCCTGCCAATACGGCCTGAAAGAAGGCTCCTCCATCGGCGTCACTCTGTGCTATCCGCCCGGCGAAGGCGCCAAGGCCGGCACTTTCAGCGAATACGCCCTCGTCGCATCGCGCCACACCGGCGAGGGCGGCGTCTTTCGCGTCGATCTGCGCTCGGGCATGATGTCGATCTGCTTCGTTCTGAATGAAAGCTCGGTCGTCTGCACCCCGCAGGCGAAATAATGGATCGGGCCAAGCCGTCGGGACTGACGGTATGGTACAACGCCAAATGCCCCGTCTGCGATGGCGGGATAAATTTCCAGAGAAGCCGGCTGATTCGAGCCGCGCGGGCGGGCGATATCGACTTTCGGGACATCAACGCCGAGCCGGAGGCGCTGGCGCGTTTCGGCGCGACTCTCGACGATGTGCGCCGTCGGCTCCACGGCGTCGACGCCGCGGGCCGCCTCCATGTCGGCGCGGCCTGCGCGGTGGAAATCTGGCGGCGCACGCCCGGCGACCAGTGGCTCGCCCGGCTCGTGGATTCGCCGCCGGTCAGGCCGCTCGCCAGCTTCGCCTACGACCGTTTCGCCGACCTGCTTTTCGCCTGGAACCGCCGGATGGGCCGCTGGTGACGTTTTCGGGTTGAGTCGCGTGGCGTAAGGCTCTATCGGCGATAGTCTCACCGCCTCGCGGCCGCCGACCTGCTGGACCCCAAGATGACGCCTCCTTCCGCCGACGCCATGAAACGCGCGGCCGCCGCCGCCGCGCTCGAATCCGTCGCCCATGGCATGCGGCTTGGCCTCGGCACGGGCTCCACGGCCGCGCATTTCGTCGATCTCCTCGGCGCGCGGGTGCGCGGAGGCCTCGAAGTGATCGGCGTGCCGACGTCGGAGCGCACGCGCGCGCAGGCGGAAGGGCTGGGCATAAAGCTCTCGACGCTCGACGAGACGCCGGAGCTCGATCTGGCCATTGACGGCGCCGACGAATTCGACGCCTCGCTGCGGCTCGTCAAGGGCGGCGGCGGCGCGCTGCTGCGCGAGAAGATCGTCGCGGCGGCCTCGAAGCGCATGTTCGTCGTCGCCGACGCCACGAAGGAAGTCGGGACGCTCGGAGCCTTTCCGCTGCCCGTGGAGATCGACCGCTTCGGCGCATGCTCCACGAAGATTCATATCGAGCGCGCCGCTCGGGGGCTCGGTCTCGACGGCCCGATCACGCTGCGCATGAGCGCGCCGGATGCGCCCTATCTCACGGATGGCGGCCATTACATCTATGACTGCGCCTTCGGCGCGATCGACGATCCCGACATGCTGGCGCAACGACTCGAAGCCATTCCCGGCGTGGTGGATCACGGCCTCTTCATCGGCTTCGCCACCGCGATCTTCGTCGCCGGCGCCAATGGCGTGCGCATCATCGGCGACGTGACGGGCGGCGCGCCATGAGCGGATACGACTACGATCTCATCGTCATCGGCGCAGGCTCGGGCGGGGTGCGCGCCGCGCGCGTCGCGGCGAGCCATGGCGCGAAGGTGGCGATCGCCGAGGAGTTCCGGGTCGGCGGAACCTGCGTCATTCGCGGCTGCGTGCCGAAGAAACTCTATGTTCTCGCAAGCCGATTCAGGGACGACTTCGAGGACGCAAAAGGCTTCGGCTGGCGCGTCGGCGAGACCTCCTTCGACTGGCCGTCCCTTGTTTCCGCCAAGGAAAAGGAGATCACCCGCCTGTCCGGGCTCTACGAGCAGACGCTCGCGAACAACAAGGTCGAGCTGATCCGCGCCCGTGCGACCATCGCCGGGCCCGACGCCGTGCATTTCTCGGACGGCCGCACGGCGAGCGCGCGCTACATTCTCGTCGCGACGGGCGGCGCCCCTGTGCTCGCCCCGCATATTCCGGGCCTCGAATGGGGCCTCTCCTCGAATGACATTTTCGACCTACCGACTTTCCCGCGGCGCCTGATGATTGTCGGCGGCGGCTATATCGCCGTCGAGTTCGCGAGCGTCTTCGCGCGGCTGGGCGCGGAAGTCTACCTCGCCTATCGCGCCGATCTGCCTTTGCGCGGCTTTGACGAGGATTTGCGCAAGCGCGTCGCCGAAGCGCTCACGAACGCCGGCGTCGCGCATCATGTCGGCGCTCTGCCGACGCGGATCGACAAAACCGCGAAAGGCTTTTGCGTTTCCATGAGCGACGGCGAGACGCGCGAGGTCGACGCCGTGCTGGTCGCGACCGGCCGCCGGCCGCTCACGCAGAATCTCGGACTCGAGCGTGCGGGCGTCGCGACGCGCGAAAACGGGGCGATTATCGTGGACGAACATTCGCGCACGAATGCGCCCTCGATCTACGCCGTGGGCGACGTCACCGACCGCGTTAATCTCACGCCCGTCGCGATCCGGGAAGGGCACGCCTTCGCCGACAGCGTCTTCGGCAATCTGCCCACGCAAGTCGATTACGGCTGCGTTCCGAGCGCCGTCTTCACCACGCCTGAAGTCGGCGCGGTCGGACTGACGGAAGCCGCCGCACGAGCGAAATATGGCGGGCTCGACATTTACGAGACGAGCTTCCGCCCGATGAAGGCGACGCTCTCAGGACGCAATGAGCGCACTTTCATGAAGCTCATCGTCGACGCCGCGAGCCAGCGCGTCGTCGGCGCGCATATTTTCGGCCCCGAAGCCGGCGAGATGGCGCAGCTCGTCGCCATCCCCATGCGTATGGGCGCGACCAAGCGCGATTTCGACACGACGATGGCGGTGCATCCGACGGCGGCGGAGGAGCTGGTGACGATGCGGTCGCCGGCGCGCAAGATCAGGCCGCAGGGATAGGCCCCTTCCCGCGAGAGGGTCGAAGCGCCTCGGAGCGCCGCCGGAGCGCGGGCCTTCAGGTCCGCATTAACTCTCCCCCACCTCCGCCCTATCCCCGCAAGGGGGAGGGAAAGCGGCGCCGTTCGGGATCGGGTCCGAGGCCCCGTCAGCTCAATCGCGAGCCGCCTTCTTTCCCCTTGCGGCTCGCGCCGGATGAGAACGCGTAAGACCGGAGCCGCCACCCTTCGACCCTTTTAATTCAGGACCCCGCCGTCATCCGCTCCGGGGCGGGCTCGGCGGCGGCGGTCGCGGGAATGAAGCGGTCGAGGAGGCCGCGCAGCGCCCGCCGGGCGGCGCCGGTCTTGGCCTCCGTCACGCGCGAGAACCCATAGGCGCTCGCGAGCGCCGCCATGGCCACGGCGAGCGCCGCCGCGTAATTCTCGCCCGTGGCGGGCTGCATTGCCCAGTCGCGGCCGGCGAAATGCCCCACGCCGGCGCGGGCGAAGATCACGATGGGCATGTGTATGGCGTAAAGCGAGAAGGAGAAATCCGCGAGCGGCGCGTGGAGCCTCCAGCGCAGCGGCGGGAATCCCTCCTGAGGAGCGTCGCGGAAGGCGATCAGCAGATTGGCGAAAAGCAGCGCGGCCGTCACGTCGGCGGCCTGGCCGATCCAGGGATGATCCGCGAGAAGCGCCCCGCGCACGACGAGCCGAATGACGACGATCGCCGCCGCCAACAGCGCCAGAGAGAACCAGCGCGAGCGAATGAGCGGCCGCGGCGCGCGCGTCGCGAAGGCGCCGACCGCCCAGACGACGAAGCCGAAGGCGAACCAGCTTTCCGGGCCGGAGAGCGCCGCGACGAGAGCAACCCCGAACGCGAATCCGCCCGCACGGGGCGCGATCCCATACAGCCGGGCGAAAGGCAGCGCCAGCAAGGGGAAGGCGATGTAGTACCAGAACTCGCAGGCAAGGGACCAGAGCGGACCGTTTGTCCCGAAATAGGGAAAGACGAGGCTTTGGAGATTGAGAAAGCCGGCGAAAAACAGCGTCGCCGAAAAATGTCCCTGAAAGATCGGCCAGTCGTAAACGCCCGAATCCGCGAAGGACGCGCGGCCGACGGAATCGAGGACGAGCGTCAGAAACAAGGTCGGGATCAGCACGACGTAAATGCGCGAGACGCGGTGTATTAGGTATTCGCGCAGGAAGGGCCGCCCTTCGACGCTCCTCGCCAGCGCGCCGCCGCCGACGAGCCAGCCGGAGAGAACGAAGAAGCCGACGACCGCCTGATGGCCCATCCCCTCTCCGGTGAAGAACCACCAGACATAGGCCGGAGCGGCGTGAGATGCGCTCATTATGTCCGCCTGATTGACGAACATGTTGTTCACATGGAGCAGCAGCACGGCGAGCGCGCCCAACCAGCGCGCGGCCTCGATAAGCTGCGAAAGCAAGAAGGGCATCGGCCTCCGGTCGATCTTCAGGCTGCCTGTCGCGCGCTTATATCTCCGCGCGGAGGGCTTCGCCAGCGGCGCGGGCGGGCGCGACCGGCCGAGAGGGTCGCATTGAGTCGATTTTTCCTCTATAAGCGCGTCTCGCGCCGAAGCTGCGGCGTCGGCAACCGCCCGGCCGGGCGTTGATTTTCGTGGAGTTTGGGAAAGTGGAACGCTGGGCCCCGAGCAGTTGGAGAAATTTGCCGATCGAGCAGACGCCTGTCTATCGCGATCAGGCGGCCTTGGCCGATGTGGAGTCCCAGCTCGCGGGCTTTCCGCCGCTCGTTTTCGCCGGGGAGGCGCGCAACCTCAAGCGCCAGCTTGCAGATGTCTGCGCCGGCAAGGCTTTCCTGCTTCAGGGCGGCGACTGCGCCGAGAGCTTCAACGAGCATTCGGCCGACAACATCCGCGATTTCTTCCGCGTTTTCCTGCAGATGGCCGTGGTGCTGACCTATGCCGCCGGCTCGCCCGTGGTCAAGGTGGGCCGCATCGCCGGGCAGTTCGCCAAGCCCCGCTCCTCGCCGGTCGAGAAGAAGGGCGACCTCGAGCTCCCGAGCTATCGCGGCGACATCATCAACGACATCGACTTCACGGAAACCGCGCGCGTCCCCGATCCGCAGCGCCAGCTCCTCGCCTACCGCCAGTCGGCCGCGACGCTGAACCTCATCCGCGCTTTCGCCGCGGGCGGCTTCGCCAATCTCGAAAACGTGCATCGCTGGATGCTGGGCTTCGTGAAGAGCAGCCCGCAATCCGAGCGTTATCAGAAGCTCGCCGACCAGATCACCGAGACGCTCGGCTTCATGCGCGCCATCGGGCTCGATCCGGAGCATCATCCCGAGCTGCGCGGCACGGATTTCTACACCTCGCACGAGGCGCTGCTGCTCCAGTATGAGCAGGCGCTGACCCGCATCGACTCCACGACCGGCGATTATTACGCGACCTCCGGCCATATGCTCTGGATCGGCGACCGCACGCGCCAGGAGAACGGCGCGCATGTCGAATTCATGCGCGGCATCAAGAATCCGATCGGCCTGAAATGCGGCCCGAGCCTCACGCCCGACGGGCTGATGCGCCTCATCGACGCGCTGAATCCGGAGAACGAGCCGGGCCGCCTCACGCTTATCTGCCGCTTCGGCGCCGACAAGATCGGCGACTCGCTGCCGGCGCTCATTCGCGCCGCATCGCGCGAAGGCCGCAACGTCGTGTGGTCCTGCGATCCGATGCATGGCAACACGATCAGCGCGGCGGGCTACAAGACGCGGCCCTTCGACCGCATCATGTCGGAGATTCGCGGCTTCTTCGGCGTGCATCAGGCGGAAGGGACCTATGCCGGCGGCATCCATCTCGAGATGACCGGCAAGGACGTCACCGAATGCACGGGCGGCGCGCGCGCCATTTCGGAGGACAATCTCCGCGACCGCTACCACACCTATTGCGATCCGCGCCTCAACGCCGAGCAGGCGATCGAGGTCGCCTTCCTGGTGGCGGAGCTCCTGAAAGCCGAGCGCGTCGCGCGGGGCGTGCCGGAGCAGCATGCGGCGGAGTGATCCGGGGCGTCCCGCGGCCGTCATTGCGAGCGAAGCGATCCGACGTGGCGCTGGATTGCCCACTTCGCCATATGCTCCTCGCAATGACGGAGAAACGCGTTGGCGAGCAGCGACCCCTTTGACCTCCAGCGCTTCGTAGACGCCCAGGCCGGGAGCTACGACCATGCGCTCGCGGAGTTGCGCGCCGGGCGCAAGACCGGCCATTGGATCTGGTACGTCTTCCCGCAACTGAAGGGCCTGGGCTTCAGCCAGGCCAGCCAGTTCTACGGCCTCTCCGGTCTCGACGAGGCCCGCGCCTATCTGGCGCATCCCGTGCTCGGCCCGCGCCTGCGCGAATGCGTCGGGGCCATGCTCGCGACCGGGGGTGGCAATGCGGAAGACGTGTTGGGCTTCACCGATGCGATGAAATTCCGCTCGTCGATGACGCTCTTCGCGGAAGCGGCCGCGCAGGACGCTCTCTTTGCGCAAGCGCTGTCGCGCTTCTTTAAGGGCCAGCCGGATAAAAAGACGCTCGATCTCCTGGAAACATAGTGGGCGTGCGCATCGTAGGGATTGCGAGCGAAGTCGCGCCGACGCCCCTCCTGTTTCGAGAGGCCTGTTTTGCAGGCTCGTCGGCGTGATGGGCTTCTTCCTTCGGCGCCAAACGCTTAGGCCTCATCCTGAGGAGCGAGTGCAAGTCGGGTTTTCCCGACTTCACAAAACAAGAATGTCGATCTCGGGCAGGCCCGAGATCGCGGCTCGTGTCTCGAAGGACGAGGCCGTTTTGGAAAGTTCGTCAACAAAACTGGGGGCGCAAAAAACGCCCTTCGTCGTTTTGCGCGATCAGCCCGCCGTATCTTCGACTTCGCGCACGGTCATGGCGTTTCCGTGCCACACGAAGTCGTCGAAAAGCAACGCGTCGACGAACATTACCGGCAACATGAGATCGCGCGTGATGAGGGCGAACGGCATGCGCCAGTCAAGCGCAAAGCCGCAGACGCGGGCGAGCCGGATTTCGCCCAAATGAAGCGCGAACATCACTGCTGTGGCCGCGAGCAGGGCCGCGCCCGCGTCGCCGCCGAATTCCAGCGCCGCATAGGCGCCGAGGACGACGGCTACGAAGCTGCCATTCATGAATTCCGGGGCGTAATGCGCCGGGAACGTCACGCGGCGCAGGCGCGCCCAGCGCACGTGACGGGAATAGACCTCATGCGCCGTGCGAGCCCCGAGCGGCTGCTCGAAGGGCATGTCGACGAGACGCACGGTCATGCCCTGGGCGCGGATGATCTTGGTGGAGGCGGCGTCCTCGGCGATTTCACAGCCGAGCGCGCGGATGCCGCCAGCGCGGTCGAGAACCTCCCGCCGCCACATCATGTTCTTGCCCTGGGCGAATCCCGCGCCGATCGCCTCGGCGCCGTATTGCCAGCGCGCCTGGAAGGTGTTGAGGATGGCGCATTCAACGAGCGCCCAGAAGCCCTCGGTGCGAGAACCGATCGGCATCGAAACGGTCATGGCCGTGTCGGGCTCGAAGGCGGCGAGCATGGTCTGGACGTAGTCGCGCGGCGGCAGCGCGTTGGAATCCGCGAGGATGACGTATTCGTAGCGCGCGGCCTCCCAGCCCTTGACGCAATTATTGAGCTTGGGATTGGCGCTCACGTAATCGTCGCCGACAAGAAGCCGCGCGTCGTGGCCCGGATAATCTGCGATCACCCGCTCGACGAGCGGGATGATCGGGTCATGGGTCGACTGGACGCAGAAGATGATCTCGTAATGCGGATAGTCGAGCTCGAAGGTGGCGCGCAGCGTCTCCTCGCTGAAGGTCTCGATCCCGCGCAATGGGCGCACAATGCTCACCCACGGGGCGTCGTCGGGGACCGGCAGATTACGTTCGCGCGCCCGGCACTTGCGGCCCATGAGCCACATGCTGGCGAAGTTCATGACGAGGATGAAAGCGCACCAGCCGGCGCAGACATAGGCAAGGGTCATAGAGGGTTCGGCTCAGGCGTCGAAACGGACGGATTGGCGGCGCAGACGCAGGCTGGCGTCTGTCTGGCGGTCACGACGGGCGACGCCCGGGCGGGGCCAGCTCAATATTCCGACTGACAAGGACGCCGGCTCTTGGCAAAAGGGCCGCGGCGCGAGAATCTTCTCCCGTCGCGCCCCCTGCGAAAACTCCTGACGAAGCTTCCTCATGACCTCTCCGATCGTTCGTTTCGCGCCCTCGCCGACAGGCCGTATCCACATCGGCAATGCGCGGGTCGCTTTGTTCAATTATTTATTTTCTGCGACGCACCATGGACGATTCATACTGCGGTTCGATGACACCGATTTGGCTCGGTCCACAGAGGAATTCGCGCGGGGCGTCGAGGTGGATCTCGCCTGGCTCGGCATCGTCCCGCATGAGACCTTTCGTCAGTCGCAGCGCGTCGCGCTCTATGAGACGGCGGCCGTGAAGCTGCGCGAAGCGGGCCGTCTGTACCCCTGCTACGAGACGCCCGAGGAGCTGGAAAAGCGCCGAAAAATGCAGCAGGCGCGCGGACTGCCGCCGGTCTACGACCGGGCCGCGCTGAAGCTGAGCGACGCGGACCGCTCGCGGCTCGAGGCGAGCGGACGCCGCCCGCACTGGCGTTTTAAGCTGGAGCACGGCGTCGTCGAATGGAACGACCTCATTCGCGGCCCGGCGCGTATCGACTGCGCCGCGCTGTCCGACCCGGTGCTGATCCGCGAGGACGGCAGCTTCCTCTACACATTGCCCTCCGTCACGGACGACATCGACATGAAGGTCACCCATGTCATTCGCGGCGAGGACCACGTGACCAATACGGCCGTGCAGTTGCAGCTCTTCGCGGCGCTTGCGCCGCAGGCGGCGCGGCCCGCCTTCGCGCATCACAACCTGCTCATCGGCGCGAGCGGCGAAGGGCTTTCCAAGCGCACGGGCTCGCTTTCGATCGCATCGCTGCGCGACGAGGGCTATGAGGCCATGGCCGTCGCGGCGCTCGCGACGCTTACCGGCTCGTCGGACAATGTGCATGCGGTGCGTTCGCTCGAAGACCTCGGCGCGAGCTTCGACCTCGCGCATGTCTCCCGTAATCCGGCGCGCTTCGATCCGGAAGACCTTTCGACGCTGACACATCGCACGCTCGCTCTTTTTGAATTCGAGGACGTGCGGGAACGCCTCGCCGCGCTCGACGTGGTCGGCCACAAGGCCGAGCCCCTGTGGCGCGCGGCGCGCGGCAATCTCTGGACCTTCGACGACATTCTGAAGTGGTGGCGCGTCATCGAGGGCGAGATCGAGCCGGCGCATGAAGATCCCGCTTTCCTGAAGGAGGCCGCGCAGCTCCTTCCCCAAGAACCCTGGGACGAATCGACCTGGTCCGCCTGGACGAGCGATTTGAAGACGGGGACGGGCCGCAAGGGAAAGGCGCTCTTCCACCCGCTGCGCCTCGCGCTCACCGGCGAAACGAGCGGACCGGAGCTCGCCGCGCTGTTGCCGTTGATCGGGCGCGCGAAGGCGCTGGCGCGCCTTGTCGGTTGAGGCAGGGGCCCGCACGCGCGTTTCGCTCGCCGAACTGACCCGCGTCTTCGGCCGGATCGCCTTGCTCAGCTTCGGCGGCCCCGCCGGACAGATGGCCCTCATGCATCGCGTGCTCGTCGACGAAAAGAAATGGATTTCGGAGCGGCGCTTCCTGCACGCGCTGAATTTCTGCATGCTGCTGCCCGGTCCCGAGGCGCAGCAGCTTGCGACCTATGTCGGATGGCTGATGCATGGCGTCGCGGGCGGGCTCGTCGCCGGCGGGCTTTTCATCCTGCCGGGCGCCGCCGCCATCATGGCGCTGAGCGTCGTTTACGCGACCCATGGCGCGACGCCGGCCATTGACGGCGTCTTTTTCGGCCTGAAGGCCGCCGTGCTCGCGCTGGTGGTTTCAGCGATCCTGCGGCTCGGCGTCCGCGCCCTGCGGACGCCGGCGCAACGCGCCATCGCGGCCGCCGCCTTTCTCGCTCTTTTTCTCCTGGACGCGCCGTTCCCGCTTGTTGTCGCCAGCGCGGCGCTCGTCGGCTTGATCGGCGCGCGCGCCGGCCTCCCTTCGGCAAGCCCTGGCGCCGCCGCCGCGGAGGACGACGCCCGGGACCCGCCCAACGCGCGGCAGGCGCTCGTCGCGGCCGCCATTCTCGCCGCTCTCTGGCTCGTCCCCGTCGCCGCGCTGCTCCTCGCGCTCGGCCCGGAAGATGTTTATGCGCGCGTCGCGGTCTTCTTCTCCAAAATGGCCGTCGTCACTTTCGGCGGCGCTTATGCGGCGCTCTCTTATGTCGCGCAGCAGGCGGTCGAGCGCTTCCATTGGCTCGCGCCCGCCGAAATGCTCGATGGTCTGGGCATGGCGGAGACGACTCCCGGCCCCTTGATCATGGTCTTGCAATTTGTGGGCTTCATGGCCGCCTATCGCAACGCCGGCCCGCTGCCGCCGCTCGTCGCGGGAGCGCTCGGCGGCCTGCTCGCCACCTATGTTACTTTCATCCCGTGTTTCCTGTGGATTTTCCTCGGCGCGCCCTTCGTGGAGCGGCTGCGCGGGAACAAGGCGCTGGCTGGGGCGCTATCGGCGATCGCGGCGGCGGTGGTCGGCGTCATCGCGAATCTCGCGCTTTGGTTCGCGACGCATTTCCTGTTTCGCGCCCATTGGACGCTCGCGCCCCTGCCCGCTCAATTGCCGCAGGTTACGAGCCTCGATCCGACGGCTCTGGCGCTCTCCGTCGCGGCCGGCGCCGCTCTTCGTCTCGGCCTCGCGCCGGCGCTTCTCCTCAGCGCCGGCGCTGGCCTGCTTCTCAGACTTGTCTGATCACCCGCGCAGCGCGGCCACGCCGAAAAGATAGGGGTGCAGCACAAGAAACAGCGCGAAAATCGCCGTGCCGGCGCCGAGCGCGACGGCGTCGCCCTTGGTGAAAGCGTCGAGGCCCGGCGCGCCTTCGTCGCCGCGACGCTTGACCGCGATCCGGTCATAGACGCCGAAGGCGAGGAAGGAGCCGAACAGGATCATGCCGCCGAGATCGCCATTGGCGAGAAGATGCGCCGCCGCCCAGCTCTTGATGGCGACCAGCGTCGGATGACGCAGCCAGCCGCGAATGCGCGAGGGCGGCGCGCGGCGGCTGGCAAGGGCGATAAAGGCGAACCAGACGAGCGGCGCGGCGACATGGCGCGCCCATGTCGGCGGATCCCAGATCTGGACGACTCCCTCGGCGCGGTAGCGCGAGAAACCCCAGATGATCAGCAAAAGGCCGGCGAGCGCCACCGCGGAGTAAACGCGCTTGTAGGTTTGCAGGCCATATGTCCCGACGATCTTCGCGCGGGCGCCGCGCATGGTAGAAAAGACATGCGCTCCTATGAAAAGCGCAATGCCGAGAATGAGAATGAGCATACTTCCTGGCTCCGATGAACGCGGGGGATTGCGGCCGAACGATAGCATGACGGTTCCGGACACGCTGGCGCAGCGCGCCGAATCGCGCCGCGTTTGGGCGAGTTGCGTAAACGCAGGCGACGCGATTCGATTTCCAAAGGTTTAGAGCGCGCTTCTTGGAAAACCGGTTTTCCCGCTTTTCGCAACGCGCTCTAGAAGCAGCGCACCTGCGCCTCGGCCTGGGCGCGGCGCAGCGTCTCCAGCACATCCCGCGCGGCGCCGGTGTTGCGCATCATCCCGCCGATCTGGCCGGCTTGCTGGCTGACGCTCGCGACCGTCTCAGCGGCCACATAGTCGTCATAGCGCAGAATGCTCGCGATCACGTCGATGGAGCAGGAACATTGATCGAGCGAGAGGCGCGTGTCGCCATTGGCCTTCATGCAGCCGAACACATAGTCCGCCCGCGCCGAGGTCGGATAATCGTTATTGTCGGCGGCGCGGGCCGGCGCCCGCCCAAACGACATGGCGGCGAGCGTGAAAGCGAGGAGCGTCCTCGCGGCTCGAATTCGGCGGCGCATCTTATTATTTCCTTCTCTCGAACGGAGTTGCGCGCATTTTACAGCCTACGCCGCGGCGGGTGAACACGCTCCCCTTGATCTCCCGCGGGAGCGCCTCACAATTTTACGCGGATGCGCGCTCTCCAGCTCCGTCGGGAGGGAATTATGCGTCGCCTCCTTCATTTTGCCCCGTGCGCAGTCGTCGCATTGGGAGTCGCCGGCGTCGCCCCGCCCGCTGGCGCCCATGGCGCCATACGCCAGCTCGAGCGCGCATGCCTGCTCAAGGTCGGCCCGGACTTCATGTATTTCTCCGGCTACCAGCCCACCGTTTCGCGCCGGAAATTCTGCGAGGACGTCCCGACGACCGGCGAAACGATCTTCTCGCTCGATTACGCGCAATCCGAGATGCGGGAGATGAAGACCGATCTGCGGATCGTGCGCGACGTGGGCGAGCAAGCGCCGGAGGATCTCCGGGCGATCACCGTCGCCTATCTGCCGCCCAAGGTTTATCCCAACGGCACGCTCAGCCTCGAGCATGTCTTTCCGGAACGCGGCGATTTCGTCGGCATCGTCACTGTCGAAGGTCCGCATGGCGAGCACTGGGAATCGCGGTTCCCCTTCTCCGTCGGACGCCTTTTCTCGCCCGGCGCTCCCTACTATCTCGTCGCCGCCGTGGCCGCGGCGGCGCTGCTGACGCTTGTGTGGGGCAAGGAAGACCACGCGAGGCGCACCCGGTGAGTTCTGCGAACCGGGCGCGCCTTCATCTGCGCGTCATCCCGGTCCGCTAGACCAAAAGGTGAACTTATCCGGCGAAGCTCCGGATAAGGTCGGAAACGCCGGGCCGGAGGTACGCCCGGCGTTTTTTTATCCGACGAGATTCCCGTCACTTACGAAGCCAAAAAGATTTGTTATTTTAAGACCTTGCGCCGGACAAGGGGAATCGATCATTGTGTCGCCGGAGGATGCGATGAGTGGTTCGGTCTGGCGATTTGCAGGTTTCGACTACAGCCCGCAATCGGGTTTGCGCAAGGACGGCGCCCAAATTCACCTGGGGCCCCAGGCGCGACAGCTCCTCGAACTCCTTCTGGAGTCGAAAGGGGCCGTCGTGTCCAAGGCCGAGATCGCGGCGCGGCTGTGGCCGGATCGGCCGCCGTCGGACGACTCGATCGACCGCTGCGCCTATCTCCTGCGCAAGCCGCTGCGCGAGGCCGGGCACGGCGACCTGATCGCCACTGCGTACGGGCGCGGCCTGTCGTTGCGGGCGGCGATCGAGCTTCTCGATCCCGGGGGCGGCGATTCCGGCCGCGCCGACAAGGGCTTGGATGGGCGCACGCTCGACTTGTGGCAAACGGTCTACGAACTCGCCAGCAGGCGTACGCGCGACGGCTATGAGCGCGCGCAATCCGCAATCGCCGCAGTCGCCGAACTCCATTCCTCGTCGCCCGCCATATGGTCCCTGTCGGCGGATATCGCCGCCGGGCGCGCCATTCGCGGCCATCTGAAGCCTGCCGAGGCTGCGGCGATAATCGAGCGGGACGCCGGTCGCGCATTGGCGCTCGCGCCCGGATTCACGGCGGCCGTCGCCGTTCTCGGCTGGGCGAGGGCGACCCTGGCGGGGCGGCCCGAGGACGGACTCGCCTTGCTGGATCGCGCGATTGCGCAGGATCCGGGCTACGGCAAGGCCCGCGTCTATCGCGGCTGGGCCCTGGCGCGGCTCGACCGGCTCCCGGAAGCGATCGACGACACGGAGGCGGGCCTGCGCGCCTCGCCGCACGACCAGGGGCTGCTGATGCAACGCGCCTGGCTGGAGTTCTGCACGGGCAATATCGACCGAAGCATGGAACTGGCGCATAGGGGCCTGTTCCTGCGGCCGGACGGGGGATGGCTGCGCGGCGTCGTCGCCGTTGCGTCCAGCCTGTCGGGCGACCACGTCACGGCGGAGAAATCCGCGCGCCACGGGCTGGAATTGGTGCCGGAGGACCCCTCGCTGAGAGCGGTGCTGTCCGCGGCGCTCGCGAGGGCGGGTCGAGCCGCTGAGGCCGCCGACGCGCTTGAGGCGGCGGGCGGCGACGGTCGGAGCGCCGTCCCCGGCCTTTTCGCCGCGGCGGCTCTGCTCGCCATGGGCCAGGGCGACGAGGCGCTGCGCACGCTTGCGCGCGCCCGCGACGAAGGCTGTCCCTGGTTCGCATTCGCGGTTCATGATCCCCGCCTTTACCCCCTGCGCGACGACATACGCCGACTGGCCTAGGTCGGGACGAACCTCTTCCTCGAAAGTTGAAATTGCCGGGCCGTGGCCTTAATGCCGCGTAAGGAACGCGGCGCCGCCGCCTTGCAATTGAGGAAGTCAGTACATGATCGGTCGTCTCAATCACGTCGCCATCGCCGTCGGGAACGTTGAAAAGGCGTCGGCGGTCTACCGCGGCGCTTTGGGCGCGAAAGTGTCGGAGCCCGAGACGCTGGCCGAACATGGCGTCACCGTGGTGTTCGTGGAGCTGCCGAACACCAAGATCGAACTGCTCGAGCCCTATGGCGAAAGCTCGCCCATCGCCGGCTTCGTCGCCAAGAATCCGTCGGGCGGCATTCATCACGTTTGCTACGAGGTCGACGACATTCTCGCCGCGCGCGACCAGCTGAAGGCTTCGGGCGCGCGGGTGCTGGGCGACGGCGAGCCCAGGACCGGCGCGCACGGCAAGCCCGTTCTCTTCTTGCATCCCAAGGATTTCTGCGGCACGCTGGTCGAACTCGAACAGGCGTGACGCTCATGCCCTTTCCCCTCCCGCTTGCGCTGGCGATCTATGTGACGATCTGGTGGATCGTCCTGTTCGCGGTTCTGCCGCTGGGCGTCCGCTCGGCGGAGGAGGCGGGCGAGGAGCGGCCTGAAGGGACGGAC
This sequence comes from Methylocystis sp. JAN1, assembly GCF_052186135.1. Classification (GTDB taxonomy): domain Bacteria; phylum Pseudomonadota; class Alphaproteobacteria; order Rhizobiales; family Beijerinckiaceae; genus Methylocystis. The sequence continues at coordinate 1,308,853 of NZ_CP181499.1, read as the reverse complement.
CCCGGCGCGCCCATCGCCCCGCAGCTCCTGAAAAAAGCCGCGATCACCACAGCGATCGCCGCGATCATCTTCGTCTTCGTGGCGATCGGCGCGAATTACGCCGCGGCCTAGCGGCGAACGACGATAAACCAGTTGACCTCCGCTTCGGCGGGGTTGACCGGCGGATCGGCGGCCGGTAGTTGAACGCATGCCGCAAACGCGGCGACGGCAGGCGGACCGACCCGCCCGCTCGCACCCTCTTGTGAGGGGCGGCTCAGGATTGGAACGAGCGCGTAGCTCAGTCGGTAGAGCATCTGACTTTTAATCAGGGGGTCCTGGGTTCGAGTCCCAGCGCGCTCACCAATAAATCAAGCGCTTATAAAATACGCGGGAGCGTATAACATCGCCCCCACGACGCAGATTGACGTGCTCAGGATCGGCGCCGGCGGCCGCGAGCTCGTCCCCATGCGCTGGGGCTTGGTCCCCTCGTGGTAAAAAATGCTGCTCAATCAACTGCCCCGATTTTCAACACCCGAGCAGAGAGGGTTACCGGAAAGTTTATGGCGCACTCACCCTTGCGCAAGATCTTCAAGCTGAAACTCTCGATCTTTCTCTGCAAGCAATCGGTTCGCCGGCGCTGCTGGCGGGAATTCTTTGGCGTCGCAAGCTAGGCAGCAAAAGACTTTTACAGACGGCGTCTTGCTGTGCTACTCCTTGGGATGGGAAATCTTAGATGCAGCGACGCTGGCTACGCCTTCTGGTCTCGGCCTTCATTTTTCTCGCCGCTCTCTCTGCGGGGGCGGCAAACGCCCTCGTTGCGCCTCCCGCGCATTCCTGCGCCGGAATGGCTATCGGAAACGATTGCCCCGACGTCCATAACGACCACCATGGCGCCACGCTGCGGCATTGCGACTCGTTTGCATGTGGGGCGCTTCATCTCGTGCCGCTCTTTGTCATGATTGAAGGCGCGGCCACGTCGCGCGGCCGGTCCGCGCAGTCTTGCGACGATGTCATGCGTCTCGGCCTTGCCGGTCCTCCCGACCTACGGCCGCCAATCTCCTAACCGCCAAGCACGCCGAGGCTGATCTCGGTGAAACGGGCCTGTCTCGACCGAACGGGTGAAGACCCGCGCGCGATCCGTTGGCTCGCGGGCGTAAGGCCTAGCGAAAGTGGCGCTCCGAAAAAGGGAGCGGGAGAGTTTTCCGATGAGTGCTTTTTTTTCGCGAGGGGTTGTTGGCGCGTCGGTTGCCGCAATGCTCCTGGCCGCTCCCGCGGCCCGCGCGGCGATCGCCGATTACGAATTCAGGCTGGTCGATGCGCAGGTTAAGAAGGGCCTGACCATCTTCGACGTTCGGCTGATCCACAAGCCCGATGCGAAACCCGTCCCTGATGCGGTTATCTTCACGACGCGGCTCGATATGGCGCCCGACGACATGGAGTCGATGACGAGCGCGATTGCGCAAGTGAAGAGCCCGGAGCCGGGCGTCTACCGCTTCAAGGTCGACCTGACCGATGAAGGGCGTTGGCGCCTCTCCCTTGCGGCGAAGGTGCAGGGAGAGGCTGAGACGCTGCAAAGCCGACTGGTCGTGAAGGTGACGCCATGAGGAGAGTTTGCAGCCTTGCTGTCCTGATTCTGGTCGTGTCTGCTGGAAGCCCGCTCGCCTCTCCAGGCTTGGCGGCAGAGCGGGCGGCTGCGCCTGGCGCCAGCGTCGAAAGCGTCGTGACGTTGGCGCGGCGCTTGAGCCCAGAGCTTGCGGCCTCCGTTCTCGACGCCGACGCCGCGGCGCAGCGTGTCGACGCCGCCGGCGTCCAGCCTGATCCGACGGTGACGCTCCAGGCCTGGGACGTGAACAGCAAGGGCGTCGGCCAGCGCTGGATCGGCGCCGAGCAGACCTTTCGGCTGTGGGGAAAGACCGATCTTGAAAAGGGCATTGCGGCGGCGAACGCCGACGCGGCCCGGCACCAGAGTCACGCGGTCGAGCTCGATCTCGTCGCCCGGGTGAAATCGGCTTACGCGCAATACGCCGCATCGCATCGGGCGCTTGAGCTCTCGAAAGCGCTTAAGCAGCGGGTCGATCAGCTCGCCGAACTCCTGCGCCTGCGCTATGGCGCGAGCGCCGTCAATCAGCAGGAAGTCATCAAAGCGGAGCTCGAAGCGGCGAACGCCGCGGCCGATGTGGCGCGCCGTGAAGGCGACGAGAAATCCGCGACCGTCCGGCTCAACGCCCTGATTGGCCGGGAGGCGCTGGCGCAGCTGGCCGCTCCCAAGGGCTTCCCGGCTTTGCGAACGAAGATGACCCTCGCGGCCGTACAGGAACTGGCGCGCTCGTCCAATCCGCAGCTCGCCGCGACGCATGCGCAAGTGCGCTCGGCGACCGGGACCAAGGAGCTGACCGATCTCAATTACTATCCCGATATCACCGCCGGGGCGAACCTGGTGCAACGCCAGAATGGCGAAAACAGCGGTATGTTTCTGCTCGGCTTCAAGGTGCCGCTGCAATATGAGGCCAAGGACGCGGAGCAACGCGCGGCAAGCGCCAATCTCGGCGCGGCGCAGGCGCGCAATGACGCCCTGCGCATCCGTCTCGACGGCGAGGTGGCGGAAGCTTGGTTCCGTCTGGAAGCGGTGCGCAAGGCGCTCAAGATTTTCGAGCAACGCCAATTGCCGCCGGCGCGCCTCTCGGTCGAGACCGCGCAAAAGGGATTTGAAGCGGGAACGACCGATCTCGCGGCGCTTCTCGAATCCGAGCGCCGGCTGCGCGCCGTCGAATTGGAGCTTCTCGCGCTGAAGAGCGAGGAGCAAAGCAAATATGCCGACCTCGAACGCCTCGCGGGAGGCTCGCTATGAAACGCGCTTACATCGCTTGGGCTTTGGTCCTCACTCTGTTGGCGTTCGGCGGGGCCGGCTACCTCCTCATTCGCGGTACCTGGTTTCAGCGTGACGCGAGCCAACCGGCGCCACATGCCGCCGTCGGCACGGGGCCGATCATCTATTACCGTGACCCGGATGGGCCTTTCTTCTCGGCCTTCCCCAAAAAGAACGCCGCGGGAAAGGATTATGTCGCCGTCCGCGCCAGTGAAGATATTTCATTCGAGGACAAGCCGGTCGCGGCGCAACAGCCGCCTAAGGAAGCGTCCAGCCGGCGCATTCGCTACTATCGTAACCCTATGGGCCTGCCCGATACGTCCCCGGTTCCGAAGAAGGACGCCATGGGCATGGATTATGTGCCGGTCTATGAGGACGAGGCGCAGGACGCGGGCGCGATCACGATCAGCCCCGGCAAGCTGCAAACGACAGGCGTGCGGTCGGAGCCGATCGAGCGCCGGTCTTTGGCGGTCCCTGTGCGCGCGGCGGGTCGGGTCGATTTCGATCCGCGCCGCACCGCCGTGGTCGCCTTGCGCTTCGAAGGCTTCATCGAATCCGTCGAGAAGGTCGCGGAGGGCGATTATGTGCGCAAGGGCCAGCCGCTCATGCGCGTCTACGGGCCCGACCTCTCGAGCGCGGCGGCGGAACTTGTCGCCGTGCTCAACGCGCATTCGTCGGCGCGGATGGAAGGCGCGCGCCGGCGTCTCGTCAATCTCGGCCTAGACGCTGCGACGATCGACTCGATCGCACGCCGCCGCCGCGTTCCCCGCGTGATCGATTGGCCCGCCCCGCAGGAAGGCCATGTCATCGAGCGCACGGCGCTGAGCGGCATGCGGGCGGCGCCCGGCGAGACGCTGTTCCGGATCGTCGACCACAGCGTCGTGTGGATTCTCGCGGATATTCCCGAGCGCGACGTGGAGGCCGTGGCTCCGGGGCAAACGGCGGTCATCCGCGCGCGTTCCTATCCCGACCATCCGTTCAAAGGCCGGGTCGCGCTCATCTATCCGCATCTCAACATGGAGACCCGCACGGCGCGGGTGCGCATCGAACTGCCGAACCCCGAAGGCCGCCTGCTCGGCGACATGTTTGCGGACGTGGAGATTGAAGCAGGCGGTCGGGAAAAGGTTCTAGCAGCGCCGGAGAGCGCCATCATCGACGCCGGCAAGCGTCAGGTCGTGATCCTCGACAAGGGCGAAGGCCGCTTCGAGCCCCGCGAAGTCATGATCGGTCGGCGGGGCGATGGCTATGCGGAGATTGCGAGCGGGCTCACCGAAGGCGACAGGGTCGTGACCTCGGCCAACTTCCTGATCGACGCGGAAAGCAATCTCAAGGCGGCGTTGCAGGCGCTCGACCAGGGAGCCCCCAAGTGATCGGGCGCCTCATCGCATGGTCGGCGCGCAATCTCGTGCTCGTCTTCTTTGGGACGGCCTTTGCGGTCGCGGCCGGCCTTCACGCGCTGCGAACCCTGCCTCTCGACGCTATTCCCGATCTCTCCGACGTGCAGGCCATCGTCTACACGGAATATCCGGGCCAGGCGCCGCAGGTCGTGGAAGACCAAGTCACCTATCCGCTGACCAGCGCTATGCTGACCGTGCCGCGCTCGAAAGTGGTGCGCGGCTTCTCCTTCTTCGGCGTATCCTTCGTCTATGTTATTTTCGAGGACGGGGTCGACGTCTATTGGGCGCGCTCGCGCGTTCTCGAATATCTCAGCTCGGCCGCCAAGCGCCTTCCCGCGGGTGCGACGCCCGTGCTCGGCCCCGACGCCACAGGCGTCGGCTGGGTCTATCAATATGCGCTCGTCGCCAAGGAGATGACGCTTGCCGAACTGCGCTCCTTGCAGGACTGGACGCTGCGCTACGGCCTCGCCAAGGCGGAAGGAGTCGCCGAAGTCGCGAGCGCCGGCGGCTTCGTGCGGCAGTATAACATCGTCGTCGACCCCAACCGGCTGCGCGCACTCAACATCCCTCTGTCGAGAATTCGGGAGGTCGTCCGCGCGAACAACGCCGATGTCGGAGGCCGCACGGTCGAACTCTCGGAGTTCGAATTCATCGTGCGCGGGCGCGGCTATCTGAAGGGCGTCCCCGATATCGAAAACATCGTGCTCAAGGCAGGCGGCGGCACGCCGCTCCTGCTGAAGGATGTCGCGCGCATCGAACTCGGCCCGGACGAACGCCGAGGGATCACCGAACTCAATGGCGAGGGCGAGGTCGCGAGCGGCGTCGCGCTCCAACGCTACGGCGCCAATGCGCTGACGGTAATCGACAACGTCAAGACCGCCCTCGCTCAGATCGCACCGAGCCTGCCGAAGGGCGTCGAGATCATCCCCGTCTATGACCGCTCGGAGCTGATCCATGCGGCGATCGAGACGCTGCGCGGGACGCTGGTCGAGGAAAGCATCATCGTCGCGCTCGTCTGCGTCGTCTTCCTTCTCCATTTCCGCAGCGCGCTCGTCGCCATCCTCATCCTGCCTGTCGGCGTGCTGATGGCTTTCGCGGCGATGAAGGCGCTGGGGCTTGGCTCGAACATTATGAGTCTCGGGGGCATCGCGATCGCCCTCGGCGCGATGGTGGACGCCGCGATCGTGATGATCGAGAACGCCCATAAGCGGCTCGAACGCGCGGCCCCCGACCAGCCGCGCGTCGAGACTCTCATCGACGCGGCGACGGAAGTCGGGCCGGCGCTCTTCTTCAGCCTGCTCGTCATAACCGTTTCTTTCCTGCCCATCTTCACGCTGGAGTCGCAGGAAGGCCGGCTCTTTAGCCCGCTTGCCTATACCAAGACCTTTTCAATGGCGGCGGCTGCGTTGCTGTCGGTCACGCTGGTTCCGGCGCTGATGATCCTCTTCGTGCGCGGCAGGATCGTCTCGGAGGCGCGCAACCCGATCAACCGCGCTTTGATATGGGCCTATCGGCCCGTCATCCGCCTAGTGATGCGCGCCAAGATTCCGACCGTCCTCCTCGCCGTCGCGGCGCTCGCCGTCACCATCCTGCCGGCGCGCCAGCTCGGCTCGGAATTCATGCCCGCGCTGAACGAGGGCGCACTGCTCTATATGCCCACGACGCTTCCCGGCCTCTCCGTGACCAAGGCGGCGCAACTGCTCCAGACGCAGGACCGCATCATCAAATCCTTCCCCGAGGTGAAATCCGCCTATGGCAAGGCTGGCCGCGCCTCGACCGCCACGGACCCCGCGCCGCTGGAAATGTTCGAAACCGTTATCGACCTGAAGCCCAAGGGGGAGTGGCGCCCGGGCGTGACCATCGACAGCCTCGTCGCCGAAATGGACGCGGCGCTTCAATTTCCCGGCGTCTCGAACGCCTGGACCATGCCGATCCGCAACCGCATCGACATGCTTGCGACGGGCATCAGGACGCCCGTCGGCGTCAAGATCATGGGGCGCGATCTCGCCCAGCTCGAAGGGCTCGCGCGTCAGGTCGAAAAGGTCGTGAAGGGGGTGCGCGGCGCGGCCTCCGCCTACGCCGAGCGCGTCATGGGCGGCTATTATCTCGACATTGCTCCAGATCGGGCGGCGCTCGCGCGTTACGGCCTGATGATTGACGACGTTCAGGCGACTATCGCCATGGCGCTCGGCGGAGAGACGGTGACGACGACTGTGGAGGGTCGCGAGCGCTACGGCGTAAGCATACGTTATCCGCGCGACTATCGATCGAGCCCGAGAGCGATCGCGAGCGACGTGCTGATCCCACTTCCTGGCGGCGGGACGACCCCGCTCGGCGAGGTCGCGAAAGTGGAGCTTGTTCGCGGCCCGACATCGATCCGCACCGAGAACGGGCAACTCGCGGTCTATCTCTTCGTGGACATCAGGGATCGCGACATTGGCGGCTTCGTGGCGGACGTGCAGAAAGCCGTGGCGGAAGCGATCGAATTTCCGCCGGGCTCCTATGTCGTCTGGAGCGGCCAGTACGAATATCTCGAACGCGCGCAGGCGCGCATGAAGGTCGTCGTGCCCGTCACGCTCTTCATCATCTTCCTGTTGCTCTATCTTAACTTCCGCAGAATCACCGAAACGCTGATCGTCATGCTCTCATTGCCATTCGCTCTGGTCGGCGGCGTCTGGCTGATGTGGCTGATGAACTTCAACATGTCGGTGGCTGTGGGCGTGGGTTTCATCGCGCTCGCCGGCGTCGCGGCGGAGACGGGCGTCGTCATGCTCATCTATCTCGACGCGGCAATGCGCGAGGTTGCGGCGGAGCGCGCGGCCGAAGGGCGGGTTTTCACAAAGGCCGATCTGCGCGAGGCGATCATGCTCGGCGCGGTCGAGCGGGTGCGGCCCAAGATGATGACGGTCGTCGCCATTATGGCAGGCCTCGTGCCCATCCTCTGGAGCACGGGCGCCGGGTCCGAGGTCATGCAACGCATCGCCGTGCCGATGATCGGGGGCATGGTGTCATCCACGTTTCTGACGCTGGTCGTCATCCCCGCGATCTATGCCCTGGTGAAGGGCGCTGGCCTGCCGAGGAGCGAGGTGGGCGCTCCTCAACCACATGCTCGACGACGAGCCCCAGCTGTTCTTCGTGCGCTTCTGGGCAAATGACGACGCCGTAAAGCTCGCCCGAGCGCTCCGACCCTGGGACGCAAGAAAGCCTTGACTCGGCGACGATCATCGTCGAGCCCGCGAACGCCCTGGATGGCCCGCTTTCATGACCGCATGCCGGCATCCTGGATTGGAGCGACGCAGACGCCTGGTTGGTCGGCGAGCAGCCGGGCGATCCGCCGCATCCGCCTCCCTTTATGCAGAAGCCGGCAGAGATCAACCCCGATCCAAAGAGCGTCCCCGAGACGCGCTCGTTGGGTGCTGGCGCCGGAGGTTGAGCGAGATCACGAACGCCACCGGATCAGAGATGTCATCGCGCGCGCTCAGATGTTGAAGCCCCACCTTCAGTAATCGTCGATGGATATCAGAAGCCCCTGCGCTTACGCTCGGCCTGCCATTCGCGGTCCTGCTTGCTGCCCGGGACGAAAGGCGACACGAGCACGCCACCGATCATCGTTCCGCCGCGCTTCATTTCCGCAATGCGCGCCGCCTGCACCGCCTTCGGCACGAAGCGGCGGCCGTCATTGAAGGACTGGCCGGCGCCGTCGCTGGTGGTCATGCAAAGCGGCTCTCCGCTCTTGGTGTGGCCGACGACCTGGCAGGCATTGGCAGAACCGATCTGCAGTGCGAGCAGCGAGCTGATCGCGAGAAGCAGAGTGTGTTTGTGCTTGATCATGATGTTCCCCGTTGATTGTTCTGGTGTCACGGGCCCGCAAGTGAGGATGGCGAGCTCGCTTCATGTCAGCCATGCTTAGCGGCTGCCGCCGTAGCCACTCCAGCCGCTGCTGGAGCCAGCGGAGGTGTTCCAGGCGCCGGTGGTCCGCGTCGGTCGCGACGAGGTCGAACCACCATAGACGCTGCCGGCGCCGTACATGGGGCGCTGATAGACCGGGCGCGGTTGCGGCGCATACATCGGACGCTCGACATAGATCGGGCGGGGCCGCGGCGCGTAAACCGGACGCTCGACATAGACCGGGCGGTCATAGGTGGGGCGCGGCTGATTGCATGGGGCGCGGATGCACATCCGGGTCGGGGCCTGGCCGCCGTAGCCACTGGTCTGCATCGGGGCCGACTGGACCGGAGCGGACTGAACCGGAGCCGACTGGACCTGTCCCGGCGCGTTGCCGTATTGGCCATTCGTACCCCAGCCAGCGTTGGCCGACGAGATCGAAGCCGTGAAGATGAAAGCGGTAGCGAGCGCCGCAACGGAGCTCATCGGGATATTCCTGATCATTGGAGCGTCCCCGGTTTTGTTGCGAGAGATCATTCTCTCGTGCCCAAAACCTACGTGAAGCCAACGCGTCCGAATGTGATGTCCCGCACAAGACGCCGATTTTCGCGGTCTCCTGGCCCTTGTTGCCGACAAAGGCGGGCGCGCTGGCGGCTGACTCACGGGGGATTACCGGCGATGGCGGCGGTTCTGCCCGTTTCCGAGGTTTTTTGTGCGAAATCGGCGCTCTCTTTGAATGAAAATGACGATCGGTTGTTATCGTTTCTCGAATGCGACAACCCGTTCGGTCCGCGCGCAACATGGCTCCCCTGGAAGCTTCTGCATAAGGTCATCATTTGCGGCGCGCGCGCCTTTGAACGAGGCCTGCAAAATCATTGCACGCTGACGGCGGCCGGCTTGTCTTCCGTGTAGCCCACGGGAGAGCCAAAAAACTATGGCGCGGTCGTTTTTGGCAGACGCTCGTTGAGCAATCCGTATATGCGCTTGGCTGCTACCACGCTGTCCGGCACTCCAGAGATCACAAGGGTGATGAGGTCATTACTACGCCGGATGAGTATCATCGGGCCGACGAACGTTGCCTGATCCCCAAGACCGGCAAGCTCTCCCATAACTTTCTTTAGCTGCGGTTTCACGAGGCCAGCGCCAGCCATGCCAGCGGCGCCGTCTCCCCAACTCAGCTCCACTTCAGCATAGGCTCCGCCGATTTCTCCTCCTGCGGTTTCGTAAGTACACTTGGTCTGCCCACCCCGGTCATCGGCCGACACGGCAACTGGGCTGCCGAGAATGGCGCTCATATCCGCCGCGGGGATAAGACCGCATGCCGTCGGTGCGGCGAGGGCGTGACTACTGATAAAGCCAGTAACGATTGCGACTGTCGGAACAATGCGCATGAGACTACGGCTCCCATTCGACGACATTTAACCCGCCTTATTCAGCGACGGGGTAATTTTCGGCGTTTTTCATTCCGGTTCCTGGTGTGATCGGAATGTTCGAATCGTAGGCGGCGCCTGTGATAGAAGCAAGGCGATACGCGGCGGGGGCGAGCGCCACTGCCTCCCGTCGCATCTTCGTTGCGGCCAGGCCGTCGAGAGGTGTTACCAAAACATCCACGCGGGCCCTGGCGCCTGTGCGCCAAGAATTTGGGACCTGGCCAGCTGTAGACTCGGGATTTGCGCCCGAAGCTGGGACGGCGAAATGACCCGGCTCTGCGCGGGCATCCGGCCCACTTGCACAACCTGTCGCAAAATGGAACAGTGCACTGAGCCTTGCTCTAAGAAAAGGCAAGCAGGAAGTGCGCAGCTATCATGCAGTCGGTAAGATTATCTGGTGGTAAGTCAATGTCTTACAAAGACCTTGAAGAATTTAAGCGCGATTCGAAGCGGGCTTCCCGCGTCCGGAAGGCCACGATTGCGGCCCTATTTGTTGGCGCGTTCGGCCTGGGAGCTGTCAGTTCGGTGGCTTTCCTCTACCTTGTGTCGCCCGACGAGCTTTTAAGCTCCGGCAACGAGCCGGCGACCTCGTCTCATCTTAAGAGCGGCGGCGATTCCGAGTGTCCCCCGAGCGATCCGGGCTGCGCCGGCGGCATGCCTCCTGCTGACGCCGCGGGCCCCCTGAGCAATCCTAATCTCGGCGTTGTTGCCGCCCCGACCCCGCCAGCGGAAAGCAGCGGCAATCAACCGGAACCGACGTTGGCCGCCAAACCTGCAGACCCGTTTCCGACGCAATTGATCCCGGACAGCGGCGCGAAGGCGCCGATCGCGACTAGAAGCCGCAGAAAAACTTTCGCCAAAAGCATGAAACCAAGGAAATTGATCAAGAGCCCTGCCTCTGATTATTGTCACAGCCTGGGCGGGAGGATCGAAAGACGAAATGGACTGCATGGCCAGTATCGTCTGTGTCAGCTTCCAGATGGAAGAGTGACCGAGGAATGGCGTTTCTACCGGTCGGAACACGGCGAAAAATAGCCCCTGCCGAATAGTCTATCAGATGGCGCCCTCCGGAGAATTCTCGAACAATGACGGCCGGGGCATCGCGCGGATCGCTCGGGCGATGTTCCGGTAGTCAGCTGGCCTCGACTCCCTTCGACGCAAACAACTGCGTTAATGCGACTCCAAGGTCGTCGCGTTCGATCGGCTTTGTAAGGACGTGCGCAGATCTGAACTGTTCGTCGACCGCGTAAGCATGATAACCCGTGACAAACACGACGGGCACGCCACGACTTTGGAGTTCGCCCGCGAAACCGTAAACGAGTTCGCCGCCGACGTTTACATCGAGCAGCGCCGCGTCCACAAACTCCGGCATGGCTTGTCGCGCATCCGCTATGGTCGCAAAGGGACCAAGAACCTCGGCGTCGAGTTCCTGGATGACCTGACAGGCCATCATTGCAATTAACGGCTCATCCTCAAGCACCAAAAGCCGACGACCGCGGAGGCTTTTACTGTCTACAACCGAACCCGGTTCTTCCGCGCTCGCTCCAGCGAGCTCAGATATTGCGAAATGCCTGCGAGGTAAGCTTATCCGACAAACCAGGCCGCCCGGCCCCCACTCTCGCTCGATAGCCCCGCGCAACTGATTGCGGATACTCGCTTCGATAACCTTCGAACCAAATCCAACCCGTGACTGCGGGTCGCCCTCAGGAGCGCAATCCTCGCTCCAGACGAGCTCCAGACGCTCGTCGCGCAGATCCCATGCGACAGAAAGCTTTCCGTGGGGATCCTTTAAGGCTCCGTATTTCGCAGCGTTAGTCGCCAACTCATGTAGCACGAGCGCGAGGCTTTGGGCTGCAGTTGGAGAAATCGATACGGCGTCGCCATTGACAGCGATACGGTCTTTGTCGGCGAATGGAGCAAGCTCTTCCTTTGTGAGACTGATCAGATCGACTCCCTGCCAGCGCGATTCCGACAAAAGATTATGCGCCGTCGCCATCGCCCGGATACGTCCTGTGACCGACTCTGAAAAAGACCTTATGTCCTCGGCGGGCGTCAGAGCAACGATCGATTGAATTACAGCGAGAGCATTGCGGGCGCGGTGGTCTACTTCACGCGCCAGGAGTTCCTGTCGCGCAACCGCGGCTTCGAGCTGCGCAGTACGTTCGGCGACGCGTTCTTCAAGCTCTTCATTCATTCGCGCGAGCGCGCGAGTTTTTGTGAACAGGTCGATAAATACCCGCACTTTGGCTCGAAGCACATTCGGCACGACGGGAACAGGGACATAGTCGACCGCCCCCAGCTCATAGCCTCTGAGGGCGTCGATCTCCGTAATATTGATTGCCGAGACGAAGATGATGGCGGTGTCTTGAAAACGGGGATGCTCGCGAATGATTTTCGCCAATTCAAAGCCGTCAAGGTCCGGCATGCATACGTCGATCAAAATTATGGCGATGTCATTGTTCCTGAGCAGAAGATCGAGCGCCTCTTTTGCTGAATTTGCTTTAAGCAGCTCCTGGCCGAGCTCGCCGAGTATGGCTTCATAGCTCATCAACTTTCCTGGTTGATCATCGACCAGAAGAATTTTTACGTTATTGATGACTCCAGCGCCTTGATTGTGCGTCATCGGTGCAGCCACATGCGAAGAGCCGAGAGGAGCTGTTCTGTGTTAACGGGCTTGGCGAGATAATCCGAAGCGCCAGCCCGGAGGCATTTTTCGCGATCCCCTTTCATGGCCTTTGCGGTAAGCGCGATGATCGGAAGGCTCCAAAGCGCAGCATTCTGGCGAATGATTTGTATCGTTTGATACCCATCCATCTCGGGCATCATAATATCCACAAGCACAATGGAGATTGCGGGATCGTTCTCAACGAGGTCGATAGCTTCTCGGCCTGTCGTGGCCGTGAGAACCCGCATGCCCCGACGCTCAAGGACGCTCGCCAGCGCGAAGATATTACGAGGGTCATCATCCACGAGCAAAACCGTTCGCCCAACCAAATCCTCATCAGAGCTGTGCAGGCGTTCAAGCATACGCTGCTTCTCGACCGGAAGGTTTGCGATCGCCCTGTGCATGAGCATGGCAGTTTCGTCGAGCAGGCGCTCAGGGGATTCGACGCCCTTGATCACAATGCTTCGCGCCATTGCGCGAAGGCGAATATCCTCCTCCTGCAAGAGCCTTCTCCCCGTGAAGACAACGATCGGATAGTCGATGACGTGACCATTTCCCCCGTTCAGGCGCTCAAGCACGTCGAATCCCGACATATCAGGGAGCGTCAAATCGAGCACGACGCAGTCCCAATCTTCCGATTTCAACGCCTCGAGGGCTTCCTGCCCGGACACTGCCTCGAAGATCTCGACGTCATCGTGCTCGATCAAACTGCGAATAGCGAGCCGCTGCACAGCATCGTCTTCGACCACGAGCAGCCGACGGCGCCGCGGCGATGAAAAATCGAGCATCCGCTGCAACGCAAATTTCAGAGCTTCGGCGTCGATTGGTTTGGTGAGAAAACTGAAAGCGCCGCGGGCAAGGCCGTGTTGCCGATTTTCGTCGATCGTCAGCATCAGGACCGGGATGTGACGAAGCCCGGAATCCTGTTTAAGCCGCGATAGAACGCTCCAACCGAGCATGTCCGGGAGAAAAACATCGAGCGTGATCGCGCTTGGCCTGAAAAAGCGCGCGAGCTCGATCGCCTCGGCTCCATTTGGGGCGACAAGGATTTTCAGACCATTGCTCCGGCCACGATCGGCAAGCACATTCGCGAAGCCAGGATCGTCTTCAACAATCAGAAGAACCTTGTCCCCCTCGGCGATATCATTTCGATCATCCGTTATCGGCTCGGTCGCCACCGCATCGTCGGGGGTTGCTTGGGGAATCCGGACATTTGGAGTAACGCTTACGGCGATATTAGGGCCGACATACGCCCTCGGAAGATAGAGCGTAAACGTTGACCCCTCGCCAGGAGCCGAACGCAACTGGATTTCGCCGCCCAGCAGCGAAGCAAGCTCGCGGCTAATGGCGAGGCCAAGTCCCGTCCCCCCATAGCGTCTGCTTGTGGAGGAGTCGGCCTGCTGGAACGCCTCGAAGATGATTTTCTGTTTCTCGGGCGGTATGCCGACGCCTGTATCGCTTACGCTGAAGGCAATGACGCCTGGAGCCTGTGAAAGAATCGGATGGCCCGGGGTCCAGCCCTCCGTTGCGGCATACACGTCCAGCCTCACGCCGCCGCTGTCAGTGAATTTGAATGCGTTCGACAGGAGATTCTTGAGGACCTGTTGAAGCCTTTTCGGATCAGTGACGATACTGCGCCCGATAGCGGCGTCACTGCGGAGGTCGAAGGAAAGACCGCGACTGTCCGCGTCGTGTCGGAAGGGTAACGCAATCCGGTCGAGAAGATTTTGGAAAAAAACCTCCTCGGCTTCGACCGTGACAGTGCCGGACTCGATTTTCGAGAGGTCTAAAATATCGGAAATGAGATTAAGAAGATCCGTGCCGGCGCTGTGGATCGTCCTTGCAAATTCGACCTGCTTTGGAGTTAAATTGCTCTCGGGATTCTCGCCGAGCTGCTGGCCGAGGATCAGGATCGAATTCAGGGGCGTCCGCAGTTCGTGGCTCATATTCGCCAAAAACTCTGATTTATACTTGGAGGTCAGGGCGAGCTCCGCCGCTTTTTCCTCCAATGCCCGTCGAGCCTGTTCGAGCTGCTGGTTCTTGCGTTCGACTTCAACATTGCGTTCGGCGACTTGCTGCGCTTTAAGTTCAAGCTGATCGTTGGTGTTCTGCAGCTCGCGTTGTTGCGTTTGCAACTCCGCGGCAAGCTTCTGGGACTGCACGAGAAGTCCCTCTGTCTGCATCGTCGCTTCGATCGAATTGAGCACGATGCCGATCGACGCCGTTAATTGTTCAAGAAATGTCGTCTGCAACAGGGTAAATTCGCCCATGGTCGCGAGTTCGATCACGGCTTTTACGTGCCCTTCGAATAGCACGGGCAAAACGATTATGCTGCGCGGAATGGATTTAAAAAAAGTCGAGCGAATTGGAACCGCGTCGACCGGCGCGTCTTTAATCATCAAACGCTGCTTGTCCGCCGCACATTGTCCGACGAGTCCCTCGCCGATCTTGAGCCTGGTCTTGTGACCGTTCTCGCTATCTTCCGCATAAGCGGAAAGAATTTGCAGCGCGCGAGCGCCATCGTCGCTGACCATTTGATATATCACGCCCTGATGCGCGTTGACGAGAGGCGCCAACTCCGAAAGCAGCAACCGGCCAACCGAATTCAGATCGCGCTGCCCCTGAAGCATGGACGTAAACTTTGCAAGATTCGTCTTTAGCCAATCCTGCTGCGTATTGTGCTCCGTCGTAAGACGGAGATTATCAATCATTGTATTGATATTATCCTTGAGTTCCGCCACCTCGCCTCGGGCGTCTACTTGAATTAGACGGGTCAGATCGCCCTTGGTCACAGCGGTCGCGACATCGGCGATTGAGCGGACCTGTGTCGTCAAATTTGCGGCGAGGAGATTCACGTTTCCGGTGAGATCTTTCCACGTCCCAGCGGCGCCTGGCACATGCGCCTGCCCGCCAAGGCGTCCCTCGACGCCAACCTCGCGCGCGACCGTGGTGACCTGATCGGCGAAAGTCGCCAATGTTCGGGTCATGTTGTTGATCGTATCGGCAAGCGCCGCGACTTCGCCTTTCGACTTTACCGTAAGGCTTTGCGTTAGGTCGCCTTCTGCGACGGCCGTCACGACCTTGACGATTCCTCGCACCTGTTCAGTGAGATTGGCGGCCATGACATTCACGGTATCCGTCAGGTCCTTCCAAGTGCCGGCGACGCCCGACACCTGCGCTTGCCCGCCGAGCTTGCCTTCGGTGCCCACTTCTCGAGCGACGCGCGTCACCTCCGAGGCGAAGGCATTGAGCTGGTCGACCATCGTATTGATCGTGTTTTTAAGCTCTAGAATTTCGCCTTTCACATCGACAGTAATTTTCCGGCTCAGATCGCCGCGCGCGACCGCCGTCGTGACTTCGGCGATGTTCCGCACTTGCGTCGTCAGGTTTGCGGCCAACAGATTGACGTTCTCCGTTAAGTCCTTCCACGTGCCGCCGACGCCAGGCACTACCGCCTGACCACCAAGACGACCGTCCGTTCCAACCTCTCGCGCAACGCGCGTGACTTCTCCGGCGAAGGCGTTGAGCTGATCGACCGTGGTGTTGAGAGTCTCCTTTAGAAGGAGGATTTCGCCGCGCACGTCGACCGTGATTTTTTTCGATAGGTCGCCTGTCGCAATCGCTGTGGCGACCTCGGCGATGTTGCGTACCTGGGCCGTCAAATTTCCCGCCATGAAATTGACGTTGTCAGTCAGATCCTTCCAGGTGCCAGCTACGCCCGGCACCTGCGCCTGGCCGCCAAGTTTTCCTTCGGTGCCGACTTCGCGGGCAACACGCGTCACTTCCGACGCGAAGGCGTTCAACTGATCGACCATGGTGTTGATCGTGTTCTTAAGTTCAAGGATTTCGCCTTTTACGTCGACGGTTATCTTGCGGGACAGATCGCCCCGGGCGACCGCCGTCGTAACCTCCGCGATATTTCGAACCTGAGCCGTCAAATTGCCGGCCATGGAGTTGACGGAGTCGGTCAGATCTTTCCAGGTGCCGGCCACGCCGAGAACCTGCGCCTGACCGCCCAAGCGGCCCTCCGTTCCCACTTCGCGCGCGACACGCGTGACCTCGCCTGCAAAGGCATTCAATTGATCGACCATCGTGTTGATGGTCTCCTTAAGCTGCAAGATTTCGCCGGAAACATTGACGGTGATCTGCTTTGAAAGGTCGCCATTGGCGATTGCGGTTGAAACTTCGGCTATGTTGCGCACTTGCGCCGTCAAGTTAGACGCCATGAAGTTGACGTTGTCGGTCAGATCTTTCCAGGTGCCGCCGACTCCGGGCACTACGGCCTGACCGCCAAGCTTCCCTTCGGTGCCTACCTCGCGGGCGACGCGAGTGACTTCGGAGGCGAACGAATTGAGCTGATCCACCATCGTGTTGATGGTTTGCTTGAGTTCGAGAATTTCCCCTTTGACATCGACCGTAATTTTTCGCGAGAGATCGCCACGGGCCACGGCGGTTGTCACCTGTGCAATGTTGCGGACCTGATCCGTCAGGTTGCCGCACATCGCATTCACGGAATCGGTCAGGTCTTTCCATGTCCCCGCGACCCCGGGCACGGTTGCTTGTCCCCCCAACTTCCCGTCGGTCCCGACTTCGCGCGCTACGCGCGTCACCTCAGATGCGAACGATCGCAACTGATCGACCATCGTATTTATGGCTTCTTTTAGCTGCAGAATTTCGCCACGAACATCGACCGTGATCTTCTTCGAGAGATCGCCGTTGGCGACAGCGATAGTCACCTCGGCAATGTTTCTTACCTGACTGGTCAAATTGTCCGCCATGAAGTTCACGGATTCAGTGAGTTCTTTCCACACACCCGTCACTTCGCGCACCTGCGCCTGGCCGCCGAGCTTTCCTTCGGTTCCGACCTCTCTTGCGACACGGGTTACCTCGGATGTGCATTCCCGCAACTGTCCAATCATACGATTGACTATTTTAGCCGAACGCAGAAATTCGCCCATAAGTGGGCGCCCGTCGACTTCCAGACGAACGGTTTGCAGGAGATCCCCTTGAGCGACGGCGCCAATTGCGCGCGTGACTTCATTTGTCGGCCAAAGTAGATCGTCGATCAGCGTATTGACCGAGCTTTCCATCTCGCCCCAGGCGCCGGAACGGTTTGTGAATTTCACGCGCTGACGGGTGAATCCTTCGCGTCCGACCGCCTGGCCCACTCGCTCCAGCTCAGTCGCCATCCGTTGGTTAAGAGCGCGGATATCGTTAAAGCAGTCAGCAATCTTCCCGATAACGCCATCCCAGTCACCGGGTAAGCACGCGCTGAAATCCCCCGCCTTCATCGCCTGCAGGGCGTGGAGCATCACGCGCAACTGGTCGTCGGAGCGATCCTGGCTTGTCTGTTTCTCAATCCCGACAGTTTCAGTCTGCCGAGCTGCCGAATTCTGTTCCAAGGATTTGGCTCCGTCAGGCGTCCATGGTTCCGGTAGAGCTTGGAGCTTGCCTGGCCTGACGCCGCTACGCTTACGAGCCTGGCCCAGTGCAGCGCGCCGGCCTGCAACGATATCTAGACCCAGTCAGGGAGCGGGCAAGGCTTAGGGTTGCAGCCGCCGATTTAGGCGGCGAACCGACGGCGGCCTCCAGGTCAAGCTCGCGGCGGAAGGGTCATGGCAAAGTCCTGACGGCCTTCCGTCGCAATGATTGGCGCTCCGGGCTTGCGCGCTTATTTAAGTAAATAAAACACCTATTATGTCTTGCCGGCGTCAAGATAGCTGGCCCATTATCTGCAACACCGTCGCTGATCGTAGCCGGTCCGCTTATAAACCAGAGCGCACAAGGCCCGGAGTCGGTGGAATTTGCGAGCTTCGTATTGACACCGCCAACACGGTATTTCAAACTCGTAAATAAGAAGTACGGCACACCGCAGGACGATCAAGTGGAAGTTTCCTTATCGAACTCGCCCCCGCGCTTCGGGGCGACCCCTACGGAAGCCTCCACAGCATGAGGGCGAGACCCGATTGTCCTGTGCGCGTTGAGTCCGCTACGCGCGATCAACGCACCCAGGCGTCGCGTGGCGAGCCTCGGATTGTAATCGGTTGAAGCATGATTGGAATATTGATCCCCACGGGATTAGGCCGAATGAGTGGATGCTTTGAAAACGCCTCGCCCGACTCTGTTAAAGCTTCCGACTTGGCTTATCGCATGCCTCGTGAGCGGCGTCGGCGCCTTTGCGCTCTGCGGCATGAAGAAGCTTGACGACTGACTAATCCAGTACGGGGGCGTCGGTGACGACAAGATCCAATGCGGAGTGGCTGAACTCCCTCCGCGAGAAAGGAAAAAGTCAGGAGGCAGCCGTAAAGGAGCTTCGGCAATTGTTGCGGCGCGCCATCTCGGCTTTTCTCTCGCGCAGAAGATTTTCCGATATCGGCGTAACGGATTTAGGATATGAGGATCTGGCGGAGGATTGCGCGCAAGAATCCGTTCTCCTTATTCAATCCAAGGTCGACCAATTCCGTGGCGACAGCCAATTCACCACATGGGCCTATTCAATTGCTATCCGAGTAACTCTCGGCGAGTTACGGCGACGCCGTTGGCAGATGGCGGCAATCGCCGAGGCGCAGCTCGGCGAGGCCGCGCCCTATTGGCCGATCGACAATCCGGGGCCAGAGCGTAGCCTGGAGCAACAACAGGCCTGGGCGATGCTGACCGATCTGATCGAAACCTCGCTGACCCCATTGCAACGCAAGGCGCTCATCGCACATGCGTTCCAGAACATGCCACTGGATCTCGTCGCCGAATGGTTGGGGACCAATCGAAACAACCTTTATAAGATCATCCACGACGCGCGCAAACGGCTGAAAGCGGCCCTCTTGGCGAAGGGCGTAACGCACCGCGAACTCATCGCCATTTTCGATACGCCCCGGCGCGAAAGCCCGTATATTGAGAGTGGGAGGAGTCCTCTGTCCCACGGCGTCTAGCAATCGGCAATGCGACCAGCATTGGCATGGCCGGCGATCCAGCAGCGTCCCGTCCGCCTCAAACGATCTACCCGCGAAACGATTTTGAAGCGAAGAAAGGAAACGACACGATTTCGGCATGGCAAGGTGCAATTTCGGCGAAGAATAGATCCATATGTATGACGAAATGCTTTTTCCAGCCAATCCTGCATTTCATGAAATAAAGTGGAGAACCAGATAGACGACAGGCTTCGAGGTTCTTCGCGATCTTCGCGACCGAACGATTGTTTCCTGTCCGTGTTTTGATTATCTTCTGCAAAGTTCCAACACTTGAAAGGGCTGGGAATGCGGAGATCGGCAAAGTCCCGTACCCTGCCGCCGCTCGCTTTCGGGGAGGATCGCGCGACACATGCCGTAGATCCGTATCATGCCGCCGCAGCGGCGGGTCGAGTGCTTGGAGGCATCGAAATTTACGAACCCGCTCTCGCGGAAGCGCCGTTCGAGCACAAGATTGCGACCTTGCAGATTAACGGACTTGAACTCAATGCCGCCGCCTCAAGCCCTATGAGACTTGGCATAAAGACGCCGAAGCAATGTTACTTGCTCGTGCCTTTCTACGGCAACACGGCTCTGCAGATTGGCGCGCGCCAATATGAATGGGGTGCGACAGGTCGGGCGTTATTGCTTTCAGACTGCTTCTACAGATACGGCGCCGCGCAAACCAGATCCGTGTTAATCGCTCAGATCGATTCCGACAGACTGAAAAAAACCATATCGAGGATGCTCGGCGAAATGAGCTCCGACAAGCGGAGCCTCCGCGACGAGGAAGTGCAAATTCTCGATCTGCAGACGGGTTCACTGAATTTTATGTCGGTGTTTCACCATCTGTGCGCCTATATAAACGCGCCCGGCGTCAGCAGAATATTTTTGGAGAAGGTTGGGTTCGACGACTGGTTTTATCGCCAGCTCGCGTGTTGGATGAAACCTGAAATCCTGTACGGCGACGAGCCTGACCATCTTCTTGAACGTTCAGCCGCAAGCGCCATTGACGCTGTCTGCGAGGCCATACGAAACAGTTTCGACAAGCCTCTAACGAAATCGGAAATGGAGGATATCAGCGGATTTTCAGCTCGGGGGCTCCAATATGCCTTTCGCAGAAAATTTGGCTGCTCGCCGATAGAATGGCAAAGGCGCGAGAGGCTATTCGTCGCGCGCGATCGACTGAACAGGGAAGCAGAAAATATAAGCGTCTTGGAGCTTTCCTTGGATCTGGGCTTTTCGTCGCCTTCGCGATTCGCGGCATATTATAAAAATCTGTTCGGCGAAAGTCCGAAAGAAACGAAAAGGCGCCGGCTACGCCCCACCTGAGTCGAGCAGGCGTTTGTCGCCCGCCAGGAATGACGATCCTCCGATCAAGCGATCAGTAGTCGCTTCTTGGAAGCGTTTCGAAGTCGCGCTCATCGCCGAACCGCCATTCGCTAATCCTGCGACATCTGACGCCGACAAATGGCCGATTCTCCCAATTCGGGAACGGCTTTTCGAGTTCCGTATTCGGACAATTCCTCGGGAGTAACGCCGTCTTGCCTGCGTAGGCGCCCTGGAGGAACA
Organism: Methylocystis sp. JAN1; assembly: GCF_052186135.1. Taxonomy (GTDB): domain Bacteria; phylum Pseudomonadota; class Alphaproteobacteria; order Rhizobiales; family Beijerinckiaceae; genus Methylocystis. Next base: position 1,288,118 of record NZ_CP181499.1, on the reverse strand, counting down.
GCAGGCCTAAAGCGAGCACGAAAAGACGTAAGCCTGTCATGATACTGGACCCATTGCTTTAATGCGCTGCGGTCTGATCGCCATCTCGCTGTCGGCCGTCAACCAATAGAAAGCTAACTTGTCAAAACAAACAGGGCGACACAGACTCGGCATCATTCGGCCCGTTTTCGGCAATGCGAAGCGGACGCGCCGAGGCGCCGCCGCCTCGAAGAAAGGCCGGATCACGAAAGCCGCATCATTTGCCGAAGCGGACGAGCGGCTCCTTCGCCTTGCAATCCGAGAGCGCCCGGAAAGTGCAGCGTCGTCGCTGGCGACAGGCGGCCACCGATAAACGCAGCGTGATCTGGAGGCAGGAGGCGCGCGACTCACGGAGATGGTCCTCACGCCTCGCAGCCATGCCTAACAGCCTCCACAAGCCCATCCGTGATGCGCGCAGCGCCACAAGCGAGTTCCTCAAGCAGGCGCTACGCCCCTCTCAATCCCGTGAGCAAAGGAAATTCTGTTGACGGTGAAGTAAGACTTTGCGGAGCCATCGCATCTAAATCGTATCGGGACAAGCCGGCCAGCTCGCGATCGCCGTGATCGCGACGCCTCGCGGCCGGCTTTCAGCCCGAGGGAGAAATGATGTGATGACAATATCCCCTGCGCGGCTGAGCCGTTGGCTGGCTTTCGCGTTGTCCCTTATCGCTCCGGGCGGTTTGCTGGCGGCGAACAGCGCTTTGGCCGGCTACCATCACTTGATTACGCTCAAGGCGAGTTCACTGCCGTCCGGCCAGTTAGCTTATGAAATGGTCAGCCACAGAATGAAGGCGGCCGATGGGCAGGAGCGCGACATCACCGCGCGTTACGCCAAGGGTCCAACCATTCCGGGTCCCACTTTGGTAATCACGGAGGGCGACACCGCCGAAGTGACGCTGCAGCACGGGATCGCCGACTCGACTCAGCCCGTCAGCATACACGTCCACGGCGTTCACTATAAAATCGACAGCGACGGCACGATGAAGATGCTGAACGGCGTCGCCGACGAAGCCGCCTTTCCTGAAAAGCCCTATACTTATAAATGGACAGCGGCGCCCGGCACGGCCGGCACTTGGCCCTATCACGACCATGCGTTCGGCAATCCCATGCTCGGCGCCGAGGACAAGGGTCTATACGGCGCGCTCATTATTAATCCGGCGAGCGGAAAGATTCCGGCGCTCATCGATGGAAAAATCGTCGACGTCGATCTCAAGGACGTGAAGCGCGAGTTTATCCTTTGGATGCATGAGACGACGTTCTGGGGTCAGGAGCTCAATCACATTGTCGAGGGCGGCAAAGAGATTCCGTTATGGAGCAACCCGACCGTCGGCGCGCGCATGGGCGAAAAAGTCCGCTTCCACGTGATTGGCATGGGCACCGCCTTCCACACTTTCCACCTTCACGGCCATCGCTGGATCGAGCCCGGAACGACCGCCGGAATCGACACGGTGAATATCGGGCCCATCAGCCGCACCTCTTTCATCCTGAAGGCGGGCGAAGGCGTGGGGCCGGGCGAATGGCATTACCACTGTCATGTCATCCAGCATATGCAGTCGGGAATGATGGGCGATTTTCGTGTCGTCGAATGATCGATAATCTAACGGGAGGTAGGCGCATGAACCGAGCATTCCTAATCACGCTTGTCGCTACGGCGTCAGCTGTCGCATCCTTGCCTGCGCGGGCGAAAGACGACGATGTGATCATCAGCCGAGCCGGCGTCCTGCCGTCGGCCGTTCTGGAAATGACCGATGAGCCCGGCAAATGGTTCAAGGATCCGAAAAGCGGCGCCTCTCTCGTCGTGGTGAAGCCAGGCGAGGCCGTGCTCATCAAGATGACCGAAACCAACACGGATCACACCATAACGAGTCTGGCGTGGCAGCCGGGCGCGGATAAATTCCCGGTTGATCAGGAGAGGCCGTCGAATGCCAGCGTCACGCAGACTTTCGACAAACCGGGGCTTTATGTCTTCACCTGCAAGGTTCATCCTTATATGTTCGGCGCCGTGGTCGTCGACGATCCGAACACGGAAGGGCTCGACATCGGCGGCGAATTGCAGCTTGTGACCGGCGCGAAAATTCCAACGACAAGCGACGTCGCCAAAAAGCTGCTGCGCACTTTCTTTGTCGCCACCACTCCTTCCCTTTGGCGCGACTATCGGCAACCCAAGTGGGAGGTGAAACTTCCCGCTCTCGACGTGAATCTCGGGGGGACGAAGATCAATCTGAGCGCTCTCGACGTCTCTGCGCCCAATGCGTTGTCAACGCCTGCGACCCCCGGCGTCGGCGAAGTCTGGGTCAATACGCAGTTCGAAGGCGTGAGCGGCAAGACCAAATTCGGAACCGCGACACAAATCGACGCAACGAACTGGACGCTCAAGAAAAAGGTCAAGGGCGTCGAGCAGAATATGAACAACCCTCACAATATGTGGGCCGATCCGGCGTATAAATGGATTTATCAGACCGAGTGGTTCGACAAGCGGCTTACCACTTTTGACCGGTTGACCGGCAAGGTTCTCGGCGCGCAGGTCGTCGGACAAAATCCGTCGCATGTCATGACCCGTCCGACGACCGGCTTGCTCTACGTGGCGATCAACGGCGAGGATCGCGTGTTGAAGCTCTCGTCCGGCGCATCTCCATCAGCGATCGGCAACATCAATGTCGGTCCGCATTCCGGTCCACATGGCCATCACCTTACCGACGACGGCAAATATATGATGACGCCGAACGCTCTGGCGGGAAGCGTCACCGTTGTCGACCTCGACACCGAGAAGGCGACGGAAATTCCGACCGGCGGCGTTATTCCGATCGCGATCTGGAGCGACATGAACCATAAGGGCTACGCCGCCAATCTGCTCGGAACGCCGCCCGCCATGCTCTCTTCCCTGACCGTCATCGACATCGACAACAAAAAGAAGGTCAAGGACATCGATCTCGCCGCCGATTACGACCCGATCAGCGGCGCGCATAAGGGCGAGGCTTATGGCTTGCTTCCAATCCAGACGCCCGTCAGTCCCGACGGAAAATATGTCGTAACGGCCAATACGCTCAGCGCGACGGTCACGATCGTCGATGTGAAGACAGATAAGGTGGTAAAAAGCCTTCCCTGCGAAGCGGGCTGTCATGGCGTCAACTTCGGGCACAAGAAGGGAGGCGGTTACTATGCTTACGTGGCGAGCAAATTCGCCAACGATCTGATCGTCATTGATATGGACAAGCTGGAGATTGCCGGCCGCATTCTGCTCGCGGATTCGAAGGACGGTCAAATCACGGCGAATAACGGCATGGGCGGACAGGGCGTCTTGCCGCTGCCGATCGTCGAACGCGGAATGCTGGCGCCGACGCTCAAACTGGCCGGATCCGGCAAATTGGACGGAGAGGTCGAAGGTTGGCTGAAACAGTTGACCAAAGAACAAAGGGGCGATTGATTCATCTCGCCGCAATGTGAACGGCGGAGCCCCTCCAGGGCTCCGCCTAATATTATGACTGTCATTCAGCGCCGGTGAGGCATGCTTTTTGTAGATCGGTTTAACCTGCCCCCGAGCATTTGAAGCGGCTGCGCTTGGCTTTTTGCGCCCGAGAGCGACGGTTCGCCAGAATCGATTTCGGCGCGGCGTTCGAAACGCCCATCAAGCGACGACAAGCCTCCTCACGACGTCGGTCTTGCTCGGCATCGTCTTCACCGCATTGGCTAACCGCTTCTCGATGAGAATCGACGATAAGCCAGCTTGCTTTGGTCCGTCATGCAGCCATGCCGTCAGCGAGCAGGCTTCCCGTCCGATGCGCCTCTCTTTGGAAAATCGACGTGGGCGTTGCGGCTGCAACGCAAAGCTGGAGCGCGACAATATTAAATCCGACGGATTTCGATCGTCATCGTCGCTCTCCTTCCGACTCCAGATTCTCAGCCAGAATTTAGGAAGGAAGAGCGGCGCCGTGGTTGCCCATGGCCGCCGCAGGGGTGGGCGTTACGGTAGCGCGCTGATAGGAAGGGGACGCCATCGTCGTTCTGGAGGTTCACATGACGAAGCCATTCGATATTTTTGTCGCCGAAGCGCCTGACGTCCTTGCCGTTCATTGGGGTTGGGCTCTTGCCCTTGGAATTGCAATCGGCGCTATTGGACTCCTCGCGATCATCCGCGCGAGAGCCGCGACTCAAATTGCAGTCGTTTTCTTTGGAATTCTTCTCACCACCTCAGCCTTAGCGGTTCTGATTTTTGATTTCTCGGTCGCGGGCCTCTGGTCCGGATTCTTCGTTCACGTCTTGTGGGCCGTTCTCGTCGGCATCGTCGGCGTGATGCTGTTCATGCGTCCGCTGGCCGGCGCCCAGGCGATCACATTAGTGCTCGCTTTCTATTTTCTTGTCAGCGGCTTGGCGACGATTGGCTTCGCCTTGTCCTCGCATCTCGACAATTTGTGGATTTATCTTTTGCAGGGCGCAGTGAGCCTGCTCCTCGGCGCGCTTTTACTCATCGGCTGGCCGTTTACGGGGAATTGGGTGATCGGGACTTTTATCGGCGTGGATCTGCTATTCAAGGGCTTGTCAATCGTGGCCTTGGGCCTTGCGCTGCGTTCAATTTCGGAAGGTCCGCTCCTCTAATTCGATTCGGAAGTCCCGCTCATCTAATGTGATAACGAAGCGCCGACTTCGATCGTCGAACCGGCGCTTTCTCTTTTTCTTCTTCGTCGCATTCGGCGACACTGTGACGAACAACCGTCCGCGTCTGCCGCTTTGTTTGAGCACACCAATTTTTCTCGTCAAGGACAACCGTTTCGGTTGTTCCGCGGCTGCGGAAGATAGAGTTGGCGACCTTTTGCAATGGCTCGACGAGACTGCCTTGGCGGTCCAAAAAATCTCGCGCCTGGGGTAAGAACGCTAACAAGAAATGCATCTAACGGATAGCTTCACGGGAAGACAATCTAACCGCCTTCATAGAACTTCGCACGGGTTAGAGATTACGCTAATGCGCAATCATGAAGTGGAGCTGGATATGACAGCGAGTTCGGGAACGGAATTACCAACCGTCCTCGAACAAAGTCAAAGGAGGCTCATCGATGAAATATTTTCTCGCGCTCTTGATCGTAACGAGCACAATGCAACTCGCCGTGGCCCTGCCCCGGCACGACGCCGCGGAACGCGCTCGTTCGCACGCATCGGCGGTCTCATCCGCCACGCAGGACGGCCAATCAACCGCTAGCTATTCCGGATATCTGGGGCAGAGAGAAGAAGGACAAGGTTTGCTCCCGATTGAGAACCAGCAGTTGCGAGGGCTTCTTTTCGTGCTTGGCGGTTTGGCTGGCCCGGTGGCGTTTTTGTTCGCGGCGCCGTAGCGCATCGGTTGCTTTGAGAACAAGCGACAAGCGGTGTTCGGCTAAAACAGAGTCGGGGCATTTTAAGATTTACATCTAATGTCCCCGTACAGAAACATCTCGCCATCGACCCCGGTTTCCTAACGATGGCGCGATGGAGGGGGCGCGAGAGCTTCTCGCGCCCCCGCATTCAAATCACAGTGGAATCGCGGCGTCCCGATGGCTTGACCTGGCGGGTCGGACTGGAGAGCGGCAAGCGAGAAATCAAACGCACCGACGAGTCCCGCGCAGTCGCCGCTTCCGCTGCTGCGGGGACCACGTTCGACACGTGAGGCCAATTTTCCTATCTTTGCGACGGCGTCGAGGTTTATGTTTCCGGACAAGAAGATCGAACCCGCGCGCTGTAGCGGCGACGCCGGCGAGCGCTGATCTCCTTGGCTGATCTCCCTGAAAGATTCGGGTCGAACCCACAGTCCGCAAGCCCGATGCAGGAGACTTGCGCCCGCCCGGTTGAGCTTTGTAAATTGCGGCAGATCATCGATGGCGTTCTTTGGCTCCGTCGATCGCTTACGAGGAACCGAGCGTGTCGCTAATCGTCAAATTCAGGGGCGTCGGTGGCCACAAGATCCAACACTGAGTGGCTAGCGGCTCTGCGCCAGTCGGGGCAAAGCCAGGAGAACGCCGTCAAGGAGCTGCGAGAATTGTTGCGCCGCGCGATTTCCAGTTTCCTGTCCCGTAAAAGCAAGGCCGACATCGCCCGCCTTAACGATGACTATGAGGATCTGGCGGAAGACTGCGCGCAAGAGTCCACGCTCCTCGTTCAGGCCAAGCTGGATCAGTTCCGCGGCGACAGCCAGTTTACGACATGGGCCTATTCTATCGCTATCCGCGTCACCCTTAATGAACTGCGGCGGCGCCGTTGGCGAGCAACGGCGATCGACGCGGCGCGCCTTGGCGACGCCATGCCGCATTGGCCGATCGACAATCCCGAGCCCGAGCGAAGTCTCGAGCAACAACAAGCTTGGGCGATACTGTGCGAGCTGCTCGAAACCGCGTTGACCCCCCTACAACGCAAGGCGTTGATCGCGCACGCGTTCCAGGAAATGCCGCTTGATTTTGTCGCGGAATGGATGGGAACCAATCGAAATAGCCTCTATAAGCTCATCCACGATGCGCGCAAGCGGCTCCAGGCCGCCCTTCTCTCAAGGGGCGTCACACATCGCGAGCTCATCGCCATTTTTGATCCGCCTCGGCCCGAACGGCCCTATTTTGAAGACGGTAAGAAATCGTCGTTTCACGGCGTCTAATGGGTAGCGACGAGAATCCAGCATGAAACAGAAAGAGTTCGGACGCCTGATCGATACCATCTTCGCGGCGAAAGCCGGCGAGGAGCTGTCGTGCAGCGATTATTTCGAGCGAGTGCCGCGCTATGCCGAGCTGGAGGCTGCAGGCGAGGACGCCGCTGCGCGCTTTCCCGAGGTGCGCCATCATATGCATCAGTGCCCCGAGTGCGAAGAGGTCTATCTCGGTCTCCTCGAAGTCGTTCTCGCCGAAAAAAAATCCGAGGCTTCGAAGTAAGAATCCTCTGGGGACCGGCGGACTTTATCTGCGGCCATTCGACGACGACGAAGCGCTCGAACCCTCGATTGCATGTCGCCCATCCCGAAAGATCTCCGCCTTCACGGCGACGAGGCGCCGTCGGCGCAGCGCTGAAGCGCGAGAACGCTCTCCGGCCGCTTCGCGCCCCCGATCATGGAATTGTGATTGGGGGCGTCGGAGAGAATGACGCGCTGCCGGATGAAGCGCGGGGGCGCGAGAAACGCCGCGCCCCCGGCATCACGCCATCGAGAGGGGGTCGACGGCGCGATTCTTGATCGCCAAAACGTTGAACGCATAATCCCGACGCGCACGACCATCCTTCTCGTGACGTCGCCCATTAGATGCATTTCGCGGCGAGGTTCTTACCCCGAGGGCCAAAACTGAATCCAATTGTCTTCAACATCGGTATTAGCTTCGGCGTGAGCCGTAGAACCGCGCGATGCAGGCCGCGGATAGCGATAGATCCGCGTCATGGCGACTCCATGAGCTCCTCAGCCCGAAGGTGCGCCGCATCCCCACGCCGCCAGAAGGCGATCAGGGTCGGATGCGCGAACCAGATGACGGCGCCCAGCAACACGAAGACGACAGCGCCGACCAGAAACGCGTCGTTCAGCGCAAGCAGCGCCGATTGCTCACGTATGAGATTTGCAAGCCGGCGCGTCACGGTCGACGAGTTGACGCCAGCAGCTTCGAGTTTCGCAGCCGTCTGCGCGAGAAGATCAAGTGAAGCGAATCGCCGCCCGCCGAGATGATCGGCGAGATCGAGCTGATGGAAAGGCAGCCGGCGGAACTGCACGACAGCGAGCAGCGAGATACCGTAGGAGCCCGCCACGGTGCGCAGAAAAGCCAGCTCTTCCGCGGCGCGAATAAGCTTCGCTCCCGAGAGTCCGTGCATGGCGAGGCTGGCAAGCGGCGCGAAAAAGAGGGCGATGAAAAAGCCGAAAGACAGCATCGGCCAGGATAGCTGGTCGAACCAGGCAAGCCTGTCAAAGAGCCCCAGCCAGGTAAGAGTCGCGGCCAGGCCGGCAAAATCGAAGAAGCAGATCAGCCGCACGTCGACCGTCTTGTTGAGTTCATGAAGAATGGCGACGGTGGGCCCCGCGACGATGAACATCAGCAGGTAAACCGTTCCCGCAAGAGATGACGTATAGCCCATGAGCAATTGCAACTGAAAGACGAACACGGACAGCAGCCCCTGTATGATCAGAAACCCGAAGACTGAGCAAAAGGTCGCAATCGCATAATTGCGGCGCCCGAACAGGCGCAGGTCCAGCACGGGATTGCGCTCGCCGAACTCCCAAATCACGAACAACGGGACAGCGATTTCGACGACGATCAGCGTCGTCGCCAGGAACGGCGAGGCGAACCAGTCGAAATCGTTACCCATATTGAACACCGTCTGAACGCCGTAAACGATGGCGGTGAGCAGCGCGACGCCCACGAAATCAAACCGCACGATTCTCACATTGAAGCCTCGACCGTAGAGCAGCGCGCCGACGAGAGCCGCCGCTAGCGCGCCAACGACGATGTCGGTGTAGAACACCCAGCGCCAGCTCAGGAATTCGGCGAACCATCCGCCAAGAAAAACGCCGATCGTGAAGGGCGTCATGCTCAACGCGCCCCACAATCCGACGGCCCAGGCGCGTCGGCGCTCAGGAAATTCCCTAAGCGCCAGCGATTGTGCGAGAGGAAGAGTCACGCCGCCCGCGAAGCCGAGCAAAATGCGGCCCGGCAGAAACATCCAAAGGGTTTCGCTCGCCGCGCAAAGCCATGCCGTACAGGCGTAAAGCAGGAATGCGACGACATAGACGCGATAGTCGCCGAAGCGGCCGGCAAACCAACGCGCAAACGGCAGGCCAAGCGCCAAGCCAACCATATGGTCTGTCGTGCCCCATGTGCCGAAACTCGGCGTGACCCCGCCAAGACTGCCCGCCACATAGGGCACGGTTATCGTGTAGCCGGGAATATTGGAAAGGACGACAACGGTGCCAAGCGCCAGCGTGGCGGTGAACAACCATAGTCGCCAGCCGCGCAGCGGCCTGTTGTCAACGATCATCCGCGCTCCAAAAGACCGGCTCGCACGAGAAAGGGCAATCGATGGGACAAGAATTCCAACCTGTCGTTCGCACGCACAAATTCTGTCTACGCCAGGGGCCCTCCCGCGGCGTCCCGCTCCTGAGACAGATTCTCACTTGATTTACGAACAGACAAATGTGTTTTATTGAATTTAGAAGCAAACATATTCATATTAACTCATGGACATCAACCTCGCTCGAACCTTTCTGGCGGTGACTGAAAGCGGAAGCTTCATTGCGGCCGCCGAGCGCCTGCACCTGACCCAAACCGCCGTCAGCGCTCGAATTCGAACCCTGGAAATGGAGCTCGACCGGGTGTTGTTCATTCGAAACAAGGCTGGGGCCCGGCTGACGCCCGCCGGCGAACGCTTCAAGCGCTACGCCGAGACGCTCCTGCAGATATGGGAGAGGGCCCGACAGCAGGTCGCCTTGCCCGCCAACAAAACCGATAAAATCACCCTCGGAGGCGAATTGAGCCTTTGGCATCCCTTGCTCGCCGATTGGCTGATTTGGATGCGTCTCGAATGTCCCGAGATTGCGGTCAGAGCGGAAGTCGATGCGGCGACGCGCCTCGTCGAACGAGTGGAAGAGGGATCTCTAGACTTGGCGGTCATCTATAGCCCGCCACAACGGTCTAGCCTCGTCTGCGAACTGCTCATGGAAGAAAAACTCGTTCAGGTAACCAGTTCGCCTGACGGAAGCGTCGATCCGGGCACTTACATTTTCGTAGATTGGGGCGACGCCTTCCAGGCCAATCATCACGCGGCCTTCCCTGAGCTTGGCAGTCCCGCTACGTCGGTCTCGCTCGGACCGCTTGCTTTGACCTTCCTTCTTTCAGTCGGCGGCTCTGGCTATTTCCGCATTGGCGCAGCGCAACCTTTTCTCGATGACGGAAGGTTGCGTCGCGTGCCGGGAGCTCCCGAGTTTTCCTACTCTACTCACGCCGTCTACGCTGCCGGCCGAGCCGACGAGGCGCTTGCGCGTGTCAGAGAAGGCCTGAGGCTCGCGGCCTCCGGCCACGAAAAGCCAGGCGTCGCGACCGTCATTGAATCTCGGAAACGCCCAAACGGCCGATCCACCGCGCCCCGTTAAGCATTCCTCGCTGACGGCTTTTTACCGCGCCTCTTGTGCATCATCCGGCGATATGGAAGTCGCGCGCGCGGCCCCCGCGAATTGAAGACGCCGTCGCCGTCGCTATTTAACGCATACACTCACGAAAACGGTCGGACGACCTCCAGCGTTCGATCCGAGCGCGGCGCCGCCGCGCGATGCGTTTTGAATTCCGATCGCAGGAGGAGCGACGCGCCGGCGATGAACCTCAATGCTTTTCTTCACGCCATCGGGCTGGCCATCGCACGCTATTTGACGACCGAGGTCGAAGCCCATCCGCTTACCGCGCCTGAACCGATCGAACGCTTACGTGAGCTTCTGCGACCGGGCGACGTCCTTCTCATCGAGGGGCGCTCCCGCATCTCTCAGCCAATCAAATATCTGACGCAGTCGACATGGTCTCACGCCGCGCTGTTCATCGGGCCGCTCGCCGGATGCGCGGAAGCTGACGGCGAGCCGCATGTCCTGGTAGAAGCCGATCTCGCGGACGGCGTTCGCTCCTCGCCGCTTTCCAGATATCGCGATTATCACATCCGGATCTGCCGGTCGGTGAATCTCAGCGACTCCGATCTTCATCAGCTTATCGCCTTCGCCGCGGAGCGCGTTGGCGCAAAATACGACTTACGCAATCTCTTCGATCTTTTTCGCTTTCTCGTGCCCACGCCGCCGGTCCCGTCGAGATGGCGGCGGCGTTTCATCGCCGTCGGCTCGGGCGCGCCGTCGCGCGCCATATGCTCGACGCTGATTGCCGAGGCTTTCCATTCAATCCGGTACCCGATCCTTCCGACGATTGAATTGGTAACGGCGAGCGATCCGAAGACACAGCGTCACGTCACCCGTGAAATTCTGCACATACGAGATTCTTCGCTGTACACGCCGCGAGATTTCGACCTATCGCCGTTTTTTGCCGTGGTGAAGCCTGAACTGATGGAAGGCTTTGATTATCACAAGGTCACGTGGGCTTGACCGCCCGTGACGCATAAACGGCTAAAATCGTTTCAAACTCCTCCCTGTGCCGAGCGACGTTGATCCGGTCCGCCAAGACGGCGGCGATGCGTGATAACGCCGCCGTCGAGAACGATCGCAATTTCATCTGCATTAAGTTGATGCGTGGTTTGAACCTCCGCTTTGCCGGTCTTGAACACGACCCCGGGACCGTGAGCGAGCTGGTCGCGTATATCCGCGCAATTCAGCCTGTCGCCGATGTCCAGCCGATCGTAATCCTCCGCATGTGCGAAGACGAGCGGCAGCACGCCATAATTGACGAGATTCTGCCGATGAATGCGGGCGAAGCTTTTCGCGATGACGACCCGCAGACCAAGATAGCGCGGCGCGGCGGCGGCATGTTCGCGTGACGACCCCTGGCCGTAATTGCTTCCGCCGATGACAGCGTGTCCAGCCTTGGCGCCAAGGGCGCGAGCGTGGCGCGCATAGTCCGGATCGATGCGCTCGAAGGCGAAATCGGAGATACGCTGAAGATTGGAACGGAACGGCAGGACCTTCGCGCCTGCCGGGAGAATTTCGTCGGTCGATACGTCGTCCCCCATTTTCAGCAGGATTTCGAGTCCGATCATATTCGGCAGCGGATCAAAGTCAGGCAAGGAACGGATATTGGATCCTTTCACCAGCTCGACGCGCTTCGCCTGGGCGGCCGGTAGAGGCGGCTCCATCAGCAAGAACTCTGACCTCGGCGTGGGCTCCGCCAGATCCGGATAGGGAATGCCGATCTTGCGCGGGTCGGCGACGCGGCCGGCGAGTGCGGAAGCGGCGGCGGTCTCGGGGGAGCAAAGAAAGACGGAATCCTCCTCTGTGCCGGAGCGCCCCGGGAAATTGCGCGGCGTGGTGCGCAGAGAGTTGCGGCCGATGGCCGGCGCCTGCCCCATGCCGATGCAACCGTTGCATCCGGTTTGATGAATTCGCGCGCCGGCCTCGACAAGCGCGGCAAGTCGACCGTCGTCAAGCAGGGCTTGCAGCACTTGTCGTGAAGTGGGATTCACGTCGAAGGATATGGCTGCCGGCGCCGACTTGCCGCGCACCATTTCCGCGCAGATGGCGAAGTCGCGCCAGCCGGGATTGGCGGATGACCCAATATAGGCCTGCGCGATCTCCTCGCCCGCGACTTCGCGGACCGGAACGACCTTCCCCGGGCTCGAGGGCAAGGCGATCAGCGGCTCGAGGGTTGAAAGGTCGACGCTGTCATGGAGGTCGTAGCTGCAACCGGCGTCAGCCGCGAGAGGGCGCCATTCCGCGTCGCGACCGCGCGCGCTCATGAAAGCCCGCGTCTTTTCGTCCGAAGGAAAGACGGACGTCGTCGCGCCGAGTTCGGCGCCCATATTGGCGATGACGTGCCGGTCCATCGCGGTGAGCCCCTCGAGGCCCGGCCCGTAATATTCAATGATTTTTCCCACACCCCCGCGGACGCCGTGACGGCGCAGCATTTCAAGGATCACATCCTTGGCGCTGACCCAGAACGGCAGGGCGCCGCGCAGCTCGACGCCGAAGATCGCGGGCGTCTCGGTGACGTAGGGTTCGCCGGCAATCGCGAGCGCCACGTCGAGCCCGCCCGCGCCGATCGCGAGCATGCCAAGAGAGCCGGCGGCGGGCGTGTGACTGTCGGATCCGAGCAGCGATTTACCGGGCTGACCGAAAAGCTCCATATGCACGACATGGCTGACGCCGTTGCCGGGGCGCGAATACCACAGACCGAAGCGCCGGCAGGCGCTTTCCAGAAAAAGATGATCCTCGGCGTTGAGATTGTCGATCTGGAGTAGATTGTGATCGACATATTGCACGCTGATTTCGGTTTTGGCGCGCTCGAGCCGCATCGCTTCGAGCGAAAGCATGACGAGGGTGCCGGTCGCGTCCTGGGTCAGCGTCTGGTCAATGCGCAGCGCAAGCGGGGCGCCAATGTCTTCGCCCCCGTAGACGCGGTGCGCATCTATCAGCTTCGCGGCTAAGGACTTTTTTGGGAGCCGCATTTTACCCGAAGCCGCCGCCGAAGTCTTTGCCATCGGGATTCTCCAAGAACTTGTTTCATAAGGAAATAGAAATAGCGCTTCGGATCGATTGGAAAGTCGCGTTACGAAATGAATCGCCCGCCTGCCGCGGTCTTAGCTCACAAGCCGCTCCTGGATTTTCCGTCTAACAGCACAAGCGAGACTTCCAGCGATCGAAATCTAACGCTTGGGAAGCCAATCAAAGGCTCTGAGCGGCCCCGCCATGCGGCGAGAGCCGGCTGGCGTCGGGGGGTGGCAAAAGGCGCTTCCGTCTTTATCTAAAAACCTTGGCCGCACTTGCAGACTGCGGGTCCCACAAGCGATGGAGGCGGAGCTGACCAACGATTTCGCTCGCGAAGCCACGGCGCGGATTGAGCTTGACAGCCTCACCCGCAAGGAATTGCTGGCGCTCTTACGCGAGGTGACCGAGCAGCGAGATCAAGTGCTATCCCAGTTCGAGGCGATGGCGCTCCAAACCGACGAGTCGGCTCGAGAGGTTGCGGAAGCCCAACTGGAAGAGCATCACGAAGCCGAGAGAGCGAAAGACAGCGAGCGTCACGCTGAACAGGAAGCCGCGCATGCCAAAGAGCTTTCAAGCCAGCTAGAGGAAGAACGGCGCAAGAGCGCGGCAATCGCCGCGGAATTCGCCCGCTTTCGCGACGCCGTCGAGCGTGCGCCGGTTGAGGATCCCTGGAGCGTGTTGGGGCGGGCTGCTTTGCAGATTGTCAGCGATTGGGTTGCCTGGGCGAGGGCAAAAATCCCGCCGGACAGCCCGTTGCTGCCTTGGTTCGACCGAGCGGTTGAGTTGGCGAAAACGGCGGGAGGCCTTCTGTCCACATGTGGTAAAGCCTTCTTCGAATGGGCGAAACCGCACGCGGTCGCCTTGTGGCGCTGGCTCAAAAGCGAAACCGCAAGACGCATGAACAAAGAATAGAGATGGGCTCTGGTCTAGTGGAAACAAACAAACCCATCGCCCGGCTTTTACCAGCAGTTCCCAAGGCGAAGATCGCAAGCGGAGACATTGGGACAGACGCTCCTCCCGTCGTTCTGATTTCGCCCGGCTAGGAGATCGACGGGCCGCCACGCTCTGAGGCTACGGTCCATTGTTGCGGCTTGGTCCGTTGCGCGCCATTCTGCAATGCTCCATGACCGCAAGAGAGGCGTATCATGCCCCCTATTCCGCGCTACCGCGCCCAGGAGAGCCACACTTTTCTGACGTCCTTCCTTTCGGCAGGGTTTCGTCCCTTCTTTCTCTCCGCCGCGCTTTGGGCCGCCGTCGCCCTACCGCTGTCGATCGCCTATTTCGAGATGGCCGCCGACCTGCCGACGCGATTCTCGCCGAGCATCTGGCACCCGCATGAGATGGCCTTCGGTTTTGGAGGCGCGGTGGTGGCGGGATTTCTTCTCACGGCCATTCCCAATTGGACTGGGCGAATGCCCTTGCAAGGCGCGCCGCTCGCCGGTCTTGTCGCGCTATGGTTTCTCGGCCGCATCGCCGTCTTTTTCTCGGCAAGTGCGCCGGCGCCCCTCGTAGCGGCCCTCGATCTCGCTTTTCCGGCTTCGTTTCTCCTCGTCGTCGCGCGCGAAATTGTGACTGGACGGAACTGGCGCAACCTCCCCATGGTGGCCGCTCTCGCGTTTCTCTTTGTCGGCAATATGCTCACGCACCTCGACGCCATGAACCTCGCCGCAACGGGCGTCCTCGGGTCGCGGGTAGGCGTCGCCACGCTCGCCATGCTCGTCGCCCTCATTGGCGGGCGCATTACACCCAGCTTCACCCGCAACTGGCTGGCGAAAACCCTGCCAGGCGCGGTCGAACCAGCTCCTTTCGGCGCGCTCGACCGCTTCGCTCTCGCGACAACGCTCTTGGCGCTCATCGCCTGGGTTACGTTCCCAGATACGAGACCGACCGCCATCCTCCAGATTATCGCGGGCGCCGCGCTGTTTGCGCGACTCATGCGCTGGCGTGGCGCCAGCACGGGCGCGGAGCCTCTGCTGTTCGTGCTGCATCTGGGCTATGGCTGGCTTGCGCTTGGCCTGCTGCTTATGGGCGCGAACGAATTTCTTAGCGTTACGGACCCGACCGCGCCTCTGCACGCGCTTACCGCCGGCGCCATCGGAACAATGACGCTCGCCGTGATGACCCGCGCGACGCGTGGCCATACGGGGCGCGCGCTCATCGCCGATCGTGGAACGGTGGCCATCTTCGTCGCCGTAACGCTCGCGGCGGCGCTGCGCGTCGGCGCGCCTTTTACAGGCGAATATTATTTTGTCTCCCTCGCGGTAGCGGCTGGGCTGTGGAGTCTGGCTTACGCGCTCTTCGCGCTGCTGTATTTTGGGATGCTAACCGGGCCGCGCGCGCGGCCGGACGCATAGGCGCCCGAGGTCTTTTTCGCCGCGCGCGTCTTTTGGCGCCGTTCATGGTCACCCGCTCACCCAAATATCCGCCATTGCTCTCAGGCAGGCTGCCGGGATTTTGCTGCGCATGCGCAAAGGACCACAAGCGAACGTTGGGGACTTTGCGACAAGCCGTCGCCCGGGGCGTTCCTGTTCGGCGCCGCGGCATTGGCCGGGCGTGATCTCCGCAAGCGTTCCCGCAACAGGAGACTTGACGTCTTCCGCTCATGCCCCGCCGCCGCCTTTGTCAGTGGCCGACGCGCGATCCCCAATGCTCGCGCCCATCCGGCTTCATGAGCACATGGAAGAGAAGAACGCCGAGGCGGCGCTTCTGCGCATCATCGAGACTGTCGAAGAGCGGTTTTGCGGCATCCGCGAGTTTGCTCAGCTCCGCACCCCGCGAAGTGAGGCCCTGGGCTCGAAGCCGCAGACCCTCAATGACATTGTGATGCTCGCGAATGTCTTTCCACTTTTCCCGCCAATCGGCGGCGCGATCTGCGCGAGCCTTCCAAACTTCGCGCAAAGCGGTTTCGACGGCGGGCCACGTTTTTTCCTGCGCCGCAGTAAGCTTCAATCCCGCTTTCAGGGCTGCCGCCCTGGCGTCCAGGAAAGCCGCGCGGTCTTCTGGAGAGAAACCATGATCGCCGGCTTGAGCAGGCTGATCGGCTGCAGATGGGTCGGCAAGGGCGGCCCCTGACAGGCCCGCCGCAGCGAGAGTCGCTGCGGACATTATCGTGAGGAGTCGTTTACGCAAGACGCAGCCTCGGATTCCGGTTGGCGATGAGCCCGATGTATGTCTGCGCCTAAAAACGGCAAATTAAGCTTTTGTAACCAATGGCTCCGCCATCTTCACGCCGCGACGCCCAGCGCGCCAGGCTGGCGTTACGTTGCGATAACAATCGTAAGTTGGCGACGCAACGTCGCGAGCGGCTCCCGCGCTCCGAAGAACGCGCCGCGTTGCGCGGCAGAAAGCCCGCCAAGGAAACGATTAAGTCTGAAGGCGCGCTGGAAGCGGCGCCCGCCTCTCGCAGACGCCGCTTTCCTCATCCCATCATGCCGCCGGCTTCAGAACCTCGCCGCCGATCGGCCGGTTGCAGGCGCAAAGCTCGCCGGTCTGAAGCGCGTCGAGCACGCGGAGCGTATCCTGCGGAGAGCGCCCGACGTCGAGATTGGTCGCGTAGACATGCTGTATCACATTATTCGGATCGACAATGAAAGTCGCTCGGTAAGCGACGCCTGTCGGCGCGCGCACGCCCAGCCCATCCACCAGGGCGCCGCCGGCGTCGGCAAATTGCCAGATCGGGAGCCGGTTGAGATGCTTATGATCCCGCCGCCACGCAAGCTTGACAAATTCGTTATCGGTTGAACCGCCGAGAACAATGGCGTTGCGTCTGGAAAATTCCTCGGAGAGGCGTGCGAATTCGGCGATCTCGGTCGGGCAAATGAAGGTGAAGTCCTTTGGATAGAAGAAGATCACCTTCCATTTGCCGGTAAAGCTCGTCTCGTCGATCACCTCGAAGGCGGACGCGCCATTTTCCTCGATTTCATTAAAGCCGGGCCTGACTCCCGTAACCTTGAACGCGGGCAACTTGTCCCCGATTCCGAACATGTCGAACTTTTCCCTTTTTAGACGAGTCGATGAGCGGCCGACTGTCGCGGCTTGTTCCTTAGCGGCACGCTGAAGCAAGCCGGTCATATCGTCAACGCCAAGCCGCGTTGATTGGAAATTTAGCAATTTCCAAATCACTCCAATTCCACACTTCTCAAACCGTCGATCGGCGTGATCTAGTCGCAGACTCCACAACGATCTCGACGGAGCCCGACATCCACATTGTCGATTTCGCTCGCGATGCGACGCGTCGTCGGATGTTCCGGTCCAAGCGTCTCGCCAAGCGTCGCTACTGCGCGAACAAGATCGTTCTTCGCGAGGGTGAGACTTTCAGAGCCGCCGACGGCGCGTCGGATCGACGCGCGCAACCAAAGATCGGCGGCGATATGCGGATGCTCGACGCCAAGCAATCTTTCGTCGATCTCCAGCGCTTGGGTCACCAGAACTTCAGCGCGCCGATAATTTTCGATTCCCCCGAGTTCCTTGAGCACAAGCGCGAGGTTGGAGAGATGCTTCGCATGTTCGGAATGGTCGCGAGCGATCGTCTTTTCGTCGTTCGCCAACGCCCGGATCAGATATTGTTCCGCGCGTTCAAGATTTTCCCGACCGCCAAGATCCCTGAGCGCCATGGCGAGATTCGAAAGGCGAATGCTGACGACAGGATGCTCCTCGCCATACGCCGTCTCGTCAATTTCCAGCGCACGAATAAGGTGCTCCCTGGCCAATTCAAGATTGGCTTTCCCTCCGCACGCCTTGAGAGTGGCGGCGACGCTCGAGAGTCGAATGGCGACATGCGGGTGATCAGCGCCGAGCGCCCTTTCTTCGATCGCCAGCGCTCGCGAAAGGCAGTCTCTGGCGAGATCAAGATTTTGCGCCCCTCCAAATTCGTGCAGCAAGCTCGCCAGATTGGAAAGACGAATCGCAATCGAAGGATGGCCTGCGCCAAGCGCCTTCTCGTCGATTGCGAGCGCCCGCAACAGATAATTCTTGGAAAGCCTGAGATTCGCCGTTCCTCCGATCGTGCGGAGCGCTATTGCGAGATTCGACAGACGAACGGCGATCAAAGGATGGTCTGGGCCGAGCGCCCTCTCGTCGATCGCGAGCGCGCGGTCGAGAAAGTCTCGGGCGCGACAGAGATTGTCTCGTCCGCCGATATCGACCAAAAACGCCGCGAAATCCGAAAAGAGGCCGGCCGTCGCCATGTGCTCTTTCCCAAAGCTTCGCTCCGCCAGGGCAAGCGACTTTTCAAAGAACGACAGCGCCTCGTCGTGAGCGCCGCATGCATGGTGACGATATTGGGCCAACCGACCCAGCAGCCGGCTTGCCTCTCCCTCGACGCCGGCCGGGATGGCGGCCCCCACTAAAGCCATCGCCGCGTCGTCGAGTTGACGCGCATCCGGCCATTCTTCAGCATTTACGACGTCATCGGGATAGACGGCTAGCATCGCCTTGATCAATTCGGCTTTCCGTTCGTCGCTTGCGGAAGCGATCGCCGCGGCGTTTTGCGAAAATATTTGCAAGAGAGGATCAAGATTGAGCGTCATCGTCACGGTTCCAGCTTCGCCTTCGTCCTTGATCGATTGTGGATACGCCAGGCGAAGTCTCTTTAGGACGATAATAGCCCAAGCTGATCAGGCTGCACATGTCTCTCGGCTCCAGTCCAAGCGAGGCGGATCTTCAGCTGGAACCATTCCTGACAAGCGCATCTCCTGCGCGCGCGGTTCACGCAAGCCCTCACATGGGCGGAGGTCAAGCGCCTCCCGATCGTTGTCGGCCGC
This sequence comes from Methylocystis sp. JAN1, assembly GCF_052186135.1. GTDB lineage: Bacteria > Pseudomonadota > Alphaproteobacteria > Rhizobiales > Beijerinckiaceae > Methylocystis. Next base: position 1,269,233 of record NZ_CP181499.1, on the reverse strand, counting down.
GCGCGACCCGCGTTCTCAGACTGAAGAGCGGCCGATCGCACAGCTTGCTGCTATAAAGCGACCTTTCGCTCGATAAGCTCAACACAAGCGCGAACCGCGTCGCCGATATTCCATTCGGCCGCGGCGCCGTCATCCGCGAAGGTCGCCGCAAACCGCAATAGCGCCAATGCCCCGGCGACGGTCTGCGGCCGAACGGCCAAAAGCCCTCTCTCATAATCGCAAAGCCTATAACATGCGTCCTCCTGCACGCGCTGGGCGGCTTCATAGGCCGCGCGATCTTGGCTGAAGTATAGACTGTCGGCCTTGGCGATCGCTTGCGCGTATAAGGCCTTCAGCGCCTCCCGTTCGGAGAACGCCTCAAAGATGGCTTCACGCGACTCCACCATCGTCTCTCTCCCTCGCGGCTGCTTTCGACGGAAAGCGCCTTTCGCGTAAGTTGCAATTTCTCCTTCATGGCAACTCGCGTGCCGAGCTCTGAGAGGGGACATTACGTTTCCAGTGGAAAGGCCGACGAAAGGGCTGGTTAGGAGCGCAGGCGAGCTTTATGCGCCAATTGCTGCATTTCAACATCAATTCTTTCACGCCAGCGGCGAGGGGGAAACGCCGATCCGACGGATTCGTCGGGTCAATTCAATATCGCGCTATCAAAGCGTCGTGGACCAAATAAGCGCAGCCGCTCGCGCGAACAGGACGAATCTGCTTCAAAAAGGGACGCAGCTGCGCCTCGGCAGTTAGTCCCGGTCAGGTCGCGCCGATGCACTGCAAAATTACGCGCCGGGCGTCCGTCCCCGCTGTTTGCCCTTATTGGGCAGCGACCCTACCTTTTGCTCCTGGCGCCTTGGTCGAAGCAATGTTTGCCGTCTGAAGGGGAAGACTTTTCCAAGAAAATGACGAATAGCCTCGGCTCTCCCCCTAAAAATTCAGGAGCATCATGCAGGGACTGACGACCCACGAGGCGCGTGTGCGCCTCGCCAAATTCGGCCCGAACACGCTGCCCGAAGCGCAACCGCCCTCCTTCGCGACAGTCTTTCTCGGACAGTTCCTCAGTCCACTGATTTATATCCTGGTCGCCGCAGCCGCCGTCGCTATGACGATCGGCGACGCGAAAGACGCCGCCTTTATCGGCGTGGTGCTGATAATCAATGGGATTATTGGCGCGATTCAGGAATATTCCGCCGGCCAGGCCGCGGCCGCGCTGCGCGAACGCGACCAGCCGCGTGCGCTGGCCTTGCGCGACGGCGTCCAGCAGGAAATTGACGCGAGCGATATCGTGCCGGGCGACGTCGTCCTGCTCGAGGCCGGACGCCGCGTGCCGGCGGATCTGCGACTTATCGAATCTGCGGATCTGCGTTGCGATGAATCGCTTTTGACGGGCGAGTCTGCGCCGGTGAAGAAGGTTGTCGCGGCTGGGGCGATGGAGGTCGCGCGCGACGGCATGGCGTTCGCCGGTTCGATGGTCACGCGCGGGCGCGGCGTCGGCGAGGCGACAGCGACGGGTCTCATGACCGAGGTCGGCAAAATTGCCGGAGAACTCGTCAAGCCTTCGGCGTCCCAGCCGCCGCTGATCATCCGCATGGAGCGTTTCTCCAGGTTGATCGCGATTTTGGTGGCGATCGCGGTGGGCCTTCTCATGGTGATCGGCTATCTGCGCCACATGGGGCTCCTCGAGCTCTTCATGATGGCGGTCGGGCTGGCCGTCGCCGCCATCCCCGAAGGATTGCCGGTCGCGATCG